>JAHFCH010000021.1:0-35787 GCA_023249635.1 Fibrobacterota bacterium
CACGCATTTGATGTTGCCGTATAGTTCGGACACGTAATAGAAGGCGGAGTTGGGATCAACGGAAGGGTTGGCCACGAAGGCGATGTTGACCGGCATCCGGAAGCCGGTGGCCGCGATTTCGGCCTGGATGCCGGATTGGCGCATGGCCCAGGGGCTGCCCGCGCCCGGGGGCGGCAGCACGGGGGCGCCGTTGGTGCGGATGGCGCGGGCCGAGAAGGGGCTCCATTCCGTGGCCGGATCATTGCTGTTGTCGCGATGGCGGGTGCGGAAATTGTAGTCGGTGGATCCCATCAAAGAGGTACGGCCCGCATGTGAGCCCATGAAGACCCCATCGCCAAGATGGGTGTGCAGCTTTTCGATGCCGCCGATGCAGGAGGTGAACCAGATGCGTTCGGAAGGCGCCACCGTCCAGATCTCATAGTCGGAACAGCGATGGGTGCTGGCCGCGTCCGGATCGGAGAAAGGCGCGGTCTCCATATGGAAATCCTCGGGGTTGACCATCCCTCCGGCCTGGAAAGGCTCGGTGATGGTGGGCGCGTTGGGGGGCCGATTGCCGGAAACGATCCAGGAGTTGGGGATGGTTTGTTTCGCGAGACCGGGGCCGGAAACGCTGACATCGATTACCTGGCCGCCGCCCAGCTCGAAGAAGGCCACGCCGACCGCATAGGTGCCGGCCGCGAGGTTGATGACGCCGCTGCGTTCCTGGGGACCATGCAGGCCGTCATTGTCCACCACCAGGGTGGAGCCCACCCACAGGCGGCTGCCGTCGTCGGAGTTGGTGTAGAAGGTATACGCGCCCGCCGTCGGGATGGCGATGTTGGCATCGAAGCGTAATCCGAAATTGTCCTCGCGCAGGCGCGGGGCCACGCTGATGGAAGTGGTGGTTCCCGAGGCCGCAGGCGTAAGGGCGTTGAAATCGGGCAGGGCGTTCCAGGCGCCCTCGTAGTAGCGGTAATTCCACATGGCGGTGGCGGCAGGCAGGTAGAACAAGCGCGCATCCGGCACCAGGGCCTTGGCCAGTCCCGGTCCGGCGAAGGAAACTTCCATTACCTGATCGCCGCCCTTTTCGAAGAACTCGGCGGTGAAGGAATGCTTGCCGGCCTTGAGACCGATGGTCCCGGCTTGTTCAACCGAGCCATGCAGCCCGTCATTGTTGACTACCACGGTGGATCCGATGGAGAAACGGCTGCCGTCGTCGGAACGCGTATAGAAGGTATAGCTGCCGTCGGTGGGCACGTCGATGTAGCCGGTATACTTGAAGGCGAAGAAATCTTCCTGGGTGCGGGGCGTCAGCAGGAAATTGTTGAGGGTGCCGAGCTTGGCGGGCTGCAGGGCCGCGAAGTTGGGCAGCGCGTCCCAGGTACCCTGGTAGTATTGGTAGACTAGGCCCGCGACCACGCCGGCGGGAGCATCGGGGTTGCGCAGGGTGACGGGAGGGGTGCGGAAAAAACGGCTGTCGGGAATCAGGGCTTTCGCCAGGGTCGGTCCCGCCAAGGAAACATCCAGTACCTGGTCACCGCCCAGCTCGAAGAAATCCACGGTGATGGAATGCTTGCCGGCCTTTAGGGAGATGACGCCCGCTTGTTCCGCGGCGCCATGTAGGCCGTCGTTGTTGACCACCAGGGTGGTCCCGATCCACAGTTTGCTGCCGTCATCGGAGCGCGTGTAGAAGGTGTAGTTGCCGTCGACGGGCACGTCCACGTAGCCCGTGAAGCGGAAGCCGAAATTATCTTCCTGGTTGCGCAGGGTCAGCAGGCAATTGGAGGCTGTGCCTGCTTTGACGGGAGTCAGCGCATTGAAATCCGGCAAGGCATTCCAACTTCCCTGGTAATACTTGTAATCGATCCCCTGGATAACGCCCGCGGGGGCGTCCGGCGCGCGTTGCGCTTGGACCGCGGAGGCGGCCGCAAGCAAGGCCAGGGCGGCCAGGGCGGAACGGGAAGTGAAGGGGATGGCCATGGAAGGAACGGCAAAGCGGATCATGAATACCCTCGGATGAAAATGCAGCGTGGGAGAAAAATTCGTTACTCGGACGCTGTTTGTCATGACCCCAAACGCGACCGGTTTCACATGAAATGGAGAAGTTGCGGAAAACGTACAGGAGATCGCGTAAAAAAATCCGACGAAACGCCCTGGTTACGGGCGCGTCGGAAAACGGTGAGAATAATTGGGAAAGCCGGGGAGGCGCGTCCGCACGTCCGGACCGGCGTCACTCCAGTACGGAGTGGATGACCTCGATGCGCGTGTCCTCATGCATGGATATGCCCGGGCGGGCGTACCAGGATCCGCCGGTATTCAGGCGCAGCACGGTTTCCTCCAGCTTGATGTTCCCGGTATGATCGTTGGTGACGAAGAAGATTCCCGAGCCGTAGGACTCCACTTCATTGTGTTCGATCAGGGTGCCGCATAACGAGAGCGTCATGGTATTGCCGTCATTGTAGATGGCCCCGCCGCTGCCGCCGCCGGGAGTGTTGCTCTGGGCCGGGTTGCCGCCGTTTCCGACCGCGCGGTTATACGAGAACAGGCTGTTGTAAATGCTCCAGGAAACCCCGATGCTGCTGATGCCGCCTCCGTTGGAACCGGTGTTGCCGTAGCCCGATGCGCCGCCGAAGGTGCAATTGACCAGGATAACGGGTTTGCCTGCCGACTGGCTGAAGGCGCGGATGGCCCCGCCGCCCACGTCCGCTCCCGTGCGGACGCATACGTTTCCGAAGAAGCGGCAATTGACGGCTTTGAAGCGGCCTCCCCGCGTCCAGATGGCCCCGCCGCCTCCATCCAAGTCCTCGCCGGTCCCGGCGTTCCCGTCCACGAAAGTGAGGTTCTGCACGGTCAGCCGGGGATGATCCTGATCCTGGCAATGCGCCGTGGTCCAGTGCAATTCCTGATCACAGGTATTCATGTACAGGATGCGCCCCGCGCCGCCGCCGCTCAGGGTCACCAGTCCGCCGCCGTCGATGACGATATCGGGACCGGAATCGTTGAATACCTTGGCGGGCCGCAGCATGGCCAGGGTAACCGGCGCGCTACCGCAGGCGAAAGTGATGGCGCCTCCGCGGGCCACCGCGGCGATGAAGGCTTCGGCCGTGCAGGAGGCGGCCGAACCGTCGCCGACCACGGTCTTCGGTTTGGAAACGTCCCCGGTCCCGGCCTCGGCGGGGATGGGGCATTTGCCGTCCGGATTGCCCGCGGCCGGGCCGCTGGCGGGATTGGTCAGGGGATTCTTTACATCGATCGCGGCCGGGCTTTCCGTCGCCTTGTCGCAGGCCGCGAGGAAAAAGGAGCAGATGCAAAAAAGGCATGCCGCAATGCGCATGTCTTGAGTATAACGCATCCGGGGCGTACGAGCAGCGGCTTCAGGAACCCCAAATCGGAACTTCGGCCATGGCCATCCCGTATTCCAGGGTGAAGGGGTATTCCTTCTGGTGCCCGGCGAGGATTTCCGCCCGGCCCGTGATCCCGATCAGCTCCCCCGTGCCTGATCCGTCCACGATCAGGGATGTCTGGACCATCTGGTCATGGGAGTAGGTCCCGCTATGGCGGAAGACGAAACTGCCCGGCAACCCTTTCAGCATTCCGGTAATGCGCTCATACCCGATGTACTCGGCCGAACCATCGGTCTGGTATGCCATCAGGTATTCCAGCACCCCTTCGCCTTCGAGTTCGCCGGTGTAGGTTTTCTTTACGCTCACCTTGGTCAGTTTGCCGCTATGGCCCGGGCCTGCGTCGATCTCATGTTCGGAGAAGGTTTTCTCTTCCCATCCTGCCATCTTGAAATTGGATTGGCAACGCATTCCGCCTCCTTTTCGTCGGTGATCCGCCTCCATTTCAAATAACCTTTTTGCGCGGGGGGATGCCGCTCCCGCCCCAATGGCAGGCTGGTCCGCTTGGGGAGGAACGGGAGAAGAATGGGAAGCTTGGGGAGGATTGGGGGCTATTCGAGACGATTCGGGACTATTCGGGACGCAAGCGGCCTTCCGCATCGCTTACCAGGCCGCCGGCCCGGGTGGCCCAGCCCCATGCCCGACCGCGGGCGTACCGGCCCGCTCCCTGGGGAGAACCGGCCGGGAGAGCGGCCTTGCGCGGGGCCAGGGATACCTGCCCCGAGGCCAGTACCTTGAGCACGGCAGGATAAACGTAGTCGGGATCGCCGCGATCGTTGGCGGTGCGGTAGAGATCGCCGATGGTGCGCGCGACCGGCCCGGCGAAAACCGTCTTGCCCTTCCAGGTAACCGTAACGTTACGGTCGAGATCCAGCAGGGAATCGTTCAGGGAAATCGTCAGGGAATCGATATTGGCTTCGGCGATGGCCACTTGCTGCCCCGTGATGGCGGCGGCCAGGCGCGCCTGCTTGGGGCCGCCCGTCTTGGCGGCCAGTCCCAGCCAGTAGAACCGGAACTGGGTGGGATGGCCCGGCACGGCTTTGACGGCGCCGGTGGAAGGGAAGGAATTGGTGCCGACCGTGGTATCCTGCAGCCACACCACCTTGGCGGGATGGGGCCGGCGGGTGAAGTTGAAGGTCCAATCCAGCGCCACCTTGTCCTCCAGATCCATCCAATGCGGTTTGCCCGCGTGCACTTGCACGTCGTACTTGTAGAAACCGGGATCGGCATCCTGCAGCGCCTGGATGGCCTTACCGTAGGTGACGCAGATGGTATTCCGCCCATAGGACGCGTCCAGGCCGCCTACGTGCATGGTGAAGCCGATGCCGCGGAGGTTTATCGGCGAGGCATTGTTGGGATAACCCGCCATCATGGCCGCTGCGGCCCAGCGATCGGCCATGCGCGGCGCCATCTGGTAGGTGCCGTCGCCGCCGGCGGAGTAACCCATCACGTATACGCGATTGGGATTGGCCCCCAGATTGGCCACGCACAACTGGATGATGCGATCGAAGAAGCCGTCGATATGATCCTTATGCCACATGTTCCAGGCGTCGGTGGGCGCGCGCGGCGCGAGGTAGATGCCCTTGGGCTGGTACAAGCCGATCTGGTTCTGCCATTGCTCATCGTTGACGGCCTTCTCGGCATCGCCTCCGCCATGCATGGAAATGTAGAGGTCGTACCCGGCCGCGGGCTTGCTGCCGTAGATGCGGTAGTCGAAGGGCATCTCAAGCTTTTCGGCGTTGACCAGTTTTTTTCCGCTCCATTCCGCCGCGCCGGAAGCCTTCACGTATGCCAATCGTTCGGCCCACACCAGCGCGCGGGCCTGGGTGGATTGCGGCGCGGTCAGCCCGATGGAAGAGAAGGCTTGGGACTCAAGGGCGGGACGGGAAGCGCGTGGCAGCTTAAGCCAGGCGTCCAGGTCTTCCACGGGACCCGCGGCCACAAGGCTTACTGTCCCTGCCATCAGGGCCAACAATGCTTTCGCCAGGCTCGTCCTAGGCGCCTTGGAAAAGAAGCATGAAGCATGCGGCTCGAATGCGGCTTCCACCCTGCATCCTCCGGCCCTTACCGGGCGCTATGGGGTTTTCGACCTGGTAAATCTCGCGCGGAAGGCGCGGGCGCGCCCCGGGAATCGTTCGGGAATACCGGGATGCCGTTGTCCGGCGGACTACCGGTGGGGGGTTTTCCCCACCTGGCGGTGGCGGAAACAGCCGACGATATGGTCGTTGACCATGCCGGTGGCTTGCATATGCGCGTAGCAGATGGTGGAACCGACGAACTTGAACCCGCGCTTGCGCAGATCCGCGCTCATGGCGTCCGACTCCGGGCTGGTGGGCCGGTAATCCTTGTGCGCCTTGAGGGCATTCACCTTGGGCTTGCCTCCGGTGAAGCCCCACATATAGGCGGCGAAGCTACCGAACTCCTTTTGCACTTCCAGGAAGCGACGGGCATTGTGCACGGCGGCTACGACCTTGGCCCGATTGCGGATGATGCCGGGATCGAGCAGCAGCTTTTCGATTTTCGCATCGCTGAAGCGGGCCACCTTGGCGGGATCGAATCCGGCGAAGGCCTTGCGGTAATTTTCGCGCTTGCGCAAAACCGTATACCAGGAAAGGCCCGCCTGCGCGGCCTCCAGCGTGAGGAACTCGAAGAGGCGGAGATCGTCGCGCACGGGCACGCCCCACTCCTCGTCGTGGTAGGCGATGTAGTCGGGCTTGGAGAGATCGACCCAGGGGCAACGGAGCGGAGCGGCTTTCTTCGGCATGGCGGAAAGGTAGCAAGCCGGCGGGAGCCGGCCGCAATCAGCGGATGGAAGGGAACAGGCGCAGGACCGCCAGCAGGGTGAGCACGGCGAGGCCGGCCACCAGCGACCACCAGCCTGCGGCGCCCCACCAGGCGGCCTTGATCCAGGCCGCTTCGGGACGCTTTCCCGAGGACAGTGCCGCCACCAGGCGGGTAATGCTGATGAGGCCGGTGATGATGAAGCCCAAGGTCATGGGCCAGATCATCGTCCATAAGGCAAGCATCCACCACGGATGGGATCCGCTGTCATCGGGCAAGGGCATGGGTAGGGAGAAACGCCGGGCCGCCACCGCATAGGCCAGGGAGAAGGCGACCGCCGCGCCGGTCAGGGTCCAGAACAAGACCCGTTCCTGTTTCCACAAGCCTTCCACCCAGGCGGGATTCTTACCGCCGAAGGTCACTTCCCAATAACCCGCCTTTTCCCGTTCCAGGCGCAATTGCCGCCCATGGGCTTTGGCCGCGGCCAGGAACAGGGCCGCGCTGCCCGCCAATACCAATATATCCGCCGTGTCCATCGTCCGGAAAATAACGTCATCGCCGTTGATCCGCGCCCGGAAAGTCGCGGACCGAAGAAAATTCCCCCGGTATCCCTCCAAAAGATATTTTCGCCTTGGAATCCGCTGCGGGGCATGCAGCCCCGGCGGCACCAAGGAGTGAATATGAACCGACTGATTGGATTGGCAGTCTCCGCCTTGATCAGCATGGGCGGACTCGTCGCGTGCAATAAAACCGCCCGGCAGGAAAGCGCCGAGGACAAGTCCAATAGCCTGAAACAGGAAGCGCAACAGACCGCCGAGAACATCAAGGAAGAGGCCAAGGAGGCCGCCGCCGATGTGAAGGAGGGCGCCAGCCAAACCGCCAGCAATATCAAGGAAGGCGCCAATGAGGCCGCCGACAAGATCAAGGCGGAAGCGGAAAAAGCCGGCGATGCCCTGAAAGAAGGCGCAGACAAGGCCGCAGCCAAGACCAGCGAAGCCGCCCGCCAGACTTCCGCCGACATCCACGAGACCCTGACCGGGGATCGCGGTAAGACCCCGGCCGATGAGAAGCTCAACGTACGCATCCGGACGGCCCTCAAAGCGAGCGTCGTGGCCTCCAAAGAAGCCGGCGACGTAAAGCTGGATACCAAGGATGGTCACGTAACCATCGTGGGAACGGTGGCCACTTCGGACGGCAAAAAGGAAATCGCCCATGTGGCCCGCAAGGTCGCGGGGCTCACGCATGTGGACGACGATATCAAGATAGCCCAGAAGGTCGGCCAGGCGGCCGGCGACTGATCGACGCGGCGCCCCGCTCGGGGCGCCTTTCACCGCTTCAGGCCTTCAGCCCTTTTTAAGGTTGATGCGGATGGGCAGGATGATGAAGGGGATGCCCTGATGGTAAAGCTTCCGCTGCACCGCGAACACGGTGTTGTTGTGCAGCAGGCGAGAGAACAGGGTCTCTTCCGGGAATACCAGTTGCCCCATGAAGAACACTGCCTGCGGATACCGCGCCGCGATCTTCGCCGCCAATTCCCCGCTGCCTTCCACCACGTCCGGCGATAACCCCATTACCCCTTCGCCGTGCAAGCCGTTGCGCTCCACGAAGGTCACGTACTCGCCCAAGCCTTCCTGCACATGCGCGCTCAGGTTATCCACTTCTTCGGCTCCCTTGAAGCTGCCCGCGTCGATGACGCCCACTTCCAAGAAGACGAAATTCTTGAAGATGCCGCCGAACATGCGGATGATTGCCAGCAAGGAATGCAGGCCTAGCCCGTTGAACCCGTTCACGAGCAGCACCGCGGTCTTGGCCTTGGGATTGAAATCGGTATTAGGTACAGCCACCGTGACGGCCTTCGGCGCCGGCGGGGCCGCGGGATGGTTTACCGCCGAGGGTACTTTGGCCAATTCCTTCTCGTCGGATATGATCTCGATTACGGGGTTCACCAACGGCAAGGTGGTGGTCTCCTTGGCCCGGGCGATGGCCACCAGGTTGTCCATGCGTTTCAGGACCTTCTCCACGAAATTGTAATGGCGCTTGATGGCCGAGGCCAGCAGGATGAGCGCGCCGGTGATGACCAGGGTGATCCAACCGCCTTGGCGGAACTTGAGCAGGGTGACCGCCACCAGAATGAATGAGCAGAGCACCAGTCCCGTGGCGTTCACGGCCAGCTTGCGGCGCCAATGCGCCAATTCCTTGCGCGTGTTCCGCCAATAGCGCACCATGCCCCATTGCGAAAGCACGAAGGTCACGAACACGGTAATGCTATAAAGGACGACCAGGTATTTTACCGAGCCGCCGGTGAGCAGCAGGGTGGCGACCGCGGCCGCGCCCATGATGAAGATGCCGTTCTGGCTCACCAGCCGATCCGAGAGCAAACTGAAGCGGGTAGGGAACCAATGGTCCAAAGCCATGTTGGCAAGCACGCGCGGTCCGCCCATGAAACCGGCCTGCGCCGCCGCGAAGAGGATGAGGGCTTCCGAGACCAGGCATACGTAGACGAAAATCCTGCCCGAGGAGCCCGGCCAGGAAGCGGAGATGGCTTCGAAGAGCACCGCGTTCAGGGTCTTCCCGGGAACATGCTGCACATGGAACAACAGGTATGCCAAGGTAAGGCCGAAAACCGTGACGGCCAGGGATACGGCCATGTAAAGCATGGTGCGCTTGCCCGTTTTCACCTTGGGCTCGCGCAGGATGTTGAGACCGTTGCTGACGGCCTCGATTCCTGTGTAGGTTCCCGCACCCATGCTGAACGCGCGCAACAGAAGGTAAGCCATGCCCAACAGCCCCAGTTCGGAACGGGTATGCGCCGCCTGGACCGCGGTTTCGGCGGCCACAGCGGGAAAGTCGAGCAGATGCGTAAACAAGGCGTACCCGATGGCGAAAGCATGGGAGATGACGAATACCAGGAACACCGGTACCAGGGGCATTACGGTTTCCTTGGCCCCGCGCATGTTCAGCACGGTGAGCAGGACCAGGGCCCCCAGGGAGAATTGCATCTTGTGCGCGGCCCATTCCGGGGGCAGGAAGCTGAACAAGGCGTCGGCGGCGCTGGCGATGGAGATGGTGATGGTCAGGACGTAGTCGATGAGCAGCGCGCATCCGGAAATCATACCGGCCGTCGGCGAGATCAATTTGCTGGCCACCAGGTAGCCGCCGCCGCCGGTGGGGAAGACCTCGATCAATTGCGCGTAGCTGGCGCTGATGATGAGCACGGTCAAGGCCGAAGCGATGGCGATGAGGATGGCGAGGTGATCGTGGCCGTTCAGGGCCAGGAAGGCTTCTTCGGGACCGTAGGCGGAGGAGGAGAGGCCATCGGAGCCGAGGCCGACCCAGGCGAAAAAGGCGGCCAGGGCGATGCCGTGGAAGGCCTGCTTGTTGGTGGGATCGATGGCTTGGCCAAGGATTAGGGTTTTACAGCGTTGTAGGAGATTCGGATTCTTTTGGCTTTGCATTTCCACTTCTTGTTTGGCTGACAGCCAAGGTAGCAACGGCCGGGCCGTATGCAGTTGCAGGCGATACTACGCGGGCTGGAAGGAGGTAGGCCCGAATTCACGCACTATTCCGTGCAGTCTGCACGCCGGTAATCGATCGGCATTGCAAAATGCAATGCGGTAATCCAAACCTGTCGCCAGGATCGGGATTGCCGGGCTTGCAACGGTGGCATATCCTTTGCCTTGGAGGTATTCCATGCTCGGACTCAGGCAAAAGCTTTTCGGCGCGTTCGCGGGCCTGTTTCTGCTGCTGGTGCTGGTCGCAACCTTGGCCGTGGCCATGATCGGGAAGGTTTCCCGCTCCTTTGAGCAAATCTTCCACGAGAATCTGGCGACCATCCATGCTTGCCAGGAGATGCGCCGCTCGGCGGAACGGATGCAAGACGCGACCTTGATGCCGATTTGGCGGGAGGCGCCCGTTGACTCAGCCAAGCTAGAGAGGGAAGCCGCGGGCTTCGAAATCCATTTGCGCTTCCAGCAAGACAACGTAACCGTTCCGGGCGAGCAGGTGTTGACGGACAGCCTTACGGCCGCCTGGTCGCGTTTCCGTTCCGCTTGCCTCGCTTCGCTCGGAGCCTCCTATCCCCGTGAGGGTCGCGATGCCTATCGCGAATCCCTCGCGGCCTCCTTCCACGCCGTGGAGGATCTAAGCGGCCGCATCGTGGATCTCAACGCCGGAAACATACTTTCCGCCGACGGGCAAGTACGTTCGCAGGCCGAATCCGCACGGCGCTCCATCGCGGTTCTTTTGGTTTCGGGAGGGGTCCTGGTCCTGGCGCTCCTGTACCTCACGGGCCGGCTCATCCTTAATCCAATCCGGACCTTGCTGCTCTCCGCCCAGGAAATCGAAAAGGGGAATCTCGATCTCTCCCTGGAAGCGCGCTCCGGCGACGAATTGGGAAAGCTCGCCGAGGCCTTCAACGCAATGGCTGCGCGCTTACGGGAATTCCGCCGGTCCGACCGCGCCAAACTCATCCTCACCCAGCGCACTACCCAGATGGCCATCAATAGCCTACCCGATGCGGTAGCCGTATTGGGGGCGGATGGGACGGTGGAATTGTCCAACAATCCGGCGCAGAACCTTTTCGGCATCAAGCCGGGAACCCGGGTGGATGGTCTGGGCATTGCCTGGTTGGCCGGGCTTTTCGCGAAAGCGCAAAGGGAAGCCCGCCCCATTAATCCACAGAGCTACGAATCGGCGATCCAGGTATTCCGCGACGGGGAGGAACGCTTTTTCCTGCCCCATCTTATCCCTATTCAGGAGGGAAAGCAGCAGGTGTTTGGGATGACATTGGTACTGGCCGACGTCACCGAGTTACGCCGGCTCGACGAGACCAAGAGCGATTTGCTCTCGACGGTTTCCCACGAATTCAAGACGCGGCTGACTTCCGTGCGCATGGCGATGCATTTATTGCTCGATGAAAAGGTGGGTGACCTGAACGCGCGCCAGGCCGAATTGCTGCTGGCCGCCCGCGAGGATGCCGAGCAATTGCACAAGATGATCGAGGGCCTGCTGGACATCGGCCGCATCCGTTCGGGACGGTTGAAAATGGAGATGCGGCCCATGGACGCCGGGGAAATGGCCATGCAAGCGATGGAAGGTGTCCGCCACGCGTACCAGGACAAGGGCCTGCATCTGGAGCGGGTATTTCCGCAGGACCTGCCGCAAATCAAGGCCGATCCATCCCGGGTACACCTCATACTGGACAACCTTCTCTCCAACGCCCTGAAGTATTCCTCCGCGGGAGGTAACGTGAAGGTTACGGCGGAAGCGGATGACGCATTTGTCACCTTTCGCGTGGCGGATACGGGGGCCGGCATCCCGGCTTCCGAACTTTCCAAGGTATTCGAGCGTTTCTACCGAGGGGCGCGGGAGCATGAAGGCGGCGGCGCAGGACTGGGTCTGGCCATAGCCAGGGAAGTGGTGGAGGCCCATGGCGGGCGCATCACGGTTGAAAGCAAGGAGGGGCAGGGGACGATGTTCGCGTTCACCCTGCCCCGGGCCGATTCCGATGCGCCGTCGGCATGAGAGGGATATGCGAAGGAGCGTGAGTACCGGAACCATTATAGGGGTCCTGGTCCTATTGTTTTTCGCTTATGCGGTCTTCCGGGAGCCAAAGGTAAACCTGGGCCCCTGCGCCATGGACTATTCGGTATCCAACCGGTTCCTTCCCAACTTCATCCCCGATCGGAATATACCGTATGCGTCGATCCGGAGCCTTACCTGTGTTCCGGGGCGGGATGGTTTGGCCTTGGCCATCGGGTATGCCGAAGACGGGAAGATAAAACTGCTGCGTCTCAATCGCCTCGACATCGATAGCGTGGGAAAATTGGCTGAAGGACTTTCCAAGCGATCCGGAATCACCTTGCTTCGAAAATGGTCATTTTCCTCGCGCCGGACGAAATGAAGTAGACTTGGGACAATGACGGACAAGGCCGCATCCTTCCTCCAAATGATCCGCCGCGACCGGCGGGGAAGGCTCAAGGTGTACCTGGGCTACGCGGCCGGCGTGGGCAAGACCTACCAAATGCTCCAGGAGGCCCATCGCCTCCGGGCCGAAGGTATCGACGCTGTCATCGGGGTCATCGAGACCCATGGGCGCAAGGACACCGCCGCTTTGGTGGAGGGCCTTGAGTGCATCCCCATGCGCCGCTCCGAATACCGTAGCATCGAAGTGGAAGAAATGGACATCGATGCCGTAATGGCTCGCCGACCGCAGGTTGCCCTGGTCGATGAATTGGCCCATTCCAACGCCCCAGGCAGCCGGAATTCCAAGCGCTACCAGGACGTGGAGGACATCCTGGCCGCGGGGATAAACGTCATCGCCACCTTGAACGTGCAACACCTGGAAAGCCTTTACGACACCGTGGAAAAGGCCACGCGGGTCAAGGTCCGCGAGCGCCTGCCGGATTCTGCGCTTTCCGAAGCGGACCAAATCATCAACGTCGACTTGACGCCGGAAGATTTGCAGAAGCGCCTGAAAGCGGGCAAGATCTATCCCATCGAGCGGGTGCCTACGGTGCTGGATAATTTCTTCCAAACCGCGTACCTGGAACAATTGCGCGAGCTGACGTTGCGCGAAGCCGCTTCCCAGATCGACTTCCGCCGCCGCGAATCGGCGGGGGATGCGGGCCGCGGCGGTATCGATCAGGTAATGGTCTGTCTGGATGCGCGCGGACCCGAAAACGCGGCCTTGCTCCGCTATGGTTCGCGGCTGGCAGGGCGGCTTAACCGCAATTGGTACGCGGTCTACGTGCAAACCCTGGAAGAGGGTTCCGCCGTCATTGACGCGGCACGCCATCGGTTGCTGGCCGATACCCTCACCTTGGCGAACCAATTGGGCGCCACCGTTTTCACCTTGAAGGGCAATGACGTAGCCGAGGCCCTGGCGCGCTTCGCCAAGGAATACCGGGTGGGCCATGTGGTGGTGGGAAAGCCGCATCCCCGTCCGTGGTGGAAACGTCTACGATCCGGCGAGGTGGTGGAAAGGCTGTTGAACAAGGACGGCGGGTTCAACCTCATGGTCATCGATACGCGACCCACTCAGGACGGGAAAACCATCGAGGAGGTTCCGGAATCCCCGGCGCAGGTCTCGCCCGCTTTGATCGCGGAAAGGCATAGGCTGACGGTGCAGCTGAAGCCGGATCAAATCCTCATTTGGAACGAGCCGCTGACCAAGTTCCAGGCCATGAAGGCGTTGGTCAAGTGCATGCAAGGCAAAACCGGATTCACGGACGAGGATTTGCTGGCCAAGCTGACGGCGCGTGAGAACGAGGGATCGACCTTCCTCAACGAAGGCGTGGCGCTGCCCCATGCGCGCATCGAAGGCCTGGAAAAACCCTGGATGGCAATCGGCCTCAGCCAGGCAGGCATCCTGGATGCCTACACCGAATCCCCCGTGGAGATAGTGTTCCTATTGCTTTCCCCCAAGGAAGGGAACCGATCGCATTTGCAGCTGTTGGCCGTGGCCGCCCGCATGATGCAGAACCGCACGCTGCGGAGCCAACTGCGGAAGGCGGAGCACCCGGCGGATGTGATCGCGTTACTGGCGGAATCCGAGCTGTCCTGATTGGCTCAGATGCCGTACTTCTTGCGCCGCCGCCACAAGGTGGCCGCGTCGATGCCCAGGATACGGGCAGCCTCGTCCAGGGATTTGGTCGAGCCCAGCACGAGACGGATATGCGCTTCTTCCAGCTTGTCCAAGGTCACGGCGTCGCCCACTTCGATTTGGCCGGGCCCTTTTTCCGGATTCAGCCCCAGTTCCGCGGCGCCGATGCGCGTGCCTTGCGACAGGATTACCGCGCGTTCGATGACATTGCGCAGCTCCCGCAGGTTGCCCGGCCAGGCATGGGCCCGCATGCCCCGCTCGGCCTCTTCCGTGAAGCCCAGGAATTGCTTGCGGTTGCGGGCCGCGTAGAAGGAGAGAAAGCGCTGGGCCAGCAGGGGCACGTCCTCGGAGCGCTCGCGCAGGGGCGGGAGTTCGACTTGCACCACGTTGAGGCGGTAGAACAGATCCTCCCGGAAGCGGCCGCTATGGGCCATGGCATCCAGATCCAGATTGGAGGCGGCCAGTACCCGCAGATTCGCCTTGCGGGTTGAGCCTTCGCCCACCCGTTCGTATTCGTGGTCTTGCAAGAAGCGCAGCAGCTTGGGTTGGACGGCTACGGGCAAATCGCCGATCTCGTCGAGAAACAGGGTGCCTCCATCCAAAGCCGCGATGCGACCGGGATGATCGCGCAAAGCGCCGGTGAACGCGCCGCGCACGTGGCCGAAGAGTTCGCTTTCCAAAAGCTCCGCCGAGAGGGAAGGGCAGGACACTACCCCGAAAGGCTTTCCTGCCCGCAGGCTCCAGGCATGGATCAGGCGGGCCAGTACGCTTTTCCCGGTGCCGCTCTCGCCGCGCAACAAGACGCTCGCCTCCGCCCCCGCAACCTGACGCGCCATAGCCAGGGCCCGTTGCATCACCGGACTCTTGCTATCCAGATCCGTGCCCGGTTCGCCGTCCGTGGCCGCTTTACCAAGGGCCCCTACACTGGCTTCGGCGCGCTTGGTCGCGGCCACCCGCGTGGTAATAGCTTTGACCTGTCCGGGAGTGAACGGCTTGGGAAGGTACTCGGCCGCGCCCAGCTTGATGGCTTCCACCGCGGTCTCTACCGTGGCGTAGGCGGTGATGACGACGATTTTGATCCACGGGCTGGCGGCAATGAACTCCGGAATATGATCGGTGCCCTTGTCTGTGCCCAAGCGCATGTCCAGGAAAACCAGGTCGAAGGGTTTCAAGGCGGCTTGGGCCAAACCGTCCCTGGCATTCCCCACTGCGGTGACTTTGTGCCCATCGACCTCCAGGGCCATCCCCAGGGTCTTGCGGATATTGGGCTCATCGTCAACGATGAGAATGTGCAGGCCATCCGGATCCGTTTCGGGCATGGCCAAATATTAGTTTCCGTAGCGCCCCTGTGCTATACTCTGACCCGGAATCCTAACCCAGGTAAAGGCGGCCCCATGGGACTTCTCGATCCTATCCTCAACCAGCTCCGCTCGGTCATCTCCTGGGACGATCCCGGCGAAGACGAACTGTTCCGCCGCTGGCCCGGCAACGGCGACGAAATCAAGAACGCCTCCAAGCTCATCGCCCAACCCGGCCAGGGCTGCATCTTCGTCCATGAAGGCAAGGTGCGCAGCGTGCTCGATCGCGAAGGCATGATCGATCTGGAAACCTCCAACATCCCGTTCTGGACCACTCTCTCAAAGGCGATGCAGGGTTTCGCGAGCGAGCATAAGACCGGCGTGTGGTTCTTCCGCAAGACGCGCATCCTCAACCAGAAATGGGGCACGCCGGCGCCCATCAAGTACCAGGACCCGGAGTTTGGGTTCCCGGTGGCGCTAAAGGCCTACGGGAATTTCAGCTGTCAGATCTTGGAACCGGAAAAGTTCTTTCTGGGCGTTGTGGGCGCCCGTGAACGCTACGGGGTTTCCGATCTGCGCGAGGCCCTCGTATCCCTGATCGTGCCCACCCTGGGCGGGTATCTGGCCGAAAAGAAGCTGGCCTACCTGGAAGTGGACGCGCGCCGCGGGGAGATAGCCGCCGGGGCTTTGCAGCGGCTTGGAGCGGACTTCGCCAACCTGGGTTTCGCCATCACGGATTTCCGCATCGAAGGCACTGATTTTGACGAAGGCACTAAGCAACGCATCGGCCAGATCGCGGATAAGTTGGCCGATTCCCACGCGGCAGAAAAGCTGGGCATCTCGTATGGGGAGTTACAGCGGTTGCTGGCCATGCGTGATGCCGCCCGCAACGAAGGCGGGGCTGCCGGAGTATTGGTGGGCGCCAATACCGGCAATGCCTTGGCCTCCATTGCGGCTGCGGCTCCCGACGCTTCGGAGGGCACCTTGGCGCGATTGCGCAAGCTGAAGGGCCTGTTCGACGAGAGGCTGATCTCCGAGGCCGAATACACGGCCAAGAAGCAGGATATCCTTAAGGACTTATGATCCGATGTCTTAGTTGCTCCGCTCCACTGCCCGGCTATACGGGTATATGCGCCTATTGCGGCGGCAACAACGATGTCGATCGTGCCGCCTTGGCCGGGGCCCGGGCTTCTCAGCGGGAAACGCGCTATGCATGCCCCGTTTGCGGCGTTGCCATGCAGGCCGTTGACGTCGGCGCCGGCCGGGAATCGGTTACCCTCGATCAATGTGGAACTTGCTTCGGGCATTTCTTTCCCTTCTTCGGATTGGAACCGTTGCTTGCCGACGCGGCCAAGTACGGGGCCTTGCTCGATGTAAAGCGCTTGGACGACCTGAGCCGCCATCCCGTCGAATACGCCGTCGCTTATCGCAAATGCCCCATCTGTACCAAGTTCATGAACCGGATCAATTTCGGCCAACGTAGTGGGGTCATTACCGATCAATGCCATAACCATGGCATCTGGCTGGATGCCGGGGAGCTAAAGCGCCTGGTGGAATGGAAGAACGCCGGCGGGGAGCTAGTGAATAAGGAATACCGGGAGCACGCGCAGCGCGAGGCGGAGAAGCGGCGCCAGCGGGAGCTGGAAAAGCTGGCCCGGCTCAAGAAAAGTGCCGGACCGGATGGCGGGTATTGAGCATCCGGCCCGGCGCACCGAAAGCCGTGCGAGCGGACTTCCGGCGTTGAGCGAAGCTTAGTCCTTGTCGGCTTTGGCCGCGACCGCGGCATTCTCCTTCTTCTTGAAATCCTTGGGCAAATCGAAATCCTCCGCCTTGGCCGATTCCAGTTTGATGTCGGTGTATTCGAAGCTGCCGGAACTGATTTCGATCCAGCCTTGGGGAATGCCCTTTTCCGCGCGGGCGGTTTCCGATTTCTCCGCGTCCGCCTTCTCCTTTTTCTTCTTGAAGAACCCGAAGGCCGAGCCTAGGGCCTGGCCCGCCGCGTCGCCCGCGCTGGTGGGCACACGTACGTCCGATCCCTCGTCCTTTTTCGGGGCCTTGGCCGATTCGCCTTCCTTTTGAGGGGCGGGCGGGGGCATGGGTTTCATCAGGGTGAAGGTGAACTTAAGCGGCACGTCGCCGAGCTTCGCGAGTTTGTCGCCCATCCGGGTCATGGGCTTTTCGAAGTAACGGTACATCACCTCCAGCCCGTGGAAATGGTCCAGGTCCATCTTCATCTTGGCCGCGTAGGCTTTGTTGAAGGCCCCGAATTCCTTGGAAAGTTTGCTGTCCGAAGCCAGGTAGGCGTCGTACTTGAGCACCAGGGTATCCATACGGTTCTGGGTGCTGTCGAAAAAAGGCATGCGCATGGTGGCAATGGCTTGCTTGCCCTCGTATCCGGAAACGGAAAAAGTCTTACCGGTGGTTTCCACCATCAAGGTGGGTTCTCCCGAGGTCTTGTACGGCACGCTCCCCTTGTTGTCCGGTCCCTGGCCTTGCATGTTGGCCAACCCGCGGTCCAGCGCCTCCCGCTGTTCGGTGAAGGTCATCTCGGTGTATTCCTTCTCCTTGGGATTCAGGCTCCACACCAGTTCCTTGTCCAGGCGTGTGATGGTCCGGCCTTCCAGGCCTTTCTTGCCCGAGAGGAATTTCATCATGGCGCCCGTGAAGAAGGTGCGGCCGCGATCGTCCCGCTTATCCGCCGATTGCCGGGTTTCGTTCTCGCTTTTGAAGGCGGCCAGGCCCATAAGGCCCGAGGATTCGAAACGGCTATGGGTGATGACGTCGCCGTAGCTTATGGAGAGGGCTGCGGCGCAAGCGCCGAGCAGGCATAGCCAGGAGATTCGAAGCATGGGAGGTCCTTTCTGGTAGGATCTGACATCTTAGGGATCCAACACGAAGTCGGGAAAAATGGCAAGACCCGGGGCAGGATCCCAGGGTCGGGACCTTGGGATGTGATCGGGCTCACAGCCTCCCCGGAAAAGACCCGGCTGGGTAACGCTTTGACCCCCAATAACCGTCTAAGGCCGCTTCGCCGAACTGCTCCCAGTGATGGGGATCACCGACACCGGCGCGCGCCGAATCTACTTTGATACCATGTTGAAACGGGACATACCAGGAGCCGCCATGAAGACCAAGACCTTTACTCTCGCCATCCTCGCCCTCGCCACTATCGTTCTCTCGGCCGCTCCCGTTTCCGCCGCCGAGGTCAGCCGCCATAGCATCTATACCGCTGATCGGGAAACCATCAAAGCCCCGGCGTCCAAGTTCCTGCTCGCCCAGGATACCCTGCGTTCCCCCGGCGGCGATGCCTATGCCGTGGCCGAGTTCTACGCCATCAACGAACCCCTTCCCGAACCCAAGCCTGCGGCGGAAGTCTCGGATAAGAAGGCCTGGTACTGGGTGGGTGGCGCCGGAGCCGCCTTGGTCGCCGGCTTGACCGCCTGGCTGGTATTGCGCGACGATTCCGAATCGTCCCCGAGCCACGTCATCGCCGCGATTCCCTGATCGATTGGACTTTGGAAGACGCCCTTAGCGGCGCAAGCTGACGATGGTCGATCCCGGGCGCTGGGACTCGAACGCCATGCGGATCCACATCGGGGATCGGGGCTGGGACGAAATCCACACTTCATCCAATAATCCCTCGAATCCGTATTGCGATCCATCCGGGTACTTCGCCCCCAAGGTGACTTCGGCCTTAGGCCAGCCACCCTGGGTCCAATTGTGGCTCTCGCGTAGGAACCCATCCACGTAGATATCGTACTTCGAGCCTGTATAGACCACGACCAGCCGGATGGCGTTGTCCATCCCGATATAGACGTTGCTCCGGCTTTCGCTCCCTTCCCGTTTCACATCGAGTACGCTGTTGCCCCCGCCCTCGATGAGGAATTCGAAGCGACTGTCCCCGGCCGTATACTTATCCGCTTTATTGAAGAATATCGCGGAGGTGGTGGCGTTCCCCACGCGTTTTATCCAGGTCTCGAAGGTCCATGTTTGTGGGCCGGGATCCATATTGGGATTCAGCATGATGGCGGCTTGGTAAGGCTGCCCCAGAATCTGCCCCACCACCGGTACCGACACCCCATCGGTGACGGGATGGAAATCCTGCGCGTAGTCCACGATGCCTTCCACGCGTTTGGGCACATGCTTGCCGTCGCCCTCGCCGCCTTGGCCATGGTAGCGGCCGGAGGCATCTTTGTACTCGTTTTCGGATCCGTTCCCCTGCTCCGCCAGGTGGTACACGGCCGTATACCCGTCGGACGATCCAAAGACGCTGCTCCCGGAAGATCCCGTGTGCGCGTCCGAATTGCCCCAGTACATGTTGTACTTGACCGAATCGTCGATCGCACGCAAGCTATCGGCATGGATCCAGATTTCCGCCCGGAACTTTTCCGGCTCCCAACGCGCGATTTCGTAAGGCAGAGGCGTACCGTCCAATTTGGTGAAACGCAAATCACGGCCTGTGGTACCGGCTTGGCTGAAATCGAAGTTGGATCTGGTCAAGCGCAAGAGCAGCGGGAAGCCGGTTTCGGACCATTGGCGGTCCATACCCATCGTCTTCAGGTTCACGAAGACCACGCCGTGGTATTTCCAATCCTTGAGCGGATCGATGATCAAGGGCGGCTCATCCCTCCAGGCCCTGATGGTGTACACGGTCTCCAGCTTGTTACGCAACACCCGGATGGTGAAATCGTTTTCGCCGACGGCCAAGGGATAGGCTCTGGAAGCCTTGAGGGCGGGAAGCGTATCCGAACCGATGACCGCATAAGTCTTCTTGGAGGAAACGCGGGCGGTGAAGGAGAGGGTGGATTCGGAATAGACCGCCGTGACGCTGTACTCGTAATGGGTCGAATCGAAAGCCGGGGTGAGCGCGCTGCGATCCACCGAGAGGAAGGAAAGATGCGGCATCGCGCTATCCCCGGGAACCGGCTTGCCGGTATCCGCAGGCGCCACCGCGCGCCAGACCTTGAGATTGTAGACGGTCTCGCGCTGCAGTAGGATGACGCGCACGGTGAAATCGTTTTCGCCAACATCGAGCTCGAAAGGCCGGGAGGGCAGGGCATACGGCAGACTGTCTCCGGCGACCTTGACCACGGCGCCCGTTTGCGAAGGCTTGGCCGTGAGGGTAATGGTGGATTCGGCATAGGCCACGTCGACACGGTAGTCATACCGGGACGAATCGAACCCGGGGTTCAGGGCGCTCGGGGATACCGATAAATCCGCGAGACGGGGAATGATCTCGATAACCGGCTTTAGCGTGTCCTTCGGCGGCACAATCACCGGCGGCTTGGTCGTATCCACCGGAATAACGGGGACGGGAAGATCCGCCACTACCTGGCCGCCCGTGTTCTTCGAGATAAGCATATTGAGGGTCAGATGCCCGGTTGAATCGAATCCGCGCACGCGCACCGACAGGTCCCGGTTCTCGCCGTCCGCGAGATGGAAGGAAGGGACCGCGGATGGGTTCGGCAAGGCGCCGTTCCAGATCTTCCCCACGATCTGATTGGAATCCCCCGCGGCCAGAATCACGATCTCCACGCTATCGTAACGCTTAAGGGAATCGTGCAGGCGGACGGTTACGTACTTCTCTTCGCGCGGTGCCTGGGTGTCGTCCAGACGGCATTGGGGCAGCAGGCAAAGGCATGCCATCAGGTGGGCCAGAGCGAGCCACCGATAACGCCGCAACCATGGGGTTTTCCCGGCCACCCAAGCCTCCGCATCGCCCGCCCGGATTGGGCGAGTGGCCGCATCCGAACGGGAAGCGGGCCTGGGGGAATTTTAGGGGCCGGGGACCGGGGGGGACAAGGCTGGGGGGACCCGGAAAAGCGGGGTGGCCGGCCTGGAACCGGGGTCAGCCGCCAAGATCGCAAACGGATCGGTCGGGATCAGGCGTCCCGCGGCATCCATACGCAAGGCGGTGGGGTAGAAAGCCGGGTCCATGGTTGCGCGCGGAACGCGCACGGCCGTCCCGCAGGCGCGGTCGAAACCCAGGATTTTAACCCCGGTCCAGTTCGACGCGAAGGGAATTCCCAGCGTACAGATGTATGAGAGGTAAATCTGATCCTGCCACAATCCCACTCCCCAGGTACCCAGGGCGTTACCCTCCCCGCCGTAGCCGCCGCAGGAATCCGGGTGCGCCGGATCGGATACGTCCAGGATCCACAAATCGGATTTACCCGTGGACATGAATATCCGGCGGCAGGCCTTGTCCATCTGGATTTCGTTGGCGTGCACGGGGCTGGAGAACCAGTTGTTGTCCGGGCAATGGTAGGGGTTCCACCAGCCGGTGAGGGCGATGGCGGCGGTATCCGTCACGTCGAGTACCTCCATGCCGCAATAATCCACGGCGGCATAGACCTTGTTCCCGTCCAGTACCAGGTTGTTGTAGGCCTTGGCATGGTTCAAGGGCTTGTACATGGCGGGATTCACGAAGCGCCCGATTTCGCGGGGAGCGTCGGGCTTGCGGCAATCGACGATACGCAGCCCGCCCGCGTCGAAAGCGACGTAGGCGATGCCGTTGCGCACCTCCATCCCGCGCACGTTGTACAAATCCTTGTTGGGATTCGCGACGGGATATTCGCGATCGGGCATGAACAGGGAAAGGGATTTGATGTCGGCGGGATCGGAGATATCGAGCACGGCCAGGCCGCTTTGCATGGCGCCCAGATAGGCCACCTTGCCTTCGGCCTTGGCGATGCCCGCTCCCGACGCCGAACCGGGCACTATGTAAAAGTCCTTCACCACCGGATGGGCCGGGTCGGTAACGTCCACGATGGCCATGCCTCCCGCCTGCGGGTTGGTGAAATGGTTGCCGATGGCAAGGAACAGCAGGTTACCCTGCTGCGAGAGGTTCATGACTTCGAGCTTGCCCAAATCCGAAACGGGCACCGTGGCCGCTAGGGACGGCGCCGCGGGATTGGCGATTCCGTAAATCTTGAGCCCGGCCTCCTTATTCGCCACATACAGGTAGGGCCGCGTGGAATCGTGCAGCATGGTCACGGTCATGGTGGCGCACATGGAGGGGATTTCGGACTTGGGGGCGATACCCAGATCGGGGCATGGCTTGGCGGTGACCGGGCCCGTGAGCAGCATCAGCGCGGCAAGCAAGGAGAGGGCAGGGAAAAAGTGTGATCTGGATCGCATGGGTTCCTCCAAGGCCGGTTTCATTGTACTGTAACGGCCCGACCGGTGACATCCGTCACGGAAATCATCCGCGGGGAATAATAGTTTTAGGGCATGAAACGGAGGCTTACCATGAAATACCTGCCCTTCGCGCTGGTGCTCGCCCTAGGCTTGATCGGCTGCAATTCCACCGAATCCGAGGCCTCGGCGTCTTCCACGAGTGGCGCCGTTTTCAATCCCGATCTGCCCAGCTCCGCCTTCCAATCGGAAACCGACGCCGCCAAGCGCCAAACCTTGATGACGGAAATGTGGACGGCCCTTTCCGCGCCCACCTGCTGGGACGCGTCCTTCGTCGGGCCCTCGACCCCTTCGGGCTACGCGGCCTCGGTCTCGCAATTCACTTTTTCCGGGAGCGGGGATTACCGCTATGTGGGATTCGAGACCCACGTGGGAAGCCTTTCCCTTGTCGACCTGGGGCATTACCAGGGTAAGCCCGCGGCCCTTATCTCAAGCTGGTCGGGAGAAACCGAAGGCATCATCCTGGACAGCAAGGAGCATTTCGAGCACGTGCTGACGAATCCCTCGGGCGCCTTGTACGCCGTGAGTTTTTGGACCAGCCGCGGTCCCTGCCTGTAAAGGCCGGGCTGGCGCCCTAGGCCATGCTCCGGGCGATGACGATGGCTTCGCCTTCCAAGGTCTTCTTCAGAACGCGCTCGGTTTCGGTGGTGTAGTCCGAGCTCGCGTTGCCGTTCCGCTGGATCTTCAACCGCTGCACGACCTTCTCGATCTGGTTCCAGTCTTCCCCCGAAAGGTTCTTTTCCAGTCCGTCGATCTGGGCCTTGACCCAACCGTCCACGTCCCCTTTGAAATCCTTGTAGGTCTGCATCTGTTCTTTGGTGATCAGGTTCGGCTCCTTGTTGCGATGCTCCCAAGCTAGCTATTTGCGGGAACGATCCCCCGCGTACGGCCTCAATACAGCCCAGTGAGCTTCTTTTTGAGGTCTTCTATCAATCCCGATTCCATGTATTCGTAAATGTCGGGGATGCCCAGCACGATGACCCGCTTGCCATCCAATAGCTTTCCGAACATTTTCTTGAGTTTGTTTTTGTGCCTGGGTTCCATTACGTAAATGAGGTCCGCCCAGTGGATATGATCCGGTTCTACGACCACTACGGCATCGGTTTCGGTGCCCACCGAGTCGACTTCGATTTTATCGCTGTTGCGGAATACCTCTTCCGCAGTGCGGCTTCGGAACTTGTTCTGGGAACAGACGAACAGTACTTTTTTCTTTGCAGCAATCATTTCCCGATAAAGCTCCAAGCGAAAAATTTCAGGTACGCAACGACTTTGTCGTTCTGGTTCGAAAAGACCCCATGCCAGGTGGCCCCCATTGCCTTGTAAAGGCCGAACAGGGCCAGCACCTTGTACTTCCCGAGCCACGCCTGGATCTTGATGGACGCGCGGGCGATGAAAATGAAGCTCCCCAGTACCACAAGTACACCGAGAAAACTGGCGCCGGGATTCTTGCTTATGAATCCCAGGACGGTGCTGGTCGCATAGCTCTTGGCTTCCAGGTGGCCATCTTTGAAGGCCAGGACTTTGTATTTATCGTACCGGATCCAAATCTTGTAGAGGGCCCCGAAAAGGATCATCTCGATGATCAGGAAGGTGGAAATCTTCTTCAGTATCCCGAATGCGTATGCGTAGATCGACTCCCCGTCCTGGATAGGCGTAAAGACCTCATCGCCCAAGGCAGTAGCCTGTTCGGAGAAATAATCAAAGGCGGACATGGGAGACTTTCTGGATTGAGTTTGCAGTCATCACTTGATTATCCATTGACGATGAAGTCCCAGAGGGAGTTGTAATCGTCACCGACTTCCAAATTCAGCCTAGCGGCGATGGTTTTACGGAAGCCGATCATGGTCGTGTAAAACTCCAGAACGATCCGCTTATCCTTGGAGCGTACGACGAATACCTTTTTCCCTTTGGCTCTTCTTCGAAAGAAAAGCATGTCGCTCTCCGTCCATTCCTGGGCCACCCCGGTCTCGTAAATCCGTTCGATCTCCGGCCATGGGATCTGTGTGTACCTAAACACTCCGCGCTTATATACACCTTCGCTATTCCACCCGAACCGGATCCCGAAGAACCGGTTCGCGAAAAAAAGGCTGATCCCCAGGATTAGGAATCCCACCAGCAGTATGGGAAAGTCTTTGTAACTGGATTCTCCTTCCAGCGCATGCATATATGTGCCAAGAAACGGGGCATTCAAGAAGAAAACGTACATGATCACGCGGATCAGGGTTGATGCCAGATCGGGTTTGAACTCTTCGCCTTCTCTATCCATCGCCATCATTGGTTGAACGCCTTTACCGCTTTGAGGACATTGCCTTTCACGAATGCGTAGGGGATCCACGAAGAGACCACCATACCGAAACCGATCGGGATCATGGGGCTGCCATGCCACTCATGATGCGTCTGCCCCAAGTTGTCGGTGGTTTCGGTGTCGCTGCTGAGAAAGCCCGCCAGGGCCAGGCCGGCGCCGCCTACCAGCATCAGAATGGAGAGGGCTTTGCCTCCATCGCGCATGGACATCAGGTTGGAGGCTCGCGGTTTGGTCTTGAGGAAAAGCCGGAACTTGTCGGCCTGGAACGCCTGCACGGTATCGTCGCCCAGGCGCATATACGTAATCTCGTCCTGCCCGGGCTGGGCGGAATAGGTGGAGATTTTCCCCCGCACGGTGGGAAATACCCAGCGTTTGGAAGTGGTGTCGGCCTTGATGCGGATGGTATCGGAAGTTTGCGGGTCGATGCGATAGGCGAAGAGCGAATCGAAGTCATGAGGGAAGCGCCTGTCCATGTTCTCTTCGGTCAACTTTTTGCTTCCGGGCGCCTCTTCATCGAGACGGATGTAGGTTCTGCCGCTCGTCTCGGTGTACAAATGCGAGTTTACCGCGAGTCGCCCGCCTTCACGCGGATAGGCGAGGAACCGGAAAGTGGAGGCGGAATGTTCCGTGCCGCGCTCCCCGGGCGGGAAGTACATGGGCGGAGGTTGGTAGCGCGGCTGGAAGTAGGGGGCGGCGTGTAAGCCGCCTACGGATAATACGATGCATAACCAAAGGGCTTTCATTTTTCCTTTCCTTCCGGCCACCACACGGCATCCGGCAACTTCCCCCCGTCCAACGGCACGGCTTCCCCCAACTCCGGAATCACTACCGGCATTCCCGCCGCCTTGGCCTTCTCCGTGATGGTCCGCGCGGGCTCATACCACGGATGCAATGCCAAGGCGAAAGCGGCCCAATGGATGGGCATCATCAATTTCGTCCCGATCTCGCGGGCGGCTTGCACGGCCTCGGCGGCGCGCATGTGGATGGCCGGCCATTGCGCGTCATATTGGCCGCATTCGATCATGGCGAAATCGAAGGGCCCGTAGCGGCGCCCGATTTCGCGGAAATGCGGCCCGTAGCCGCTGTCGCCGCTGAAGTAGATGGTCTTGCCGCCCGCCTTGATGATCCAAGAGGCCCACAGGGTCGCGGAATTGTCCCGCAGTCCCCGGCCGGAGAAATGGCGCGCGGGCGCGCAAATGAAACCGATTCCCGCGAAGGCGGTGGAATCGCCCCAATCCAATTCGCGGATGGCCTGGCCGTCCACGCCCCAGCGCTCCAGATGCGCGCCGACGCCCAGGGGAGCGAAGAAGCGATCGGTTTTGCCCTTGAGCTTCAGGATGGAACCGTAGTCGAGATGGTCATAATGATCATGGGAAAGCACGATGGCGTCGAGGTGGGGAAGGGCATCGGGATCCACGGGGAGCACCGGGTTGAAGCGATGCGTGGAGAGGAAGGGTAACGGAGCGGGTACCTGGCCGAACATGGGATCGAAAAGGATCTTGCGGCCGGCGATTTCGAGCAGGCAGGCCGAATGGCCGAACCAGGTGACCCTGGCGATGGCGGTATCCCTGGAGGCGAGTGCGGCGGGATCGGGCCGCAGCATGGGTAAAGGGCCGGGCGGAAACTTGTCCGGGACCGAGGTGAGGTAATACCGGCGCAGCATCGGGACGAGGCGATCGATCCGCATGCTCATGTCGGTGGGGACCTGGTTGACGAATTTCCCGTGGGCGTAATGACCGGTGCCTTCGAAGGCCTCGGAGCGGCCCTTGCCCTGTTCCGCCCCCAATTGGGGGCTGAAGGCCATGAAGGCCCAGACGGCCAGAAGGACCGCCGCCGCCAGACCGGCTACGGCCTGGAACAGGATTTTGAGCATTCGCATGGGTATCTCGCCCTCCGGGAAGGGACGGGGGCGTTGAAAACGTAATCAAATCTTATTTTTCCGGACGGCATGGAAGCTTCCTCGGACATTTTCCCCAGGTTCACGGAACTCTTCCGGACCACTTTCGGTCTGGACGAGGCGGAGTATACGCGTCTGCTGGCCTGTTTCCATCGCAGGCTGCTGCCCAAGAAGGCCTACTACCTCACCGCCGGGGATGTCACTCGCGGTAAGGCGTACCTCAACAAGGGCTGCACGCGCACCTACGTGGTCGAGGAAAGCGGCAAGGAGCATGTGCTCTTCTTCAGCTTCGAGGATTGGTGGGTGGGGGATTTCCAAAGCTACCATACGCTGCAGCCGGGAACCCAATACGTCCAGGCTCTGGAGGATTGCGAATTGTTCTGGATCTCCCGCGACGATTTCACCCGCCTGGCGGCAGAGATCCCCAAATTGCAGGCGTGGGATCAGGTGAAGGGTCGGAAGAGCATGTTCGCGACGCTCAATCGGCTCAGCGAGGTGAAAACCATGAACGCGGAAGAACGGTACCTCAACCTGATCGAGAAGCATCCCGCCATCAATCAGCGCATCTCGCTCCAGGATATCGCCGCCTTCCTGGATATCGAGCCCCAATCCCTGAGCCGTATGCGCAAGCGGCTTTCCGAGCGCTGAACCTCCCGGCCTGTCCCCGCATTTTCTAACCCGGGTTCAGGCTTCCGCTTAACCCGGGTTAAGGGGAACCTTTCCCCCTCCGGATATCTTTTTCGTATCACCCGGGGCCGCTCGCCGGCCCCCATACGGAAAGGACCGGACCATGTCCCAGGAACACCACATGCCCCCGCCCGCCCAGATGATGCAGATCATCAGCGGCTTCTGGACCTCTTGCAGCGTCTACGCCGCCGCCAAGCTAAACCTCGGCGCTTTGCTTTCCGAAGGCCCCATGACCGCGGAGCAGATCGCCAAGGCCACGGGAACCCATGCCCCGTCGATGTTCCGCGTGATGCGTGCCCTCTCCAGCGTCGGCGTGTTCCGCCAGAACGAAGACGGCGCGTTCGCCGGCAATGCCCTGAGCGATACCCTGCGTTCCGGCGTGCCCGGATCCATGCGCGCCATGGCCATCGCGCAATTGGGCGATCATTACCGCGCCTGGGGCAACCTGATGTTCAGCCTCAAGACCGGCGGCATCGCCTTCGACGAAACCGAGGGGATGGATATCTGGAAGTATTACAATACCCATCCGGCCGAAGGCGTGAACTTCATGGAAGCCATGTCGGGCCTGACCCAGGCGGTGGCCGCCAACGTGGGCGCCGCCTATGATTTCAAAGGTCTGGGTACCATCGTGGACGTGGGCGGCGGGAACGGCGCGTTGCTGACCTCGATCCTGCGCAGCGCCCCGGATGCCAAAGGCATCGTGTTCGACGAGGAGTACGTGGTGCAGGAAACCCGCAAGAAGCTGGAGCAGGCGGGCCTTGCGGATCGCTGCTCCGTCGCCGGCGGCAGTTTTTTCGAAACCGTCCCCGCGGAGGCCGATGCCTACCTGCTCAAGATGGTCCTCCACGATTGGGACGACGAGAAGACCCTGAAAATCCTGGGCAATGTCTCCAAGGCCATGAAGCCCGGTTCCCGGGTGCTGGTGCTGGAGCCGGTCATCAAACCCGGCAACGATCCTCATCCCGGCAAGTGGATGGACATGAATATGCTGGTGATGACGGGCGGCAAGGAGCGGAGCGAAGTCGAGTGGGCGGGATTGTTCGCCAAGGTCGGGCTCAAGCTCAACCGGGTGGTGGCCACGCCTTCGCCGATGATCAGCGTCGTAGAAGCCTTCAAAGCCACCTAGGCATAGCCTCCGCGTACCGGGGCTCCGGCCCCGGTCGTCCGACCCCTTGGAACTCCAAGTTTTCAGGTCGCTTCTGCAAACCCGACCCGGTTTTCCCCCCTAATTTGGCAGGAAACGGGCGGGTCGGGGAAGACCGCGCCGGGGGGATATTTATGCTGTACGGATTCAAGGCCCTGGGCCTCATCGGGCTCGGGCTTTCGGCTTTTGCGGGAGGGGCCCAAGCGGCCCTGACCTACCCCGGGTGCGCGGACGTCAAGGCTTCGGATTTCACCGTCGTCCCGCTCATCAACAACGCCACGGACAAGTCGGTGCAGGAACCCATCAAGATGGCGTTCGACATGGACGCCTCCGGAAACGTGGACGTGTACTTCACCCAGCGCTTCGGCAAGGTGCGCAAATGGTCGGGCGCGCGCAGGGCCATGATCACCATCGCCGATTTCGCTTTTACCGCGGCCCAGTTGCCGGATACCCGGCACAGCAAGGGCCTCAACGGCATCGTGCTCGACCCCGGCTTCAAGACCAACCATTGGGCCTACATCTATATCGGCCTCGACAACGATTGGCATGTCTCCCGCTTCCGCGTGGAGGGGGACAAGCTGGACTTGGCCACGGAGCGTCAGATCTTCCAGTTCGATGGGGGAGGCAAGGCGACGACCCACGTGGCGGGCGCCCTCCACTTCGATGTCGATGGCAACCTGTGGATCTCCAACGCGGAGAATGAAGCGGAGTCGCCTTCGGCCAATACCAACAGCTACCTGGGCAAGATCTTGCGCATCAAACCCATCCCCTTCGCCGATGGGGGCGCGGTGCCGAAACCGGGCATGGGAACCACTTACGAGATTCCCACGGGAAACCTGTATCCTGTCGGCACGGCCAAGACCCTGCCCGAGATCTACATCATGGGCGCGCGCAATCCCTACACCTTCAGCCTGGACGCCAAGCGTAAGGCGGTGGCCTGGGGCGACGTCGGGCCCGACGGCTATGGGCAGACCGAGGAGTACAACCTGGCGCGCAAGCCCGGGAATTACGGCTATCCGGGTTGGGCCGGCAACAACAAGGCGCTCAAGGGGCAAGGCTACGGGACCCCTGCGGCGCCCTTAAACAATCAGCCGGACAATACCGGTCTAACCACCCTGCCCGCGGTGCAATTGCCCCTGCTGGCCTACAACGAGGCCTGCGCCATTTCCGGCCCCATCTACTACTACGATGCCTCCGTGAAGTCGGCCTACAAATGGCCGCCGCATTTCAACGGCGCGTGGATCATCAGCGATTTCAACAGCTCGTACATCGACGCGCTGGAACTGGATGACGAAGGGACGAAAATCCTGAGCCGCATGCCCATTCTGGCGGCAAACGCCGGGGGGCAATTGAACAAGCCCGGCGACGTCCAGATGGGCCCGGACGGGGCCCTCTACGTTATGAACTATTCCGGGTTCCGGAGCTGGAACGCGCAGACGGGATTGCTGCGGGTGGAATACCACGGGGATTGCCACCCCGTGTCCAACGTAGCGCTCACGTTACCCGGGCCCCGCTTCCGCCTGGAAGGCACCCGCTTGCGCATCGACTACGCGGGCCGGCATCGCCTCTCCGTCGCCGATCCCTTGGGGCGGCTGGAGTCTCTCCAGGCCGGTGCCGGTCCCGCCGAATACGAGCTGGGCGCCGGACTGGCCCCGGGCCTGCATATCCTGCGCATCGTCTTTCCCGGAGGGGTGCGGACCGCGACGTTCATCCGCTAGGGCAGAATGGGAGCCCCGGCGGGCGGCCAGGCGGCCCTCCGGACCTGCACCCGTTATGCGGCGAGGCTTAGCGGACGGATTCCAAGGGTAGGGTAGCGACGGAGTTACCGACCTGTGCAGTGATCAACCAGGCGCCCGAAGCTCCCGGGGCCGCTACGGGCACGGACATCCGTCCCTGGGCCATGCCGTGGAACGGCTGCGCCACTTCCTTCCCTTGCATATCCAGGATGCGCACGCGTACGTCCCCGCGCGCGGGCAAGGTCAAATCGGCGAACAGGCCTTCGGCCGCGTGGCGAAGGCGCAGGAAGCTCAGGGTGTTGGCCGCCACCGGGCCCGGGCGCGCGAGGGCCGAAGGCGTATTGGCGCGGATCTTCCCGATCTTCTTCCAGGTATCGGCGCTTTCCCAACCGGCTTCGCCCAAGGCCGCGTCCCAGATGCCCAGCCCCATTTGCCCATCTGCCAGCACGTAGTCGAGATGCTGCGCGGCCGTATTGCCCTGCCAGGACGCCGAGTTGCCGAACATGCCGATCATCAGCTTCCAGGGCTGCGTCGCGCGCTTCTTCTGCTCGGAATATTTCCAGCCCGCCGGGCTGTTCATGCCGGCCTCGTCATATCCCATGCTGGTGACGGCCGCGGCGGTTTTCATCAGCTCCGGCCACCACTTCCAGTTGGGCGCATTGTACTGGGCAGCGAAGGAGGCGACGGTAACGGTCTTGCCGACTGGGTTGAGGGCGGCCCCCAGATCGCGCACCAGTTGGATGTATTGCACGCTATCGTTGGCGCTGGGCGTGGTCGGGCCTTCAAGATCGAGTTCCACGCCGTCCAGTCCCAGACGATCCACTTCGTCCACCAGCGATTTGACGAAGGCGGGGCGGTTGTCCACGAAGGAGCGGCGGGCCTCGTTCCAATTCCAGCCGCCTACATGGTTGACCACGCACAGGGAGACCTTTACGCCGTTGGCCTTGCCCCAATCGCGGAAGAATTTCACGTTGTCGTCGAAGCCGCCACCGGCCACGTCGCCCCATTGCTTGATGGAGGGGCCGTCGGTGACCCACCATTGAAGGGCCAGGTAGGTGAGGCCATCCTTCATGCCGATGCCGCCGCCGAAATCGCGCTGGACCTTGGTTTTGCAATCCGCCACGGAATAGGGCGGTACCCATGAGATGACCGGGCCCGCCAGCGCCCGCGCGGCCAAGGCTCCCGCGCATAGCCACAAACCGGGTCGCAACGCACCGTGCCGATTGTCCATAGAGCCTCCCCGGTCAGCCATGTTAATCATGGCGCGAAATGCCGGGAATACTGATGGCAGATCCGGCGGCGAATTTAACAATTCCGATTATTGACGGTTATTTTAACGGCAATTTACGGGAGGAACTTGCGCGGTAGGAAACCTGCGCGTTACAGCGTGATCTTGAGCGCCCCCAGCCGCGCGCCGGAGCGGACGCGCAGCAGGTAGAGGCCGCCCGGCAGGCCCTGGGTGGCCAAGACCACGCGGCCGCCATGATTCCCGGCTTCGGTTTTCCGCAAGGCCAGGCGGCCATCGGGCGCGTACAGGGCTAGCTCCGCGGGTCCCTCCCCCAGGCCCGATACCGCGAGACCCGCCTCGATGCGGGACCAGGCGAATACGGCGGGCAAGGGAACTCCCGGCTCGCCGCCCAATGCCACCGCGGGTTCGGAGAGATTCACGATACGCAGGGCCTTGTCCTGCCCGGCCGCGATGCTCCCCGCGTTGATCACCAGGATTCCATTCTGGGATTTCTGTCCCGGCGCCGCGGTGTAGCCGCCGTTCCAGGTGTCGTACCATTCCAGGGAATAGTCGTCGTTTTGGTTCCGCAGCCCGGTAACGGTCAGGGTCACGTTGTTGGCCGCGGCCGTGCCCGCGTAATTGCTCACCCAGATGAATCCATGATTGCCGGTGCGCAGGCCCCCGGCCTGCTGGCCCGCCGTCGCCGCAACCTCCAACCGGGTCAAAGTGCGTATGTCGGTCCGGGCCAGGATGTCGTTGTGGAAGCCCGCCGCGCTCTTGAACACGAAATCGTCCCCCCAACGGAAATGGGAATCCCACCACCAGGTCATGGGCACGATGGGATTCTGCTGGAACATGCCCAGCCACATCCCATAGTGGAGATCGATCCGGTAGTTGTCCGATACTTCCGTAGTCGCCGCTTCCCACCGCCGCGCGAACTCCCCGCACACGTACGGCTTCTTGAACCCGTCGATGTACCGCTTGGTCTCCGCCGGTAGCTTCCCGATCTTATTGCTGGGGCCACACAAATGGGACTGGGTGAAGTCGATGTCGGGCGACGCCCACATCTGTTCATAGACCCACGATACGCTGCTGGTGACCAGGTGGCGGTAGGGGTCGACGCGGTGGAACTCCGCGGCCATCTCGTCGTGCCAAGTGGCCAGGGATTTGGCGTCGATGCCGGTCGCCCCTACGGCGTTATCGATCTCGTTGAAGAATTCCCACGACTGGATGTTCGGGCTGTATCCCCAGCGGGCCACGTAATAGCGGATCTTCTTCTTATAGATGGCTTTGGCTTCGGCATTGCTGAAGAAATCCTTGGCCGTGGCGCACGGTCCGCCCTTCGCGGTGCTGTAGGGATCGCTGTTCCACTGCTCCGAGAACTCGCGGTAGTCGTTCATCATCACCATCAGGTAGATGCCGTTCTTCTCGGCCAGGGTCACCAGCGCGTCCATGGCCTCGCTGTTGCGCGTATTGAAAACGGTAGGGGCGCTGTTCCACTCGATGGGCATATGCCAGGGGCAATGCCAAATGCGGATCATGTTGCAGCCCAGGCCATTGAGACGGGGCAGCACGGTCGCGTAGGTGAAGCCGCCGGGTTCCCAAGCCACGTTCTCGCCGATGCCGCGCCAAAGCCGGCCGGAATCGAAGCGGAACCCGTACAAGGCCGAGGCGGTGGTATCGAGGTGCAGGAAGCCGTTGGTAGGCCCGGCCTGGGAGGCCAACGTGAAGGCCTCCGAGCGCTTGACGCTGCCTTTCTCGTCTACGGCTACCTTATAACCGTAGTTGCCCACCGCGCGGGGGGCGAAGCGCGCCTCGAACAGGGCATTTGCGCCTTGATCGCCTTTGTAAAAGCAAGGCTGTACGATAGCCTCGCCGCCGGGACCCGTGAGTTCGAGATCGACCTTGATTTGATCGGGATCGAACCCGTTCTGGAAGGTCTTGGTCACCGCGATGGAAACGATCAGCGGATGATAGCGTTCCACCGAGGTCGCGGCCGGGCTAACGGAAACGAAATCGGCGGCGGCCGGCGCCAGGGCGGACAAAGCCATGGCCATGCCCAGCCTGGGGCCGGGGGCGAATATGTTCGACATGATGCTTTCCTACGGTTCTCCGCGCCGCGCGGGAGCGCAGCGGTGGGAGTCCCCCCGTGGCGCTAAGTTACGGCGCGCTTACGCCAAGCACGCGCGTTATCGCGGCGGGAATCCGTTTTGAGCTTACAGGGAGAAAGCGGGAGCCGGGGTTTCAGTGGGGGAATGTCGAACCGGAACGGGACCGGGGCGGCACGGGTGCATCCACATCGTCTTCGGGTTGCGGGGCGGCCGGTTCGACTTCCGCCGTATCGCCGCGCGTGGCCTTGAACCATTGCGTGAAAGCGGCGGAGTCGGTCCGGTGGATGTTCTCGCGGGTTTCCGGAACGCCCATGGAATACGCATCGGCGCTGTCCAAACTGATGGAAAAGCCGCCCCCGTATTCCGAGGTGAGCTTGCCCTCGTTGAGATGGGCTTCCATGGTCACGTCGCGCCCCGACTTGCCGAGAATACTGACCTGGTAGGCATCCGCGCCGGCGGGTTTGATGCGGACGGCCTTATCGGTGCCGAGGTAGTAGCCGGCGTAGGGGTCGGGGGCGGTGCCGGCGCAAGCCATCAGGAGAAAGGCGGCGGCCAGGGAGGGGAATGCGCGGTAATGATTCATGGGGAGGAAAAATACAATCCTTCGACCAGGCTTTAGCGCGTTGCGCGGTCCAAATCTACTTTTTCGCGGCGCCAGAAGATCGCTGATGCCAAAAATAGCGCGGCGGCCAACCACATCATGCCGAATACGGAATAATATTCCCTTGAAGTGATGTACACGATTGATCCGTCGTTATAAAGCTCGTGGATCCGCCCGGTTGCCGGATTGAATATTCTGGACTCATGCTTCATGAAATAAGTGTAAACACCGAAGGAGGAAAACCATACGACCATGGAGAGTATGCCCGATATGATCTTCATGGTTCTACATCCGGCGGTTTTCAGTTTTGCCCGCAATTTTTACAGGTATTCGTGAACAAAGACGGGAGCAGGGAACGCCCGAAAAATCCGGCTTTTCTGAAATACGGGAGACCGCATTTTCCGCAACGGTATGATGAATAGACCTTCGCGAATAGCAAGACGACGACCAAACTCGCGAAGGCGGTTACCGCATTCGGGATGAGTTTGAAACTCGGCACAACCGCTACCAAAAAAAAGAGGAAACCAATTTCCATCAGGAGAATCGGGGCAAGTAGAACCTTTAATTTCCCAACGTTCTCCCGTGTTACAATCATCCGCTTTCTCGTGTTCCCCCCCCCACGCGACACCTTGATCCAAATCCGGTCCCCGGTAGATCATTCAGGGGAATTGTATCAATGATCACGCAGGGAGTGTTTGGAGAAAACCCGGATTGCACCACTTTTGATTGTCATCCGCCGAGGAGCGGAAAAACCAAAATAACCTGCCACGAATCGGGTGGAAGAGCCCGCCTGGGCGCTACCAATGCGGCGTCAACACCCGGTTACGGAAGCCAAACTGAACCTTGGCTTAGCCGACGACCGTTTGGATCAACCAGGTAAGGCGAATTGGTGAAATTCTTTACAGCCAAAACCGGCATGTAACCGCGATTTCCGTCGTAATGGACTTGACCGGAAATCCCTTCGGCTTCGTGCTGCTTGGGAAGCAGCAGCGCCGTGGTCGGGAAATCGCTCGAATAGATCATCCAATCCACGAGCATGTACATGTCCTGGGTGGGCGCAGCCCCGCCCCAACCCGCGATGTTTCCGCTCCAATGGTTGAGCATGATGGCGGCCTCCATGTCGGGAACTTTCTTCGTCAGTGTTCCCGCGGGTTTTCCGTCCACGAAATAATCCACCTTGTCGGCATGCCAGTCGAAACGGTATTCGTGGAAGGCTTCCGAGGGATCGAACTCCATCTTGATGACTTTGGAGTCCACGTTCTCCTGGACATGGTGGAGGGTGAAGTAAAGGTTCTTGTTCTCCCTGGTGAGCATCTCCACGTCGATTTCATTGAGGGGGGAATCGCGGTAGGTGAACCAACCCACCACACCGCCCGGCGTTTTCGAGGTCTTGATGGAGGCCCGGTAAGAACCATAGCGGAAGTTGGTGCGTTTGGACGCGATCTCGGCGCATACCGGTTTCGTACCCTGCGGCGAAGCGCTGAGCTTAAGCGAAAGGATGCCATCGGCGATGGTAACGTTCTGCGCGGCATGCACGCGGTTCTCGTTACCCCACGTCGAGATGCTCCAGAAGGCATTTAGATCGGCCATGCTGTTGAAGTCCTGCTTGATGGTCTCGGAGTGGGCCAGCAGGGGCGCGATGGCGAGGGCGAAGCAGGCGGCGTAGCGGGTGTGGATTTCCATGGTTCCTCCGCTTCCAATATGCCGCACGCCCCGTTTTCCTGCCGTGGACGGCGGGGAATACCGTGGACATGGCTGTCCACGCAGGCTAATTTTCGCCGAGTCCCCAGGAGGTCCTATGCGCTCGGAAGCCGAAACC
>JAHFCH010000021.1:35797-48905 GCA_023249635.1 Fibrobacterota bacterium
ACATCGCTTCGCTACCCGCGGACCGCAAAGCGGCCGTCGCCGCGCTCCGCAAGGTTCTGAAGAAGCATCTGCCCAAGGGATTCTCCGAAACCATGGGCTACGGCATGATCGGCTACGTGGTTCCCCTCTCGATGTACCCTGCAGGTTACCATTGCACCCCTGGGCTCCCCTTGCCGTTCATCTCCATCGCGTCCCAGAAGAATTTCGTGGCCTTCTACCATATGGGCCTCTACGGCAACCCGGAACTCCTGAAATGGTTCCAAGCCGAATACCCTAAGCGTGCCTCCGCCAAATTGGATATGGGGAAAAGCTGCGTTCGCTTCAAGAAGCCGGATGCCATCCCCTTGGACCTGATTGCCGAATTGGCGCGGAAAATCACACCTGAGGCCTGGATCAAGCACTATGAGGCGGCCTGGAAAAGGGTATAGGGGGCTTCCCGAATGGACTTTTTGGCGTTTATTCGGTAAAATCGAGGTAAGGAGCGTACCCAATGATCACCATTCGCCAATATGCCGCCGGAGAAGCCATTATCCGGGAAAATGAGCTTGGCGAATGCGCTTATATCATCGAGAAAGGCCGGGTAGAGATAAGCAAGGAGCGGAACGGGACCTTGATCCATGTCGCGTACCTGGACCAGGGCATGACATTCGGCGAAATGAGCATGGTAGACGATCTCCCCCGTAGCGCCACGGTTACCGCGGTGGAAGAGACCTTGGTGCGTGAAGTGCACCGCGACGGTCTCTACGAAACCCTGAAGAGCAATCCCGACACGATGATGAAACTTCTGAGGGGGATTTTCGAAAGGCTGCGCATCGCGAATACCACCATCGCGCGCTTGAAGGACGAGGCCAAGGTAGGCGAAGCCGCCCGCGCCAATGTCAAATTGCCTTCGGGAATCCCGCAGGCCGCCCCGGCCCCCAAACCCGCGCCGGCCGCGCCCCAACCGCTTCCTTTCGTAAACCAGACGCCTCCCGGCGCCCCTAAGGTTTTCAAGATCGAGGGGCTCACCCCCAAGGCCATCGAGGCCATGTCGGATAACCCATTCTCCTTCACGGCGCTTCCGTTCAAGATCGGCCGCAAGACCAACGATCCGATGGTGAACAATCATATGGAAATCGCGGACAAGGACCCCCTCCAAATCTCGCGGCATCACGTGAGCATCGTCAAGGAAGGCGACCGCATCGGCGTACTCGATCGCGGCAGCCAACTCGGGGCGCTGGTGGACGACCAGCGCATCGGCGGCAAGAAACACGGCCCGGGACCGGTGTTCTTCAAGGGGGATGAAGGCATCCTGGTGTTGGGCGTGGACAATTCGCCGTACCGGTATAAGATTACGGTGCATCGGTAGGGTGGGGGGGAGAGAAGAAGGTTTAAGGTTTAAGGTGGGTGGGTCGCGTAGGCCCGGTCAGAAGATTTCCCCCTTAAACCTTAGACCTTAAACCTTTCTCTTATCCTAAATTCTTTTCCCACCATGCCTCCGTCTTGGCGCCTCGCGCTCCCCGCACTTGCTTTCCTCCTCCTCTCCTCCTGCTCCCACCACCCGCGCCTAGCTCCCTTCTCCAGCGATGGCTGCAGCATGTTTCCCGACAAGGGTTATATCCGCGGGGAATCCTGGTGCTCTTGCTGCGTACTGCATGATGTCGCGTATTGGCAAGGCGGGAGCGATGCGGAGCGGCTGGCCGCAGACGATTCGTTGCTGACCTGCGTGGCCCGGCGCACGGGGGATTCGGCGATGGCGACCCTGATCTGGAACGGCGTACGCGCCGGCGGATCCGGCGCTTTGCCTACATGGTATCGTTGGGGTTACGGGTGGCCGTATTGGGCCGGAGCTGTGCCGGATAGCGTTCGCGATCGCCAGGTTCGCGAGCGCGGCGGCGCGGACGTCGCCAAGGAAGCGCAGCATGAATGCGGTGAAGGCGCGGAGGCTTTGGCGAGGCCGGCATCGTTACCGGAGACCGGGCCTGGCCCAGCCGATGCGCCAGGCCGGAACCGCCGCCGCTGACGGATCCTCAATCTCCCACAACTCTCCGTAGGTCGGGGAATTGGCCAATTGCGACGCTACATGTTCGCTCCCTAAAGTAATCGCTTTGGTTAAACATCTAAGCGGATCCCCTAAACTGATGGCATTTCCGGCGAAGTATGTTGGATCAGCGACCCGGCGCGGACCGCTTGCTCGCGCCAACATCATCGGCTGTTGCAGGCCGAACGGGGAGATCCAGTGAAAGGCAATGCAGTCATCGGTCAGTCGGGCGGGCCGACATCCGTCATCAATTCGAGCCTGGCGGGCGTCATCCACCAAATCCAGGCTACCGGCCTCGCCGACAACATCTACGGCATGAATTTCGGCATCAAAGGCTTCATGGAAGAACGCCTGTTCGACCTGGGCGCCCAGCCCGCGCATATCCTGGAAGGCCTGCGCAGCACGCCTTCGTCGGCTCTCGGTTCCTCGCGGCATAAGGTCAAGGCGGAGGATTTTCCCCGCATCCTCGAGGTCTTGCGCAAATACAACATCCGCTATTTCTTCCTCATCGGCGGCAACGACACCATGGATACCATCCATCGCGTGGAGAAGTATTGCCGCGAAAACAACTACGAGCTGTTCGGCATCGGCATCCCCAAGACGGTGGATAACGATTTATTCGGCACCGACCATACTCCCGGCTTCGCATCGGCGGCGCGGGCCAACATGCTCAGCGTGCGGCAATCCGGTTGGCTCTTCCGCGACATGCAGCGCGTAGACCAGTTCGTGATTTACCAGACCATCGGCCGGGACGCGGGCTGGCTGGCGGCCGCCACGGCCCTCGCCAAGACCAATGACGACGACGGGCCCCATCTCATCTACATGCCCGAACGCGTGTTCGATGCCGACAAGTACATCGAGGATGCCCAAGCCTGCATCGCCAAGCATGGCTGGGTTTCGGTGGTTTGCGGCGAAGGCCTCAAGTACGCCGACGGCAGCGCCGTGAGCGCATCGACGGCCAAGGACAATTTCGCCAACACCGAGTTCGGCGCCATGGGCGGGGCCAGCGTGGGCCTCAACCTGCATAGGATGCTGACCAAGGTGACCGGCCTGCGCGGCGAATTCCAGATCACCGAATCCCTCATCATGTGCTCCATGGACCGCGCCCTGAAGCAGGATCTGGCGGAAGCCTTCGAATGCGGAAAACAAGCGGTGGACCTGGCCCGAAAGGGCGAAACCGGATTCATGGTCACCATCGAACGCGTCTCCAACGAACCCTACGCCATCCGCTACTCCAAGGCCCCCTTGGCCGAAGTGGCCGAGCGCGCGAAACCGATGCCGGATGATTTCATCAACGCCGCCGGCAACCACGTTACGCAAAAGTGCATCGAATACATGCGCCCGCTGCTGGGCGAGATTCCCGAGTACGTGCAATTGGAAAAGAATTTCGTGAAGGCCCCAAAAAAGCAAGGAGTCGCGGCTTGAACCAATTCCCGAAGAAAATCGTCGCCATCCACGCGCATCCGGACGATACGGAAATCTTCAGCGCCGGGACCATGGCGCTGATGAAATCCAAAGGCTACGAGTTGGCCATCGTGACCATGTCCCCGGGGGGCCTGGGCGGAATCGGTTCCACCGAGCGCGAAACCATCGCCACCCGCAAGCGCGAAGCCGCCGAAGCCGCCGCCATGCTGGGCGCCAAGTATTATTGCCTGGAAGGCCGCGACGGCTACATCTACGACACCGAAGCCTTGCGCATCCGGGTTACGGAAATCCTGCGCCTGGAACGGGCCGGGATCGTGATGACCCACCTGCCGTGGGATTACCATAGCGATCATCGCACCACCTGCCAAATCGTGGAAACTGCTGCCATGGTGGCCACCTTGCCCAACGTTCCCTGCAACGTCAGGCCCTTGGACATCACGCCCCTCCTGTACCATTCCGCCCCTTTAGGATCAACGGATCCCATCCGCGGCAAGCTCATCCAGCCCCAGTTCTTCGTGGATATCGGTTCGGTCATGGACATGAAAATGAACATGCTGGGATTGCATCAAAGCCAAATCGAGCTGATGCGCGTGATGCACAAGATGGAGGATTTCTTCGGCGAGATGCGCAAGCAGAACCGCCAGTTCGGCGCCCTGGCCGGATGCGAATACGCGGAAGCCTTCTGGCAGCATCTGGGCGGCGGATTCCAGAAGGATCCGGTCCTTCAGGATGCCCTTTCCGAATTCATCATCGAACCTAAAGACGTGGCCGTGGAGACTTTGACATGAACTTGCGTGAAGAGAAATACACCCGATTCGCCCTATGCCGGGAGATGCTGGAGACCGCCGACGTGGTCGCCGCATTCGATTCCCAGGCCGCCGCGCCCTGGGCCGACGCCCTGGCCGACGCCAACCGGCTCTTTTTCACTGGCGAAGGCAGCAGCCGCATCTTCCCCGCCAAGCGCGCCATGTACGAAGCCATGAAGACCGGGTTCCCGCTTCCGATGGCAACTGAGGGCGCCACCCAGGCAATGGAATACGACCTTTCCCGCCATGCCGTACTGGCCGCGTCCAATTCGGGCAAGACCAAGGAGGTGGTCCGCCTGTTCAAGGGCTTGGAAGCCAAGGGTCACGCGCATCGTTATGGCGTGATGGCCCATGCCGGGGCTCCCCTGGCGGGCCTCTCCAAGCAGGCGCATACCCTGCGCTGCGGCCCCGAGAACGCCGTGGCCGCCACCAAGAGCGTGGTCGAGCAGGCCCTGTTCTACCAGGCCGTCATCGCCAAGCTACGTAAGCTGCAGGTTACCGGACTTTCCGGGGCCGCAAGCGCCATCAAGGCGGCGTTGGAAACCTCCATCGACGCGACGCAGGTGGCCGCCATCGCCAAGGCGCCGGTCATCTACTTCTCGGGACGCAACAACGGCGTCGCCGAAGAACTGACCTTGAAGACCAACGAGATCACCCGCAAGAAGTCGGCCTTCCTGGAAGGCACCTATGCCGTGCACGGCATCGAAGAGGTGATGAACCCGGATGAAGTCGTAATCCTGGTGGAACCCTTCCCGGAAGAGGAAGAGAAGTTCACCCAGGTGCTCTCCAAGGGCGTAGGCATGCAAGTGATCGCCATCAGCACCCGCCAGACTTCCTTTCCCACCATCCGCATCCCATCGGCTGTGGGTTTTGACGAATACGTGCAGTTGGCGGCAGGCTGGAACGTGCTGGTCGAAGTAGGCTTGGCGCTGGGTATCGACCTGGACAAGCCCGTGCGGGCCCGCAAGGTCGGGAACGAGTTCCTCGGCTGACGCTTGGATAGGGCTTCGGCCCACCCAACCAGATTCACATCGCAGGGACGGCCGAATGGCCGTCCCTTTGCGTTTTAGCCGGATCCACCGTCCCTGGGGTCGAAATTGCCCTGGTGGCTCCCGCATTCCCCCGGCTAAAATCAGAGGGCAGCCTAGATTCCCCATAGGGTCTAAATTCCCGGAAAAACGCCATTTCCAAGGCGTGGACCGGATTAGACTCAGGTGCAAATGGGTGTGGGGCGGAGGCGGAATACATGCGGAATTTCGGAATCAATCTCATCGGCGTGCGGGGATCCCTGACCATGGCGGGAGTGGCGGTCGCCGCCCTAGCTTCCGGCGCCTTCGCGCAAGCGAATTGCGCCGCCCCCGAATCCGATTTCAGCGTCACCACGCTGGTACCCCGATCCTCGGGCATCGATGAGCCCATCAAGATGGATTTCGATCAAATCTCCAAGGACGTGATCGACATCTACTGGGTGGAGCGCAAGGGCGCGGTGCGCAAGTACGACGGCGCCACCAAGGCACTGGTCGAGCTGGGCACCATCAACCACAACGACGAATTCGAGAGCGGCGTCACCGGCATCATCCTCGATAAGCAGTTCAAGACCAACCACCGCATGTACATCTACTACGCGTTCGGCAACGCCACCGCCTTCGAGTACCGGTTGTCGCGTTTCACGCTTGCCAACGGCAAGCTCGACCTGGGCAACGAGAAGATCGTGCTCAAGATCCCGGCCGGGTTCAAGAAGATGCATACCGGCGGCGCCATGGACTGGGACGAGAACGGCAATCTCTTCCTTACCGTAGGCGAGAATGAAGGCGGCCTGGGCGGCCCTGCCAACACCAACGATTTGCGCGGCAAGATCCTGCGTATCCATCCCGAAGAGGACGGATCCTATACCGTACCGACGGGCAACCTGTTCTCGGCCGGGACCGCCAAGACCAAGCCCGAGATCTACGTGATGGGCGTGCGCAACGCCTACTCACTGCGCTACGACCAGAAGCTGAAGGGTATCGTATGGGGCGACGTGGGCCCGGACGGCACCGGCGTTACCGAAGAGGATAATTTCGCTAAGACCCCGGGCAACTACGGTTGGCCCATGTTCGCAGGCAACAACCAAGTGCTCAAGGCCGGCAGTGTCGCTGCGGCCCCGAAGAACACGGACGGGGCCAATACCGGCCTTACCGACCTGCCCGCCGCCCGCCCCGGCACCTACTCGTACCAGCAGCAATGCGCCGTCACCGGCCCCATCTACCATTACGACGCGACCTTGGATTCGAAGCGGAAGTTCCCGCCCAACTGGGAAGGGCGCTGGCTGGTGAGCGATTGCAACAACGGTTCCATGGACACGCTCAACCTGAACGGCGCCGGCGACGGCATCACCACCCATGGCAAGGCCCTGGGCAAGGTCAAGCTCACCCGCCCGCTCGATCTCAAGTACGGTCCGGACGGAGCCCTGTACATCATCAACTACGCCGGTTGGTTCGGCGCCGACGCGGCGACCTCGATCCAGCGCGTCGATTACAACGGTGCCTGTACCTCGGTGGGCATCGCCTCGCGCCCCGGCCCCGAACGGGAAGCCAGCCGCCAACGCAACCTGGCGTTACTGCGCCGCGGCGGGGGAGCCCTCATCCCCTGGGTAGGCCTGCACATGGTGAACGGTCGCGCGGCGGCTAACGTTCGCTGACCCGCCAAGGGTCCTAATCCTGGATCGGCGGCCGTTGGGACCGCCTATCCGCGCCAAGGCAGCCCCCCGGCCGCCTTTTCCATTCCCGGCATTTCGCGAACCGCTTTTTTGATACCTTTGGCCTCCATGCTGGACGCCCGCGCCCTTGGCTTCACCGGTTCCAATCCCTCCCGTCCCTTGTTCCGCAATCTCACGTTCACGCTTAACGCGGGGGAAAGCCTGGCCCTGGTCGGGCCGGAAAACGCGGCCAAGACCATGTTGATCCGGATCCTGGGAGGCGCCGCGCGCGAATACTCCGGTGACGTCTTGTTCCAGGGCAAGGAACTGCGGGCCTGGAGCCGGGAATTCTTCACGTTCACCGGCGTCGTGCTCGATCCCCCCGGCCTGTTCCCGCAACTGAGCGTGCGTGAAAACCTGGAGTACCATGCCCGCCTGTACGGTAAGCCCGATTTGGAGGCAGCAGCCAGCCTGGAACGCTGCGGCATCGCCGCGCAGGCCAACATCCGGGCAGTAAATCTCGCACCGGAGCATGAACTGCTGACCGGTTTGGCGCGGGCCCTGATGCATTCCCCCATCCTGTTGTGCATCGATGCCCCTGCGGAAGGCCTGTCACCTGAGTCAGCCGACAGGGTAGCGGCGGTGATACGGGAGCGGAAGGCGGCGGGACAAGCCACGGTGCTGGCTGCCTCCAACGATGCTTGGGCCGCGGAGTGCTGCGACCGGACTCTCGACCTGGGCGCCGGGAGCGCGCCATGATGCGCCGTCTACTCGCCTGTCTGGCGCGGGACCTCAAGGTCCAGTATCGCGCGCGCTACGTGCTGACCGCCTTGCTGGCCCTGGTGGTTTGGGCAGCCGCCATGCGCATGGTCTCCGAAGCGGGCGCCTACGTGATGGCTCCCGCGTTTTTGTTCCTGAATACTTTTTTGCTTTCGTTCTCCCTGGGTTTACGGCAGGCGACGTCTGAAAAGCACACCGGGGTATTGGCCGCGTTGGATGCTTCGCCGCTACGGCCTCATGAGTACCTGGCTGCGCGGGCCGTTTCGCTTACGCTGATCGCGGGTGCGCAAAACCTGGCGCTGGCGATTGCGGGGGGTAAGCAAATCGCCTCTTATATGGCCTTGCTTGGCGGGGTGTGCTCCGAGAGCATCTTGCTTTCCCTCTTCGCATTTCTCGTGACGGCATATACGCGTCCGGGCAATGTCGTGCTCGCGCGCATCGTGGCATCCGGGATGCTGCTGGTGCCGCCTTTATTGCCGTTCTTCGGGTATGCGCCGGGGAGTTGGCTTATCCTCCATCCCCTGCAAGGCCCGTTGGTGTTGCTGCAGGGGGCTTTCTTCCGGTTGCCGGGAACGACGGTGGCTATGTCTTTGGCGGGGTCGGCGGCGTGGGCGATGCTGTTGTTGGCGGCGTGTAGGCCGGCGATGGGGCGGGTGCGGCGCGAGGGCTGTTAACCGGGTTGTTATACGGCGCGAAATAAAGGAAAAAGATGAACGGCTTAATAGTTAAAGGTTCATTGCTCATTTATGTGATTCTGGCCGGAGTTTCCATTTTTATCATGTGGAAAAACTCTGAAGCTCCAGATGCTTTAAAAAATACCAGCGCAGTAGTTGCCTCACTTCTTCCGATCCTGATTTTTGGATTTAGCAACCTAACTCCAGAGAAATCCGAAAAAACCCTTCACCTTATGCTTATGTTCGATTCCCAGGAGAACCGACTCACCTTTGGAACCTATCCCAGTGCTTATTCAACCGCGTTTGGATTCAACGAAAGCGATTTAACGCCGGAAGGTTTAAAAATAATCCGGACAGAGGCTGATTTGATGAATAAATCAGGTCTGGATATTGTCGAAAGAATCGTCGTTTCAAAAATATCAGGGCGATTCCAATTTAACTGGGATTATTTCTTCGATAAAATGAAGGGGCCTGGTTTTAACCAAACAACATTCACGCCTGGAAAAATGAAGGGGAAGCAGATCATAAAGCAGGAAGCAATTAAATCAATATTTAAGGGCAACGCGGTTTATGATGACGATTCAATTCCTGTAATACTGCAACTATGTTTGCCTCCGAATGGAAGAATCGTGAAGCAATCTTCAGAAAATAGTCGGAAAATAATTTTCAAATCCAAACTTTACAGCGTTGAATTCGATATTTCAGCCCAATCAACTATGGTATTGCAAAACGGAATTCCGGGCATACTTCCGCGTGACCCTCAAAATGAGAATCGATATTACGCTTCCTTCTATACGATAAAAGTGACTGGAACATCATCAATGCTTGGCAGGTATTCCGAAGATTCAAAAGAATATAAGAGATGGCACGAAAACGTGCTAGATGTGGCCTCTGAGCTCGATTGGGAAAAGATCAACCAAATTTAAGACATGATTTATACGACCAGTAAACATGGTGTGCATTACAATCGAGTCGAACAGATTGTACGCGGCCAGCACGGGCTTTGCTCGGTCGGTCCATACGGGGTTGGTCTCACGGAAAAACCGCGTCGGTGCCCTTCGGTCTTGTCCCCCCGGGGCCGGTGCACTCCGTCCATTGGTACTCAGCTTTTGAAATCGCCCCTAGTTCATATTGCAGTTCATCCGATAGGAAAAGGACGAGCTAGAATGAATCAAATTGGCACATGAATAAGAATGTCGCATTCGCGTTGGCATTGGTTGCGGGATTAATAAGTCTTGGAAACTCTTTATCCCTGAAGCCGTGGCTCGATTCCAAAATATTTTCAGAAATCAAGGCTGGTAATAACGTTTACGTTGCATACGTAATTGAAATCAGGCGAATCAAGAGAATCAGGTTCGCAGCTGAAGAGAGAATGACCTCTGTGGAAAAAATGTATGGCGACCCGGCGACACCAGAGCATCTTTGGGGAAGCGGATTCACACGAAGAGAAAAGATTGAGAGGGATCAAGCCGAAGTTTATTTAAAAACAGGATCAAAAATGAATGATTCGGTTCTTATGATTCTAGATACCTTGCCCCTTCCAATTTCACCTCAGGAATTTAAACCTGACACCGAAAAGAGACTATTATTGGTGGCCAAAGATGGGGTTTCTTTAAGCTATTCTCCTTTGGAAACCTTTTCCATTGGTCACGAACCTTCTCGGTCTCCTGAAAATAGAATTGAAGTCATTAGAAAATATCTAAATGGCTCGGATGCACAGACTAAAATGGATTCAAACTACTTCGAATTCATTAGAACCAACTTGGAGCATTGATTGAGTGCTTATCCCCGTGGATTCGTCTTTGACTTGCCCTACTTCAAATCAAAGATGAATGGAAAAAACAACGAAGGAAAATGATGCACTACCTATTCGTTGACCTTGAAAACATTACTCCGAAATCGCTCTCCGGTCTTCCAAGCGATCACATGGTCTACGTCTTTGTCGGCGATAAACAAGGGAAAATGAGCATGGATTTGGCGGAATCCATGCTGGAGCGTGGGCCAAACGTCAAACTGATTCGAATAAATGGAACGGGTAAAGATGCCCTGGATTTTCACATCGCCTACCACTTGGGTCGGCTTTGCGAAAAAGACAAGAGCGCATCCTATGACATTTTATCGAAAGATAAAGGTTTTGATACACTCGTAAAATATTTGCAGGAAGAAGGACTTCGTTGCTCCAGAATTGAAAAGGTGCCTTCAAAAATTTCGGAGGGTTCTGAATTGAAATCAATGCTCAATAATTTTATCGCGCACATAACAGGTCTTCCTGAAAAAACCAGACCGAAGAAAGTGGCCAAGCTCAAGGCATATTTGAAACATTGGGCCCATCAGGATGAATCTCTGGTGGATCCGATTCTAGACGGCATGGTTTCCGAAAAAAGAATCGAGATCGAAGGCGAAAAGATCAAGTACTTGTGATTACTGCGTCGCGCTCAGGACTTTCGCGCGTAGAAACGGGCCAGGCAATTCAACCGTAGCGAAGTAGAACCCTTTAGGCAATCGACCCGCATTCCACTCGATTTCATGCCGTCCCGCAGGGTACCAGCCACTTCCAATCCTGGCTACGGATTTTCCCCGCAAATCCACCAGCTTTATTTCCGCATACCCTGGCGCGTCAAGCATCAGAGCGAAGCGGATCGCGCCTCCTTTTCCGGTGCCGGAGACGTGAAAGCGCACTGGGTTTGATGACGCCGCTTTGCCGAAACCCATGCGGGTGCTGATGCGGTTGAAGATTCCGAACTCGTAAATGATAGGCTGATGGGCCAACCCGGATACGAAATAGATGCGCGCCTTTGAGCCGGTCACGGATGGGAAGGAAATCAGCTGGCCATTGGTAATCATGCTTCCCGCATACGCTACATGCCAGGCCGCGCCGCTCCAATACTCGACCCTATAGCCGGTGGTACGGTTGCCGTATTCGGTCAAGGCCACGGTGTTGAATGCCTGGTTTCCGCCAAAGTCCACTTCCAGCCATTCGCCCGCGAACCTGCCCTCTGCCGCCTGCCAGTCGGTCGAATCATTGCTATCGAAGGCATTGGGGGCGGTCTGCGAGGCGGTGAAGTCGGATGAACTGCGATAGGTCTTGCCCAGTGCCAGATTACCGCCTGCGGCCACAGTGTCGACGTTTCCGGACTTCTTCACGAGCAGAACCCAATCCTCGGCAGTCGGACGGTTTGGCAGTCTCCAGCGCGTCGCGATGGGATAAAACTCGCCGAGTGCCGTGTAGGCGCCCGTGCGCGGGTTGAACCACTGCGCGGTATGCAAGGCGTTCGCAGTAAAATTGACCAGGGAACCTGTGCCTGTGCCATCGCTCCAGAAGAAGACCACGAAAACCTCCTTTCCGTCGGACGAGAGCAGGGAGCGGGCCTTATCGTCGAATGAGGACCAAGCGGCGTCATCGAATCTGGGGATGAGCTTCCACCATTGCAGGCGGGTGTAGAAATCATGGAAATGGGTGAGCTGGTTCCCGGTCTCAAGGTTGGCGCCCATGTACCACCAGAGGTAGCGATTCGGCATCTCATACTCCGTGCCGTAATCCGCGGCTTCCCCCTGCTTGGAGTAGATGTCGTTCCATACTCCGCTGGCCCCGTACCCGTAGCCGTACATGCCAAGTTGAAAAGCCTTATATGCGAATCCCAGCGACCCCCGGGAATCGACCCAGAATTGGTCATACGGCGCCTCATAGAGGAGCGAAGGCTTGGTCGGCACTGCGTTCCAGAAACCCTTGGCGACGGATAGGTCCTCCATCTGCCCCTGCCATTGCACCGCCCAGCCGTGGTGATAACTCCTTTGCTTCCAGGAGGAGTTGGCCGCCACGGTATTTCCTGTGTTCTCCATATGCGGGAGGATGGGCTGCTTGTATTCGTCAAGTTCCTCGATGGCCTGCCCGACTGCATACCACTTCTCCATGGTTGTTTCGTTGTAGGCATTGTATTGGTTTTTGTCGATTTCTTGTGCAATGGTCCACATGACCGGGTAGGCGCCGTAGCGGGCGACCCAATAGCGGGTCAGGCGTGTCATATAGGCGGGAGTGTAAATGGGGTACTTGACGGGATTGGCTCCCCACTCGCATTCGGCATTGGCATGCAGCAGTCCCTTGTCCGCGATATACTTGAACTTCCTGTCGAGGTTGGCGAACCCGGGGAGGTCTGAGGCAGAGAAGCCATCCGTCAAGTTGGCGACCTTCTCCTCATCGGCTCCATTGTGCGCTCCGCCCCCATGGGGCTGCCAGATGGGCTCGCTCTGATAGACAGTGAAGCCCTGGGACACGCGCTTGTCCACCACATACTTGAACTGGGAGGCCACGCCAGGGGCATTGGACGTGGAGAAGCGCTCATGGGGAAGGATCCAATGGGTGTCGCCCAGGTAGAAGAACGGTGTCCCGTCCCGATGCATCAGGTATCTGCCATCGGGTGATACGGTGAGGAAGCCGTGTTTATAAATGGCGAGCTCGCCTGCATAGGGTGAGCATGCTACGGTCGCGGTGATTCCATCCAGGCCGGCATCACTTGGGTTGGTAGCACTGGTCTTCATGGTCCAAGTGCCGGTCTGCGGAGCCGCGAAGCGTATTTTCCAAGTGCGCCCCCCGTCCCAAAAGGCAGGTCTAAATAGCCTGCACTCGATTGGGATCAAAACTTAGGATCCAAATGTGCACCGGGATCCGGATGGGCAGTATTGAAAAGGGAAGCCTCTGGATTATGTTGGTTGGTTACTACGACAACCT
>JAHFCH010000198.1 GCA_023249635.1 Fibrobacterota bacterium
GTATACGGCCAACGCTTTTTCCAATTCCTCGTTGGCCGTGAATCCTTTCAGGGAATCCGCCTCGGCGCGGATCGATGCGAGGATGGCGGCGTGATCGCTGCGGCCCGTGAAGGGCGGGCGTTCGATAAGAGCGGCCATCTTCCGCGCCATGGTCAAGCGGTTCCAACCCGTGAGCCCCAAGGAGGCGGAGCAGGCCTCTTCGTCCGGAGCCGGTCCGGGAGCGCTTTGGGAGATGCCTGCCGAAGCCAGCGCGGAATCGACCCAGGGAAGCAAGCAGGAAGCCAGGCGGAAATTCCCCTCGAAGCGCAGATGCACGTGCTCGTAGAACAAACGGCCGGGCACGTGTTCCGCATCCGCTAGCGGCCCTGGTTCCAGCCTCCGGAATTCCGCATCGGCATCGGACAGCCATACCCCGCTACCCGCGCGGGCGCGGGCCGCCTCGCGCAAAATGCCGTTGATGCGGGAGTCGGCGCGGAAGCGCAATGCGTCCTCGTCTACAGCTTGCTGGAACTGCGAATCGGCTTCGGTCTCGCGCCCCTGGCCCGCAAGCAGGCGGGCCGCCTGGAAATGCGCTTCGGCCATGGCGGGATCGAGCTTCATCAGCCCTTGCCACTGCGCCAAGGCCGATGTCGAATCGCCCGCTGCCAAGGCATCCGCGACGAAAGCCGCGCCGCCGGCCCAGTTCGCGCTATCCTGCGCCGAAGTGCCGCGGCGATGGCGCGATGCGAACGGCGCGTTCCCGCGTCGGTTCACCGCCACGGTGGAGACGATAGTCCGGGCTCCCGCGCTCTGGGCCGCATCCAGGATGCCTTCCAGGTTGGAGCGGAAATTCCGGTACACGGTTTCGATGCGGTCATCCCCGGAAGCCACCGCATGATCGAGGAACATCTCCAGGCCCGCCCATTTCTCCGGCCGGCCGGCGCCTGCCGTATCGGGGGGCGGTTTCATGAGGCGCGCGTCAAACCATTGGCCCACGCGCAGGGACTTGAGCGCCAGGGAAACGCGGATGAGAGCGGGACGGGCCGCGAAGGGGGCGAACACGGTGCCCGGACCGTACGGCCCGATGAATTCGTTGTTGCCCATATACAGGATGAAAAGATCGGGTTGCCGCCGCGCCGCCTCGCGCGCCACGGGGAGAAGCACATGGGAATTGACGGCCGTAACCGCCAGGTCGATCACTTCGAAACGGAGGCCGGGGTAACGCGCGTGTAACTGCCGTTCCAGGATGCGCGGGAAGCCGAAGCTGGGATCGGGGATCCCCAATGCCGCCGATTCACCCAGAATGAAGATGCGGAAGGTGCCCTCGGGTTTGACCGCGGGAAATGCTATCGGTTCCGGAAACGGCTCTAGGCGGGGAGGGAAGAAGTTGCGGTAGAACGCGGGATTGCCGATGAGTACCGGCCCTTGCGGGCCCTGCGCGGATCGGAAGTAACCCGCGGGATACCCATAGCCGCAGGCCCGCAGAGCCGCTTCCAAAAGCGCCAGGAGCACAATCGGCGAAAGCAACAGAAACAAGCGGGCCAATCCACGGCCTGCCCTTCTCCGCCGTTGATTCGGCTTTTCCGGATGTCCCGGCGCTTCCGGCTTTACCCTATCCTTACCCGACACCGATTCCCCTTACTCGCAAACATCCCATGCTGCGCCGCGCCGTTGCGGCGGTTTCCGGGAAAGGTTCTCCCCGCAGAGAACCCAATCTACCTAGTCGCCCGGAGGCCGTCAGGCGATATGTTCCAGGGCGGGATAAGTTGCCAACGGGTCCGGAAGGGCCCACGGGCGGCGGGGGTCGCGCGTACACTTGGGGGCACGATGCTGAAGAGGACCATGAAACGAATAGCCATGCTGCGCCCCGCCGCCTGCGCGGGTCTGCTGGCGCTCGCCGCGGGCATCGCCTCCCCCGCTTTCGCCAACGTAGTCACCTATCCCGGCCCCGGCGGCATCACCGCCGCGGCGGATCGCCAGGTGAGCGCCGATGGGAAGCCCGTCTTCGTATACGAAACGGCCGTGAACTTCAACCGTGCCTACACCACCACTCCGACGCTGGAAAAAACCCCGGTCGCATACTTCGATTTCTCCGGTTCCGTCGCGGTCACCGTAACGGCACCGGGCGTAGCCATCACCTCGGCCGTCCTGCGGCCCATTTCCTGCGCCACCACCCCGACCGTTGCCGGCGACAAGGTCACCTTCACCCTCACCAAACCCGGGCACATGACCCTGGAACTGAACGGCGACGTCCACCGGGCCCTGCACCTGTTCGCCGACTCCATCGAGGCCCATCCACTCACCGGCGGGGACGGCAGCACGCGCTATTTCGGCCCCGGGGTGTATGAGGCCGGCGAAATGAATCTGGCCAGCGGGCAGACGATCTACATCGCAGGCGGTGCGGTGGTGTACGGCGCCATCCGCGGCGGCAGCATCACCAACGCCACGGTGCGCGGCCGCGGCATCCTTTCCGGCAACCATATCAATCGCGACGGCGGCGGTTGGAAGAACCTGGTCAACATCCACAGCGGCAGCAACAACATCAGCGTCAACGGCATCATCCTGTTCGATTCGCCCACCTGGAACATGAACATCCGCCAGACCAACGGCATGCACATCGACGACGTGAAGATCATCGGCGCGCGCCCCAATTCCGACGGCATCGATATCGTAGGCTGCCAGAATGCCAGCATCAACCATTGCTTCGTGCGCGCCTGGGACGATTGCCTGTGCGTGAAGTCGGATAATACCGGCAATACCTCCAACATCAATTTCACGGGTTGCACCATCTGGACCGATCTCGCCCAGTCCATGGAGATAGGCTACGAGACCCGCGCCGACCTGATGACCGGCATCACCTTCAAGGATATCGACGTGATCCACGCTTTCCACAAGCCGGTGATGAGCATCCACGTCACCGACCGGGCCCTGGTGGAGAAGGTGACCTGGGAAAATATCCGCGTGGAGGACGCCAAGCTTAACGCGGTGCCGGAAGACAATCTGTTGATGGACCTTTGGATCGGAACCTCGACCTGGACCCAGGACGCGGAGCGGGGCAAAATCAACAACGTAACCTTCCGGAACATTTCCGTACTGGGCGGCAAGGCGGTGCGCAACCGCATCCAGGGGTTCGACGGCGGGCACCGGATCACCGGGCTTACCTACGACAACGTGACCATCATGGGCAAGCCCATCAAGACGACGACGGACGGCGCCTTCCTCATGTCCAATAACGATGCGCCCACCATCACCTGGACCGCGGCCCTGCCCATCGGGTGCACCACGGGCATCATGGAGCGCGATGACATGCCTATCCTCAAGCTGGTCCCGGGTGAAACCCGTTCCCTGCTCTACCGCCGTCCCGGGGACGCTTCCGGGGCCGTATGGGATTTGCGCGGGCGCAGCGCCGCCGTGCCTGCGGCGATTCCGCTCCACTGAACGCTCGGCCTAGGCCGGATTCCCGATGCCGTTAACGGCGGAAGCCGACCCCGGCGGGCCGCGCCTTGACGATCCTCGCCCCGCGCGCATCGAATAGCTTCGTAGTCTTCCAGGGACCTCCGGAGCCGTTTGGCGCCGCCGCGATGGGGGTTCCCTGCGGACCGGCCAATCCCATCCCCCTGGCGAAATAGATATCATTGTCCCCGCCGCGGGAATCGGCCCAGGACATCACCACATCTTCGCCTTGGATGGCGATGCCCTTGTAATCGCCGTAGAACCCGCCGAGGATACCGCGTTGCGTGGTGATTTCCTGATTGGCGCCGAAACGGTCCGCCGTCGCGCTGGCGTAGAAGATCGCATTCTGCCCATTGCGCCGTAAATCGGTCCAGACCGCGTGCACACGGCCGTAGCGATCGACCGCGACCCAGGGCTGGAATTGCCGCGAAGCCGCGGCATTGTCATTGACGCGGATGGGATTGGTCCAGGTGTTGCCGCTGTCCCGGGAGATGATGGCCCAGATATCGTCGTTGCCGTCCCCGCCGCTGCGGGTGGAGGACCATACCGCGGCCACCACCTTGCCCGATGGATCCGAAGCGCCGCCTACGATGGGATGCTGCCGGGGCGCGCATCCGTAGCAGAAGGTACCCATATCGGCCACCAGGTTGCGGCCCGTTTCCAGGGTAGCGCCCCAGTTACGGCTGCGCACATAGCGGAGGGGACTGCCCGCATTGAAGAGCAGATGCAGGTACCCGGTATTCCCGCAGGAGATGGAGGTGCCGTGGTAGATGGAACCCAGCGACACCGACGCCTCCCAGGTCTTGCCTGCATCGATGGAACGGCGATAGCCTCCCGGGGTTCCGAGCCAGGTAACGAAGACGGTACCATTGCGAGCGCCGCCCACCCAGGGCTTGTCCGGGGAGCTTTGCACCTGGCGCCAGGCTTCCCAGCTGCGCCCCCCGTCGGCGGAAGCCGAGAACAGGATTTGCGAACTACCGTAATCCTGGCATACCCCGTAGAATTTCCCGGCATCGTCACGGCCTACCGCGGCATCGCCGGTAAAACCGGAGGCGATGGGGCCGACATAGAAGGGCGCGTTCCAGGTAACCCCGCCGTCCTGGGACGAAGCGAAGCCGCAACGCGTACCGCGGCGGAAATCCACCCAGGATACCACGATGGGCCCACCGGGGGCGGGATCGGCCGTCAAGCTGGTCTCGCTGGTTTCCCCTTGATTGGGAGCGCCGCTCACTGCCTTTTCGCCATCGGCTTCCGAAGCCAAGGGAGTTTCCGCGCCGGGAACGGTCTCGGCGGGAGGCGGGACGTAAGGCGGGCGTCCTTGGCCGCGGGTGAGGCAAAGGGATCCCGTAAGCAATATGAGAATGACAGGCGAAGATACGAGAGGCAATAACGGTATGCGCATGGACGCGCTCCTTCTCCCCACCCGCATAGCCTAATGCGTTCAGGAGTGGGACGACACCCATGCGGGGAAAATCCGTGCAGTAGCGCTACACGGCCCGGGACAAACGCGAATCAGGGAAAACGGAAAAGCCCCGGGGGTATATCCCCGAGGCTTTCCGCAGCTGAGATGCTGCGCCCCGCACGGACGCACGGCATCCGGGATTACTTACCCTTGCAGCCGCCCAAGCCCTTGCACTCGTTCTTGGTCTTGCAGTCATGGGCCTTGCCGGCCTTATCCATGCCCATGTTCATCTTCTTGGCGGCGGCCTTGAGGTCCTTCTTGGACATCTTGCAGCCACCCATGCCTTTGCACTCGTTCATGCCCTTACATTCGTGGGCGGCGGGCATGGCCATGGCGGAATCGCCGGCGGCGGGGGCGCTGACGGCGGCCTCCTTCTTGGCCGGGGCGGGCATCTTGTCCTCGGCGAAAGCCGCATTGGCGAGGTATCCGGCGGCGATGCCGGCGAGGGCGAGTTGAGCGAGGGATTGGGGTTTCATGGGAGATCCTTTCATGCGGCGCAAGGTTGTTTGGTTCCGCTGCGCATCTGTCGGATAGGTACGGGGAAAGTTGCAAGGCGGATGGGAAAAGGCCCGGGCGCGGCAAAAAGCCCGTGAGCGGGATCACTTATGGCGGAAAAAGATTCCCGCCTGGAACGGATTCGCCTGGCTATTGTCTCGGCCGGCGGATAATCCTGTAACCTTTCGGCCCTGGATATCGACCCATGGCCCGCGCGCGGCAGCCAAATCCCGCTCCGACCACGCCACCACGGGTCGCATGCCGGTTACCGGGGTCGTCATCATCGCGTAAGCCGACTTGGCGAAAAAATCCACGGTGGAATCCAGGCCATCAGGTCCGATAGGCCGCGGGCAATGGCAATTGCCGTTGTAGGTCAGCACGAAATGCTGGATGCCCAGATGCTGCGCGCGCGCGGCCATGGCCGTGCCGCCGTAGTATTGCATCCCCGATCCGCCGATTCCGCCCTCGGGATGCACGGTCGGATCGCCTTTGCACTGCGCCTGCGCGAAGGGGATATCCCCCTTCACGATCCAGTTGGTGTCGTGCACGGCGCCGGAAAGCGCGAGCGCGCCGGCCGGCTTGTATCCGTAGCCGGGATTGCCGCTGTTGCCCTCAATGCCCCCGTCCAGGGCCCCCTTATCCACCACGTCGGGAATTTCCGAGAGCTGATCCAGGTACGCGGTCCAATTGGCGGCATAGGCCCCGGAAGAACATCCCCCAACGTAGATGAGATTGGTATCGATGCGGTATTGCGCCGCGTTCTTATGCAGCCAGCGGATGGCCGCGCGGGTGTCCTGCGTGGACATGAAAGCCGGCGTGCCGAAATTATGCGCATCGGAAACCCCGTTCACGCCCTTGCGGTAATCGCTGGTGACGCAGACGAATCCGCGTTTGGCGAACTGGCGGCAGGTGCCGGTCTCGTTCTGGCGCGTGCCCGTCTGGAAGCCTCCGCCCCACATGAAGATGATGGCGGGCCTGCGGGCGCAAGTGTCCGTGGCCGGTTCGAACAGGTCCAGGAACAGGTTGGTGACAGCGCCATTGAAGAGCGGGTTTTTATTGGAGCCGAATTGGAGGTTGGGGGTTTCCTTGGTGGCGGCGAAGATGTCGCGGGTCCGGTAGCGGTTGGGTTTGTCGTCGCAGGAAAGCGCGGCTGCGCGGCCGAAAGCGGCGCAGATCAACAGCGCGAAAAGAAGTTTGGATTTCATGGCAGGCCCCCCTACGGGATCAATGTCGCGTGGAGGCGGGAGCAGGGACCGGCGAAACCCACGCTACGCGGGGGAAAGATTTCACACTTGTGAAAAGACGGATGGAGCCACTTCCCGGAATTGAACCGAGGACCCACGCTTTACGAAAGCGTTGCTCTACCAACTGAGCTAAAGTGGCGTGGAGGGGAAAGGTAATGAAATCCGTCTGAAATCCAAGATCCTGGGCAGGGCGAATCGCGATTCCAGCTGAATTCCGGGATGGCGGGGATCCGTTCGGATTCCGTTTCCGGGCCAATCCGGTCGGGGACCGGCCTGCGTAACCTCTGCGCGGGGGAAGGAGGAACGAATGGACGGGATACGTTGGACGGTAATGATGGCGGTAGCGGGAAGTTTGGCCCTGGGGACACGGGCGGAAGGGCAAGGGGCTTCCGCGCTCTCGGAGATAGAGAGGGCGCAGGGGTTCGTGTCGATGTTCGACGGGACGCGGGAGGATTTCCAGAAGCACTTCGTGACCTATAAGCAAGGCGATACCGGGAATGTTGTGCTCAGCCCGGAATGGCAAGCCGATGCCGCGCTCCAGGCGATGACCACGAGCGGCGCCTCCACCAACTACATTCGCTCTTCCAAGCGCTATGCCGATTTCGATTTCCGTTTCGACTACCGCAACGATTCCGACGGGGGGGTGTTCTACCGCTTCACGGTGGACCTGTCGGTGCCTTACGGTACCGGCCTGGAATTCTCCATCATCGATGATGAGGATAATTGCCTTACCTGCGCGGCCGCAGTACATCGCATGTACAAGCCCGCGCCCCTGATATACCGCAAGCGGGCCGGCGGGGAGTGGAACCATGGGCGCATCGTGGCCGTCAAGGACAGCGTGGAACATTGGCTGAACGGATCCCGGATCCTGGGATTCAAATATCATAGCCCCGATTTCTGGGTCCGTTTCGATGCGGCCCGCTGGGACAGCGTGAGCGCGCGCTGGCTCACCTTTAAAGTGCCGGGCAACCGCAAGGGTGGGTATATCGAAAAGGGCTACCTGGGATTCCAGGCCGTGAAAGGGGATCATTGGCAATTACGGAACGTGCGCGTCAACGGCGCTTCGCCGCGCCTGGGCGAGGATGAATGGTGGGGGGCCGCGGCGTTATCGCTACATACCGCGGCTCCCGGGCGCGGGACGGGGGCCGCCTCCAAGGTTCCCGGTACCGCGCCCCGCTTCGGGTCGCCCTTGCTGGGTAAGCAGGGTATCACGCCGGTTACCGCGGACGGGCGCACGCCCGCGCATTGAACCGCTCGCCGGCCCGCCTTCGTCAAGCGGCCGGCGACTCCGCCGGGCGGGATCCCCATGCAGGATTCCGCCCGGCCCCTCCGCTTGCGGATGCGCGGAAAGGATGCGCGAGCACCCGCAGTACCTCTTCGGAGAGCGGCAGACCCGGCTCCGGATGTACTCCCAGGGAAACCGGGGCCACGCCCGGCCTATACCGGAAACTCCCGAAAACCAGATCCCAAATGCTTAGTATCGTTCCATAGTTCCCGGCCTCTTCGACCTCGGCGCTATGATGCGCGCGATGCAATTCTGTTCCGATGAATAGGTAGTTGAACCAGCCGGCGCGGATTTCCACGTTGAAATGCGATACGATGGTCTGCAAATCGATCAGCAGCATGGCCGCGAAGACGGCTTCCGGCGACAATCCCAACCCCAGGAACACGGCTTGCAGCAGAGCCGCGTTGAGGAAGGCATTGAAGGGATGGAAAACGCCGTGCATGAATACGTAGAGGCGATCCGGAAGATGGTGGGCCAGGTGCGCGCGCCAAAGGAACCCCGCCACCGGGCCTTTGCCTTCGTGGCTATAGCGATGCAGGGCATACTGGGCCAGATCCCAGGTAAGCAAGCCGATCGGCACCGCCATCAGGACCGAGGCATGCGCCAAAGGTCCAGGATAGGTTTCCGCCAAGCGGAGGGCCAGCAATCCCGCGGCGAGCCGCGTGCCCGCGATTACCGCGCCGTCCATGGCCAGGTACCGGATATCCCTCCAGAAGCTGCGCCAAGTCATGCCCCAGCGCGGGGACATGGGAAAGGCGCGCTCCGCCAGCATCAGGACCACGAGTAGGGCCGGCAGATAATGCGACATGGAACGCTGCAGGTCCCAATGGTTGCGCAGCGTCACCACGATAACGGCCAGGGTTGCCGCCAGCAGAAACGGATACAACGAATATGCGATCACGGATCGGAGTGTATTTTTCATATTGCAAAGTTACCGCCCGCGTCGGGCACGGACCAGCCTCACAATCGGGGAAACATCCGTTAATGGACAAAGCGAAGAAAAAGTCCGGAAACGCGCCGGCCAAGGAAGACCGGCGGGTCGCGCGCTCGCGCCAGGCCCTTTCCAAGGCCTTCGTTTCCCTGCTGATGGAAAAGGGATACGCGCGTGTTTCCATCCGGGATATCGTGGAACGCGCCAACGTGGGACGCTCCACCTTCTACGAGCATTTCGAAAACAAGGAGCAGTTGATGCTCTGGGGCCATGAGCATCTCAAGGCTCTGCTCCTGGGCGATCCCGCCGCCGCGCCCTCCGCTTCCGGCGCGCCCAGGCTGCCTTTCCTAGGGCTCTATATCCATTTGTCCGAAAGCGGACCGATGGCCCAAGCCCTGGGCAAAGGTCCTGGGGCCGAGATCGTATCCGGATTCCTGCGCGATACCTTGCGGCGTAATCTGGAAACGCAGGCGACGGGAGGCCGTAAGACTTCGATTGCGGAAAGGGCGGTCTTGGCTATGAAGGCGGAAGCCGCGTCAGCCGGTTTGGTGGCGGTGTTATGGCGTTGGGTCAAGGACGGTATGCGGCAAACCCCGCGCGCGATGGCGGACTTTTGCGACGCTTATTTGGACGGGGTTTTCGCCCGCTGATCAGCGGCCGAGCACGAAGTGGGCGTAGCAGGCGTAATACCCCTGCACCACCAACACGCTGAGCGTGGTGAACCAGAGCAGTTTGATCTGCATCAGGATGCGCCGACCGTAATGGTGCAGGAACATGCCGACCCCTACCAGCGGCAACCCCCGCAGCAGGGTGGCGGGCCAGGCCGGCGTCAGGGCGATGAGGATGGGGAAACAGATGAATACCGCCAAAAGGCCCATGAGCAGGTTGCCCTCATAGACCCATTTGCGCACGCCGGAGATATAGGCGAAGGCGAAGATCGCGATTCCCAGCCATTCCAGCCCCAGAAGCAGCATATCCCAATATTACTCCCCTACCCTCACTGCCATTCCATAATAAAGTTTTATTTTTACTACCGCACATGTGTTTGGGACAAGCCTGGACGCGCTTCAACGGGATGGAACATGGCTGAGATTGCGGGATTGCAGGGTTTGCGGGCGGCGAAGGACAAGGCGGGCGCGGTGGCAACCCCTCCCTATGACGTAATCAAGGAAGGTTCGCCCCTGGAAACGCTCCTGGCCTCGAATCCGGATTCCTTCTACCACGTCACCCTGGGGCCCGATGCCCCCGGGGCCCTGCAGGAATTGACCGCCAAGGGCGCCCTCATTCCGGACTCGGAACCCTGCTTCTACGTATACGAGCAGAAATGGTCCGGAGGCGATCGTCTGGGATTTTTCGCTGCCGTAGCCGTGAGCGCCTATGCCGAAGGCAATATCGTGCGGCATGAAAAGACCTTCGACGAAAAGGTCAAGGGTCGGCTTAAGGTGACCAACGAAACCGGCTACACCCTTGAACCCATTTTCCTGCTTACGAAATCGCCCATCCAAGCCATCCTGGAATCCGTCCGTTCGGACGGGCAGCCCGAGTACGTGCTGCAGAGCGACTTCCATGGTTGGAACGATCTGCACGGCATCGCCAGCCGCCTATGGCGCGTGCCCGAAGGCTCCCCCGCGGGCCAGGCCCTGCGTCGTACGGTATCCGAGAATCCCCTTTACATCGCCGATGGGCATCATCGCTACCATGCCGCCCTGTTGAACGGCCAGAACCATGCCATGGCGTACATCGTGGAGAAGGCCCGCATCCTCGCCTACAATCGCGTCATCAACGGTAACCTCAAGTTCAAGGACATCAAGTCCAAGCTGGATTTGCAGCCTGCCACCGCCTTCACCACCCCGGAGAAGCACGCCTTCCGCCTGTACACCAAGGAGGGAGCCTTCACCCTCAAGGCCAAGAACGTTCCCGCGGACGTGGTGGGTAAGTTGGATTGCAGCATCCTGGAGAAGGAACTCTACCCCATCCTGGGCGTAGAGCATTCCATGATCCTGCAGAAGAAGCATTTCGATTACTACCCGGAATCGGATCTTTCGACCATGCAATCGCTGGTCGACAAGGGCGAGTACGATCTGGCCGTGGCGTTGTGCCCGGTCTCCATCGACGAGCTCATGGCGGTCGCCAATGCGGGCCTCAAGAATTCCGAGATCGTGATGCCGGAGAAGAGCACCTTCTTCGCGCCCAAGATCCTCAGCGGCCTGGTGCTGTACAAGCACGCGAAGAAATAACCTCCGCGCGGCCGCGGTCTATTCGCGCTCGACCGCGATTTTCCGCGCCCCGGTTTCCAGGTTGGATCGCAGCAGGTAGACCCCTTGGGGCAAGTCGACCGCGTAGCCGGCATTGCCCTCCCCGCTCCTCCGATAGAGGCGGTTTCCGGCGAGATCGTCGATCTCGATCCAGTGACGCCCATTTCCGGAAACGCTGATCCTCCGATCCCGGTATGCCACCGCTCCCCGCAGGATCCGCGACGGGGCCAGGGCCACGGGCTTGCAATCGCCCGCGTATTCGATTCTGAATATCCCCGTGGTCTCGTCCTTGGTGTACTGGTACTTGGCGTAGTTCAAGAGGTACAAGGCGCCGTCCGGTCCTTGCCGCATGTCCAGGGAGTTCGACTTAGTGAGGATTCCCGAGAACAGATCCGTGCTGGCTTTGACGAAAGCGCCTTTGGCGTCCACTTCGATGGAACGGATGAAGGATTGGTTCTGGTCCTTCATGAAAAACCGGCCTTCGAAATGGGGCGGGAGCTTGATGCGGGAAGGATTGTCGGCGTCGTACCGGTACATGAATCCGCCCAGGCTGCAAATCCACGGGTTGCCGGCCGGCCAACGCTTGGCCGTTTCCGGCAGGCCGTACATATAGGTGCCCGGGACCGCGGGAGGCAGGGTATCCACCCCTTTGCGGAACGGCGAGTTGTTGACCGGAGCCAAGGGGTTGCGTTCATCGGCTTTATCTATGGCGTAGGGGAAGTTGTCGGCGATGAAGTAGTTCCAGCCCTGGAAGCTCGGCTCGGTGATGAGCATGGTCTTTTCGGTCTTCCCGTGGGTGGGGCAATAATAGCAGGCCGGTATCTTGTGGCATTGCGCGCCGCAATCGGAAACCACGGCCCATCCG
>JAHFCH010000322.1 GCA_023249635.1 Fibrobacterota bacterium
TAATCGGAGTAACCGGGGATCTGGGTATTCTTGACGATGTACACCGAGCCATCCGGGTCGATGCCGATATCCCTCGCCTTGACGTTCATGGGATCGAAGTTGGTACCGTTCCAGCGCCAGAGATCGTTGGAGGAATTAATCACCCATGGCTTACCGGTATTGTCGACCGAGATGGATCTCCCGCCTCCGTTGGCAAGGTTTACGAAAGAGGAGCCATTCCATTTGGCGATCTTGCAATCCGTACCCGAAACCGCCTTGTTGGTGACGATGAAAACGCTTCCGTCCCCGCCGATGCCGATGTCGATGGCCGCGTTCGTGGCCTTCTGCACCCACTTGGTGCCGTCCCAGCGGTATACATGGCCCCAGCTATTCACCAACCAGGGATTGCCGGTGGGATCGACGTCGATTTTGGTCCCGCCCCCGCTCACTTCCGTCCACCATTCCCCGCTCCATTTCATGACCTTGTAGTCGCTGGTGCCGGAAATGTTGGTGTTCGAAACGATCCAGCCGGTTCCGGTCTTCCCCGCCCCCACGTCGATGGCCTTGCTGCCGCCCCGTAGGTTCCATCCGCCGGGGTAAATGAATTTGATGGTGGAGATGTCGCCCGTGGATAGGCCATCCCGTTGCACGGAGAAGGTCGTACCGTTTTTCCTGACGATGGTGGGGAGCTGAGGGTTGGTCGGCTTCGAAAAATAGAAGGAGCCGTACATCATGATGGACCCGAGATCGAGAGTGGAATTATCGAAACCATTCCTCCCTGACTGTACGTAGGTCAGGAAATTGTTCTCGGCCCCGGGCTGGATATTGCCCCAATTGATTGTGATATCGTTGTCGCGCGTGGCGCGGGACTGCTCATGGAATAGACCCATGGCATGGCCGATTTCATGGATGGCATTCCCGACGGAGCACCCGACCCCGAGGTTGAGGATCTGCCGGTTCCCGGCCATGCCGACCACGGAGCTGCATTCGTCGAGGTCCTGGACGAAACGGATATAGTTCGTTTCGTTGACGCGGGGGGTGAAGGAGACCTTGGTCTTCGAGGTCCAATGGTTCATCGCGTCCGTGATCCGGGCGGTGTTGGCCATGCCGGGAGCGATTTCATAGTAGACACGGCCCATGGGCCAGGCCTCGGCCTTTGCGCCGACGCCCGCGCCACTGGCCTTGGCGGCGGCATCCCCGCATCCGATCTGTTTCAGGTCGAGGAGGATATCCCCCTGGAAGTAGGCTTTCCCGTCCACCTCCCTGTATTTGATCGGGCTCCCGAACAGGCATCCTTCCTTCTCGACGCCTTTGTTATTGGAGGCCCATTCCGCTCTCGTCGGATCGGTGTCGACGGGAACCGACGGAATGGCGTCCTCCGGAGAGGTGGAGGATTCCTGGCAACCGCCCAGGAACATGCCGGCCAGGCATAGGCCGGTCGCATGCAGTTTCAACATACTTGCTTTCATTGGATTCCTTTGGATGTAGATGACGCGCGCAGGAGTGAAAAGCAAAACCCGATCCAAAACCCGCGCGGGGAATCCGCGGGGAATCCGGGCCTCCGCCCGGGATCCCTCCAGGAAGCGGGATCGGAATCCATGATCCGGGACTGGAACAGGCTGACCGCGCGATTTCCGAACCACCGGCTATACTTCTACATAGGCATGGAATTCGCGGTTGGCGAATCCGCATCCTTCAAGAAAGGCATCCGACATGAAGGTCCTCAGTTTCGCCGCTCTTTCCGGTATCCTATTCATGGGCTGCCTCGACGATTCGACCGGTAAACCCGCGATGGCGGAACAGGCTTTCGGAATGGACACGGGCACCGTTTTCCTGGCGGGCTTCAACGGCAAGGCCGTAAATGACGTGACCGGGGATACCGGATCGGTCAAACTGGTTTCCTACCCGGATGCCGTATTCGGCAAGGGACTGCGGATGGAAACCGACAGCGGCGGAAAAGCCCTATGCCTGTTCCGGAATTCCGCGCCGCTGTCCTTGGCCACCGGGACCCTGGAAGCATTGGTCCGCAGCGACTCGGCCGCGAGCGGATTCAACCACATCCTCGACAAGTCCTGGCAGTACGGGATTTCGAACCACAACGGCTTCCTGGCCGTGCATTTCGGGGGCGGCCTCGACGGCTGGTGGTACCCGACCGTCCCGCTCCCCAAAGGGAAATGGACCTATCTGGCCGTGGCCTTCGACGGCGCGACCCTCAGCCTCTACGTGAACGGTGCGCTGGCCGCATCCACCCCGAATACCGGCGGCCTGGGCAGCACCGCATATGATGTTGGCATCGGGAACGCGTCGGACCCGGGATTCGACATCCCCTTCATGGGCATCATCGATGAGATGCGCCTATCCAAGGTCGTCCGCACCGGCGCCGAAATCACCAAGGCTTGGAAAGGGATGGAAAAGAAGATCGCGGGCCGGTAACGTCTAATGGCCCGCGACTACGCGGAACCTACGGCACCGCGTTGATGTCGCCGACCTTGTTCACGATCCAAGGCTTACCGGCAAAATCCACCGTGATGCGCAGTCCGCCGCCGTTGCGACGTGTCGGGAATATCGCTAAGCACCCACACGGTTCCTCCGTCGCGCCCGACCCCTGTCGCGGCGGTTTTTTCGCCCCATTCCGCGCAGGCTTCGGGTTATTTGTGATCCGTTTCACTATGCGTACTTTTCCCCTACTTCGGCTTTGTCCTGGACCGTCAGGGCCGGACTGACGTAAGGATTTCCGGCAGCACTCGGAAGTCCATCGCACGGGATCGGTTGTCCCGTAACCGAGAATCGCGAGTCCTACCCCGCCGGTTTTCAGGCAAAACCGGTGCGGTCCGCCTTGGCACCGGTTTTGCAATAGCCGCATACGACGCCCGTTCGTCCCAAACATCACTTACCTCTGGAGAAATAATGCGTAGTTCGTCTTTCCTGAAAACCGGCGCGGGTCCCGCCTTGGCGGCATCCATGCTGCTCCTTGCCTGCAATGAGAATACCCGGACCGTTTCCGCTCCCGAAAACGATCTCGCGGTAGCCGGAGCGACGGCTTCCGCCCTTCCCGCCATGGGCGCCAAACTGGATCCCTCCACGACCATGGCGGCTCGCAAGATTTCCGCCACGGGAATGGGGAATATCCCCTCTTCCGTGGACTTGTCCGCAAACATGCCGCCCATCGGGAACCAGGGAACCTATCAGGGTTCCTGCGTCGGCTGGGCTTCGGCCTACGCCTCCAAGACCATGGCGGAAAGGATGGATCGGAAGTGGAACCAGAACCTGGCCGTCAACCAATTCTCCCCATCCTGGATGTACAACCAGATCAGCGGCGGGAATTGCCCGGGGGGCAGCTATATCTCGGATGCGCTGAACCTTCTCAAGAACGGAGGCAACGACAATATCCAGGCTTTCCCCTACAATACGAATTCCTGCTCCGCGCTCCCCGATGCGGCTTCGAAGGCGCGCGCCCTGCCCTTCGCCATCAAGGATTGGTACACGGTTCCCTCCAGCCCCGACGAAATGAAGGCGGTACTCGCCCAGGGCAAGCCCTTGATTATCGGATTC
>JAHFCH010000199.1 GCA_023249635.1 Fibrobacterota bacterium
GTACCACCTGGAATTCCAGGTCTTGATGACGCCGAGCCTGAAGCCTATCGGGTGTGTTTTCTGTCCCAAGGTTTCCTCCGATTAGTCCGACACAACCACGGTCAGGTGGCTCAGTTTCTTCTCGATGCGATTGGCACGGCCCTGGGCATGCGCACGGATGCGCTTGATGAGGGGTCCGGCGTCCACGGTGATCGTTTTCACCGTGAGATTCTTCGCTTTGCTGCCGCTGGCTTCGCTCTTGACGCCGAAGTTGGCCACGGCCGACTTCAACACCTTCTCGACCATGCGGGCGCTTTTCTTCTTCATCCCCAGGCCAAGCAAGATGGCCAGGGCGGAATCCACGGGCTTGCCGCGGACCATGTCCGCCACCTGCCGCATGCGGTTGGTGGAGGAGCGCATATATTTGCCTTTTGCGATCGATTCCATGATCCTCTACCTCTACTTCTTCGCAGCCGGAGCCGCAGGTGCGCCGGCGGGCTTGGCTTTCTCGGTCTTGACGTGGCCGCGGAAAGTGCGGGTGAGCGCGAACTCGCCCAGCTTATGGCCGACCATGTTCTCGGATACGAACACGGGGACGAAAATCTTGCCGTTGTGCACAGCGATGGTGTGGCCAACGAAATCCGGGGCGATCGTGGAACGACGGCTCCAGGTCTTGATGGCGGTCTTCTTGCTGCTCGCGCCCGATTCCTTCACCTTTTTCACGAGGTGACTGTCGATGAACGCGCCTTTTTTGAGCGATCTGGACATTCTATATCCCCTTAGCTGTTCTTCGGCCGACGACGGACAATGAACTTGTCGGTCCGCTTATTGTTACGGGTCTTCTTGCCCTTGGCCTTCTTGCCCCACGGCGAAACCGGATGGCCGCCGCCGGAAGTCTTGCCTTCGCCGCCGCCCATGGGATGGTCGACGGGATTCATGGCGACGCCACGAACCTTGGGACGCTTGCCGAGCCAGCGGGAACGGCCCGCGGAACCGGAGACGATCTTGTTGAAGTCCACGTTGCCGACGCGGCCGATAACCGCTTTGCAGTCCTGGGACAGCATGCGGATTTCACCGGAGGGAAGCTTCAGGTGGACCATGTCGCCTTCGCGGGCGACGATTTCGCACTGGGTGCCTGCGGCGCGGGCCATCTGGGCTCCCTTGCCGGGCTTGAGCTCTACGTTGTGCACGTAGGTGTTCAAGGGCAGTTTGCCGAGCGGGAGCACGTTGCCGGGCTCGAGGGTGGCGTCATCCTTGTTCACCAGGGTCATGCCCACTTTCACGCCGTCCGGCGCGATGATGTACACGCGTTGGCCGTCGATATAGCGGATGAGCGCGATGTTGGCCGAACGGTTCGGATCGTATTCGATGGTCTCGACGACCGCGGGAACGCCGGGGCGCGCGCGCTTGTAGTCGATGAGGCGGTACAGGCGCTTGTGGCCCGAGCCGCGGCGGCGCATGGTGATGATGCCGCGATTATTACGGCCGGCCTTTTCGCGCTTACCAACCGTGAGGGGCTTGTAAGGTTCGTTGGTCGTGATCTCGCCGAAGTCGAGAATCTGCTTGTACCGCTGGGTTTCGGTCAGCGGGCGGTATGACTTGAGTGGCATTGGTTCTCTCCGCTTCCCTTACTCGATTTCCTTGATGGCGTCGCCTTCGACGAGGCGGATGACCGCCTTTTTCCAATCATTGCGCCGGCCTTCGATGCCGCGGGTGCGCTTCACTTTACCCTGCACGTTGATGGTATTCACCGATTCGACGCGGACCTGGAAGCGGGCTTCGATGGCCTGCTTGATCTCGATCTTGTTCGCGCTCGGCTTCACCTTGAATACGTAGCAGTTCGCATTATTGCGGATGGCGGTGGATTTCTCCGTCATCCAGGGAAAGTCCAGAATATCCTTGGTCGCTTTCATCGTTTATCCCTTACGCTTTCTCGGCTTTGGCTGCCTTGGGCTTCGCCGGGGCCTTGGCGGCCTTGGGAGCTGCGGGAGCCTTGGCGGCCTTGACCGCTTTCGCGGTCGGAGCCTTCGCCTCGGCCGCATCGGCCGTAGGAGCGGTGAGAGCCTTGATCGCCGCGTCCGTGAAAATCACGTTCTTGGCGTTGAGCAGGCCGTAGGTGTTGATGTCCCAAACGCGCTGCACCAGCACGGTGGGGATGTTGCGGGCGGCCAGCAAGAGATTCTTGTCGGCGTCCGTGACCACGAGCAGGTTCTTCTGTCCGTCGAGCTTGGCGGCGGCCAGGACCTTGATCAGGTCTTTGGTCTTGGGCGAGACGAGGGCCAGCTTCTCGATAACGTAGATGCTGGACTCGTTGGCCTTGACGGTCAGGGCCGAGAGCAGGGCGCGGCGCTTGACCTTCTTATTGATATCGCGCTTGTACAGATGCGGGAGGGGGCCATGGGCCTTGCCGCCGCGCACCCACTGGGGAGCCGTGTTCGAGCCCTGGCGCGCGCGGCCGGTGCCCTTCTGTTTCCAAGGCTTCTTGCCGCCGCCGGAAACTTCCGAACGGTTCTTGGTCTTATGCGTGCCCTGGCGCTGGTTGCCCATGTATACGTCGACGGCGTTGTACATGGCCGCTTCGCTGACCGGAGCCTCGAAGTGGCTGGCGGGCAGGTCGAATTCCGACTTGAACGCGCCGTCCGCGGCGTGGAGTTTTGCCTTAGCCATGATTACTGCTTCCTCACGAGTACTTCGCCGTTCGTGGCTCCGGGGACCGCGCCCCGTACGAACAGCAGGTTCTTTTCCACGTCGATCTTGATCACGACCAGGTTCTTGATGGTGTGCTGCTTATCGCCGTGATGGCCGGCCATGCGCTGGCCGGGGAAAGTGCGGCCCGGATACGTATGCGCGCCGATGGAACCGGGCTGGCGGACGTTCTGGGAACCGTGCGTGGACGGTCCGCGCTGGAACTTGTGGCGCTTGATGGTGCCCGCGAAACCGCGGCCCTTGCTCACGCCCTCGACGGTGACCTTCTTCTCGCCCGAGAAGATGGAAACGTCAATCTGCTTGCCGACTTCGAATTCCTTCGTGTCCTTGAGGCGCCATTCGCTCAGCCACTTGGCGGCGGGAACGTTGGCCTTCTTGAACACGCCCGCGATGGGCTTGTTCTGGCGGCGCTCATTGGGGGTGCCGGAGGCTACCTTGATGGCGGTGTAGCCGTGCTTTTCTTTGGTTTTCTGCTCCAGCACGGTGGCCGGAGGCAGCTCGATGACAGTGACGGCCACCATGGTGCCATCTTCACTGAAGATCGAAGTCATGCCTAGTTTTTTTCCCTTAAGTCCCAGCATGTTACACCTTGATTTCCACTTCCACGCCGGCGGGAAGATCGAGCTTCATGAGAGAGTCGATAGTCTGCGGGGTGGAGTCGATGATGTCGATCAAACGCTTATGGGTCCGCGATTCGAATTGCTCGCGCGACGTCTTGTCGATGTGCGGAGAGCGGATCACGGTGTAGATCCTCTTCTTGGTGGGCAGCGGAATCGGCCCGACGATTTTCGCGCCGGTGTTTCTGGCTGTCCTGACGATATCGGCCGCCGAACGATCAATCATCCGGTGGTCGAACGACTTGAGGCGGATTCTGATCCGTTGTCCTTTTTCTGCCACTTGCCATTACCTCGTTTTAACTATACCCGTCCGAAATGTCACAGAGCGGGCCCGGCCTGAAGCCGGACCGCATTCACTTGTCTTAGTCGAGAATCTCGGTCACAACGCCGGCGCCTACGGTCTTGCCGCCTTCGCGAATCGCGAAGCGCAGGTCCTTGGCCATGGCGATGGGCTGGATCAATTCAGCCGTGATCGTCACGTTGTCGCCCGGCATCACCATCTCTACGCCCGTGGGCAAGGTGGACTCGCCCGTCACGTCCGTCGTGCGGAAGTAGAACTGGGGGCGATAGCCGTTGAAGAAAGGCGTATGCCGGCCGCCCTCGTCCTTCGACAGGACGTAGATCTCGGCCTTGAACTTCTTATGCGGGGTAATCGTACCCGGCTTGCACAGCACCTGGCCGCGCTGGATGTCCGTCTTTTCCGCGCCACGGAGCAGCAGACCCACGTTGTCGCCCGCTTGCGCGTCGTCGAGCAGCTTGCGGAACATTTCCACGCCCGTCACGATGAACTTCTTGCTCTCGGCAAGGCCCACGCGCTCGACTTCTTCCTGCACCTTGATGCGGCCCGCTTCGACGCGGCCCGTGGCCACGGTGCCGCGGCCCGTGATGGAGAAGACGTCTTCGACGGACATCAGGAAAGGCTTGTCCACGGCGCGCACCGGCGTCGGGATGTAGGTGTCGACGGCTTCCATCAGCTTGAGGATGGACTGTTCGCCCTGGGGACCCAAGTCGCCGGCCAGCGTCTTGGCGGCGCTGCCCTGGACGATCGGAATCACGTCGCCGGGGAACTCGTACTTCTTGAGCAGGTCGCGGATTTCCATTTCGACCAGCTCGAGCAATTCGGGGTCATCGACCATGTCGACCTTGTTCATGAACACGACGATGTAGGGGACGCCTACCTGACGGGCGAGCAGGATGTGCTCGCGGGTCTGGGGCATGGGCCCGTCGGCGGCCGAGACCACGAGAATGGCTCCATCCATCTGGGCGGCGCCGGTAACCATGTTCTTGACATAGTCGGCGTGCCCGGGGCAGTCGACGTGGGCGTAATGGCGGTTCTTGGTCTCGTACTCGACGTGCGAGGTATTGATGGTGATGCCGCGCTCGCGTTCTTCGGGAGCGTTGTCGATTTCACCGTAGGACTTGGCGACGGCGCCGCCGGACTTGGCCAGCACGGTGGTGATGGCGGCGGTCAGGGAAGTCTTGCCGTGATCCACGTGGCCGATGGTGCCGACGTTGACGTGGGGCTTATTGCGGTTGAATTTCTCTTTGGCCATAATACGACTCCACTTGCTCTATTGAGACCTGGTCCTGGGCCGCGTTATCCTTTCGGAACCTCGGCTCGGTTTTTCCTTCTGTTTCGAAGGGAAACCCCAATCAGCGGGGTTAGAAGCTCAACTGGTCCTGCGAGCGCCGTGCTCTTTATTTTCAGGACCTCCTCACGCCGTGTTTCTCGTACGTGAGGACGTAAACGCCTAACCCTTTTGACAAGGAGCGGAGTAAGGTAGTATAGCCGAACGTGTTTGCCAAGGGTATCTCAAGGAGGATTATCGAGTTATAACCATCGGAGTCAAGCTTCCTTACGATGCCCCCACGCGCGGCCAGATCGGCGAGGACCGATCCGCAAAATTCATCCGGAATGATGATTTCCAGGCGCATATGGGGCTCAAAAATCTCAAATTGGGCGCAGGATAGCTGCAAATTGAGCCCATCGGAGAAGCACTTGGCCAAAAGGGGGAGCGGAATTTTAAGATCGTCGGGCGTCGGGCGTCGGGCGTTAAGATCGCCATCGGACACATCTTCGGTTTTCAACGCCCGACGCCCGACGCCCGACGATTCTCCGGAAGGCCCACCCCTGAGATCCGTGATCCGGCAGCCCAAACCCGCAACGATCCCGAATCCACACATTCCTTGGGTACAGAAATGCTCGAATACGGACTCGATCACCTCCCGATACTCCGGTGATACGGGGATCCCGTAGGTTACGGTGTTCTTTTCGTCGTCGGGAGAGGAGGTGACGTCGAACTGCACGGCCACTTCGGCACCCATGGCCACGCTGGTATTGGACAAGCCGCGCTGCGCCGCTTTCAGCTTTTCGAGATAGCGGACCGAGGGCGCGCCGATCTTGATATCGCATTTGTGATCTTTTTTCAGCCGTTTGCAGAACACGTCGAGCTGCAATTCCCCCACCGTGCTGATGAGCCAGCCGCCCGTGGCCGGATCCGGCGCGATGGCGATGGAAGGCTCGGTATCGGCAAGTTGCTTGAGAATCCGGTCCACGAACCCGAAGTCGTCCGCATTGACCAGCTCAATGCGGGATTGCAGCAAAGGCCGGTATTTCTTGGTCAGGATGGAGGCGGCCGGACCGGCGTCGACACGGCCGTCGGCCATGAGCAACTGGCCCATGCGCCAGTTCTGCGGGCTTTGCATGGCCAGCACGTCGCCGGGGCGGATCTCGGTCAAATCCTTGATCTCCTCCAGGGATTCCGCGAAGACACGGAAGAAGCGGGCTCCTTCAAGATGCTTGAGGCCGGCGGGATCGAAAATCTTCGCGAGGAAGATTCTCCCGATGTTCTGATAATGGCGGATCTTGATGATGAAGCCCAGGGCCGGCAGGAAGCGGCCGCTGGGGGTGCGGGCCCCGGACGGGAAGCCCGTCGCCGGGAAGCCCGGGGCGGTGCCCGCGGAATCGGGTTCGCTGAAACGGCGGGCGGGATCCGTGAGTTCGGGACGCACGCCTACGGACGGCAGCAGCAGGTTCACGCCGTTCATCAATTGGCGTATGCCCACGTTCTTGAGGGCCGAACCCAGGTATACCGGGATATGGTGGCCCGTTTCCATAGCGGCCTTGAGCCCGGCCACGATGTCCTCGTTTTTGATCTCGTCCCCGGCCAGCCAGGCGGCCGCCAACCCATCATGGAATTGCGAGGCAACGTCGATCAGGTCCTGGCGGGCCTTGGCGTAGTCCTTCGCCAGAAAGGCGGGCACGGCGCCTTTGATGAGTTTGCGCGGGTTCTCCACGGAGCGGTACAAGGCCAATTGGTTGAGCACATCGATGACGCCGTCCAGCGCCTGGCCGCCGCCTTCCGTGTTTTTGACGTACACGGGTAACGTCAAGGCTACAGGGCGGACGCGGAACATCACCTGCACCTGTTCCATGACCTTGCGGTAGTCGGAACCCGGAATATCGAGCTTGTTGATGAAGATGACGGGGCGGTTGCGGTTGGCCTTGATCTTCTCCCAAGCCTCGAGGCTTTGGGATTCGATCCCGCTCACGCCGGACAGCACCAGAATGACCCCTTCCACGGCTTGCAGGGCGAAATCCACTTCCACGCCGAAGTCGACGTGGCCCGGCGTGTCGACAAAGGTGACGCGCGTGCCTTTCCATTGGTAGCTGGCGATGCCGGCCTCGATGGTGATGCCGCGCTTCTTCTCCTCTTCCAGGTAGTCCATGGTGGCCAGGCCTTCGTCGACTTCGCCCAGGCCGGGAATGGATTCGCTGAAATACAGCAGCCGCTCGGAGACCGTGGTTTTGCCGGCATCCACATGGGCCAGAATGGCGATGGCGCGCGTGTCTTTAGGAGGAGAGGCCATGAAAGGGGGTTCCCGTGTCAGGGACTAAGTATACAATTTCCCCGGCCCTCGCCGCTTTCCCCCTCTTTCGCGACGCTTTCCTCCCTCCCCGGGTCAAGTAAACGGTACGCCCCAAAAACCCATCGCCCCGCGCCCCGGTCCACCCGTATCTTCAACCTGGGGCTCAGGGGAGGATTATGGTCTACGTACGCGCACCCTTGCCGGCGCTGGGCTTCGCCGCCTTGGTAACATGCATGTTACCACTCGGCGCCCAGACGACATTCCGCAATCCGCTCAACTCCGGCCCCGATCCCTACCTGGCCCATTGGCAGGGGAACTATTACCTGACCGTCACCGGCGGCAACGGCATCCGGATCTGGAAATCCCCCACCCTGGGCGGCCTCAAGCAGGTCGGGGGGCAAAGCGTGTGGACAGACGGCGCGGCCGATCGCTGCTGCAACATCTGGGCCCCGGAATTCCACCTCCTCGAAGGGCCGGCAGGACGGCACTGGTACTTGTACTACACCGCCGACGACAACGTGGACCAACACCATCGTATGCACGTGCTGGAAAGCCGGGGAACCGATCCCATGGGGCCATACGATTACAAGGCCCGCCTGCAGACCGATCCCGCCAACGCCTTCTACGCCATCGACGGCACGGTGCTCAAGCACCCTAACGGCAACCTGTACTTCCTATGGGCCGGGTATCCCGATCACCGCCTGTATATCATCCGCATGGAGAATCCCTGGACCACTACGGGAACACGCACCCTGATTCCGGCTGACGGCTTCGGCTGTCCCGAGGTGCGCGAAGGGCCATTCGTGCTCCAGCGCAATGGAATGCTTTTCCTCACCTATTCGGCTTGCGATACCCAGAAGCCCGATTACAAGCTGGGCATGGTCATCGCCTCGGATAAGTCCGATCCCCAGCTGGCCTCGTCCTGGGTGCAGCATAGCCAGCCCATCTTCCAACGCAACGATGCGGCGGGAGTTTTCGGGCCCGGGCACCATTCCTTCTTTAAATCACCGGACGGGAAGGAGGATTGGATCCTGTACCACGGCAAATCCTCCTCCGCGTATACCTATTCCGGCCGCACCACCCGGGCCCAGAAATTCTCATGGACCTCGGCCGGTATGCCGGACTTCGGCGCGCCTCTCTCCCTGGATACCAACGTCCCCGCGCCCTCGGGCGATGGGACTACGGGGGTATCGGTACGGTTACCCCGCGAAAAGATGTTGCGCTTCCGCAACGGTTCGGAGAGACCTGGAATCGCGGGAGCGGCCGATGAGGGCGCCCGGATCCCGGCCTACGGCCTGGATGCGCGGGGTCGTTTACGCGCGATTCTTCCTGGTCTCGTGTATCCGCCCGCGTGGCAGGCGTACCGTATCCAGCTCCGGTAAAAACCCAACTTCCAACGCAATCTAGGGTTTTCCCGCGGGAATATGCGACCGACCGTAACCACAGGTATCGTTCCGGACAATCGCCGCTGCGCGTATTCCGGCCCCCGGCAGTATCTTCCATGGCACGGGGGGAGAGATTACACTCACGATAGGAATCCGAAATGGCAGTCAGAAAATCCCTCTCCCCCGCATCCCTGTCATGGGCCATCTCCGCGGCCGCCGCGCTGACCGCCCTGTGCGCCTGCGCCAGCCATGACCCTTACGTGATGCAGAAGCCCGTCGTGGCGATGAACCTGGACTCCCTGCACCAGGAGAATCAGCACAACGACTCCATCGAATCGAACCTGGTTTTTTACGAACACGCCTTCACCGACTACAAGGCGAAGTTCCCGGGCGCCGACAAGCGGGATTACATGGCGGTAGCCAAGGGCAAGGATCAGGACTTTTGCCTGTTCAAGCCCAGCCCCGCCCAGACCTGCCTCGAGGTCGCCGACAAGTTCAACGATCTCGGTTTCAAACAGCCTGCTCGCGACGCCTACGAGGCCGGACTGCTTTCCGAGGGCGCCAATAGCGAAAAGGTGAACATCCGCCTATGGGCCAGCATGGCCCAAATCCATTTCGATGAAAAGGAATACGACCTGGGGAAGCCTTACCTCATCAAGGTGCTGGAAGTGGACCGCAAGAACAAGTGGGCGAAGAAGCTTTTGGCCTCGGCCCCCAAAGAGCCGGCGGCGGCGAAGAACTAACCCTAGCGAATGGCCCTGATGCGCCCGCCGCGGTCCCGGCGAGCCAAGGCGGGATTTCCTTACTGCGTCCGATAAATGCGAATGGCCGACGCGGTATAATCGTACAAGTACAAAACCCCCGCTTCGAATTGCACGTCCCGGTATAAGGCTTCGGGTATACGGATACGTAGGCGCAAGGCCTGATCGGTCCCGGACTCCTCCACCAGGCTGTCTTCCTTCACGATCCAGGTGTTGCCTTCGGAATCCCCCGCGTACGCGTTGAGGAAATAGTCCGCGTTGGCCGGTATCCCACCCTTTAGATCGCCACCGATGAGCGCGGACTGGGTCTTGCGTAGGTTGCCGGGAAGTTGCCGGTAGGATCCCATGATCATCATCTTTCCGCCCGACGGTTCCAGCTTGGCGAACAGATTGCGGAATCCGGGATCCAAGGGCGAGTCCGCCGAATCGATTTTGCCGCCCGGGCGCAAGGCGAAGAGGGTATAGCCGTTGGTCGCGAATATCGTTCCGTCCGCTGCTACCCGCAGATCGGCCGCGGCCCGGGTGGCGCCCTCGGCGAAAGTCGCTGAGAGGTCGATACCACCGGCGGCTTGGCCGTCCTTGGTGAACTTCCGGATGCGCGCGCCCCCTCCCTTGGGCCGGGAGCCGGGATCGCCCAGCACATCGATCACGTAAACGGTATCGCCGAAGACGCGGATGGCCACGCCGTAGCGGATGGCTTCGGGCCCGGAGTCCCCGATGGTACGGACCATGGATCCCGAGGTATCGTAGACGTCGATGCGATCGGACCGCAGCCAGAAGATGTCGCCGCCGCTGACGGCCAACGGCGTGACATCGGCGGAAACCCCCTCCGGCTTCAGGGTGCTCACCAAGGTGAACTCCCCTTTCGTGGTCTGCACCGATATGGATGCGGAAAACAACGGTCCGGCATTCCCGTTCTTATCCACGGCCTTGACGGCGTATGCGTATGCTTTTCCGGGTTCCAGGAGGGAATCCCGGTAAGCCGCGCGTACGATGGGCGCCGGGTTGATCGGCAAGGTCCCGAAAGGCGCCCCCGGGGCGGCCCGGTAGACGTTATATCCTGAAACACGCGCAGAGTCCCCGGCCGCCCAAGCCAGATTCACGGCTACCATGGAGGCATCCCATACCGCCGTAAGGCCCGTGACCTTGGCGATGCCCAGGAACGGCAACAGCACCGGTCCGGACAAGGTATCGCGCCCGCCCGCGCGGATGGAGAGGACCGTGTCCAAGGGCCGGTAGTCCTTGAGGGTGCTGAGGAAACGCACGCGGTACTCACCCGCGCCCATGCCGTCCAGGCCGAACCCGCCTGCGGAGTCGCGCGGCACCGTGAACACGTTGGTGCCCATTACCAGGATCAAAACGGTGCGGGAATCCTCCCCCGCCGCCAGCACCACGCGGCCTTCCAGGGAACCCGCGCGCAGCAAGGTATCGGCCCCGGCATCCAGCCCCGCGCTTGGAACCCGGACGGAGTCCCGGAACACGGCCAAAGAATCCTTCGCGGCGGTGAGGGCATAGGTGCCCGCCGGCACCCCGGAGATGCTGTAGCGCCCTTCGGAATCGGTGACGGCCTCGACCGCGGCCGACTTCCGGAAGACCGGGGAAGGGACATGATCAACGGGTACCAGGATGACCGAGGCCCCGTTAACGGGGACGTTACCCTTGGCCAGGATGCGGCCGGCCACCACCCCCGATTCGGTGGTGGAGCCGGTGCCTTGGGGTTCGCACCCGGAGAGCCCGATTACCGCGGCCAATGCCGCCACTGCGGAGAGTGGGAATTTCGGGATGTTCATTTGGATTGCCCTCCGACGGTCTTGCTGACCGGGAAAAAGTTGAGGTTGAGTTGGTATACGCGATCGGCCGGGCGCTTATCGGCTTGGGCCAGCGCCAGCAGTCGCTTCAGGAAGTCCTTCAGTTCGGCTTTGGCCGCCAGCGCGGCCTCGGCGGACAGGCTCAGGGTCGCGGTTTGCATCGCGATGGCATTCTCCTCGAAATTGTCCCAGGCCTGCCCGGCCACTTCGAGCATGGCGCGTTGGAAGCGCGTGATGGCCAGCTTGCGGGCGGGGGCGCCGGAACCGCCGATGAACGGCTCGCTTTGCGCGAGTCGGCCTTCCGGAGTGCGTCGCAGCAGGCCCAATTGCTCCTGCAGCTTAAGGGAGCTCCCCGCCTCGCCGGCGCCGATGGCGGGTATCACCAGCTTGGCCAGTTGGGCGGGGGCCGTCCCCGGAGCCAGCAGCGGGGCCAACTCGCGGATCACGGAATGATGCCAGTCGGAATAGAATGCGTACTGCGAATCCTCCAACTGTTTGACTTCGGCGCTGCGGCGCTGCGCCATGATCTTACCGTAGCGGAAATTCTTCTCGGCCTGGCTCTTGGCCTGATCGAACGCGACCAGATCCCCGAAGTATTCGGTCTGGGGGCGATCGAAACCCATGGCCTGGGCCACGTTCACGAGCACGGGCCCGGTAAGGTTGCGCTCGCCCTTGATCACATGCAGCAAGAAGCCGCTACTGCTGATTTTGGCCTTGCGGGCGAAATTCACGTACGAAAACGATTTGGAGGCGGCTTTCTTCTCCTGGTAGTAATCGCGCAAAAAG
>JAHFCH010000022.1 GCA_023249635.1 Fibrobacterota bacterium
CCGAGCTGGACAAATTCCGCGCCCGCAAATCCCAGGAAAAGGAATCCTTTTCGCGCGCCCGCCGGGAACAGGAAAAGCACCTGGCCGCGATCCAGACCGACGAGAAGATCAAGCAAAGGGCGCTCGAGGAATTGGAAGAGAACGCGCGCCTGGTGAACGAGATCATCACCGCCCTGGAAAAACGGCGCAAGGAAGAGCAGGCACGCACCAAGAAAGCCGCCGCCGTGCTGGAGTCCGGGACCAAGTATTGCCTTCCGGTGGAAGGCGAAGTCGTGTCCAAGTACGGATTGCAATACCATGCCACGCTGAAGACGACCACCAAGAACCTGGGCATCGAGATCAAGGGCGCGGCCGGTACTCCGGTGCGGGCGGCGGTCAGCGGCGAGGTCGCGCTCATCACCCGCATCCCGGGATATGGACTGGGTGTAATCCTGGACAACGGTTCCGACATCTACACCATCTACGCCAACCTGGCGGGGGTCAAGGTACGGCAGGGGGACAAGATCAAGACCTGCCAGGAACTCGGCGCCGTCTCGGTGGAAAAGGGGCGCGTCTATTTCGAAGTCCGCAAAGGGACACGCACCGTGGACCCGGGAGAATGGTTGAAATCGGGCGGGAAGTGACGCCGTTGGCGCGGCCCGCGTGAGCGGGCGCAGTCCCCTACCCAGGCCCCGCGGGACCGGGTCGGGCCGATTACTACTTTTCCGGAACCCATGGAAATCCGCTTCAACCGTACGCAGGGATTGGACGAGGCCAAGGCCTTCCTATCGCAGGCCCTCGCCTCCGGCAAATTCCCCCACGCCCTTTTAGTCCACGGTCCCGCCGGCATGGGCCAGAACGCCCTGGTCCTCGACCTCGCGGAAATCCTGTTGTGCGAAGACGCCTCGGTCAAGCCCTGCGGACGCTGCGCGGGATGTCAGGGGAAGCGGAACGAAAACCTGCACTTCGTGTTCCCGGTGGTGGAGAAATCCGAATCCGGGGACGCCCGCAAGATGACCTCGCAGCAGGTCGACGAACTGGTAGCCGACATCGCCTCGTTCCGATCGGATCCCTACGGATTCACCGTGCCGGAAAAGGCGCAAACCCGTATCGCCCAGATGATGGAACTGCAAGGCAAGATCGCCTTCAGCATCGCTTCAGGGCATACCAAGATCGCCATCCTGCATCGGGTGGAGACCATGGACGCGCCGGTCGCCAACGCCTTCCTCAAGACCCTGGAAGAGCCGCCCCCCGAGACCCACTTCCTGCTCGTCAGCGAGGACCGTAGCGCGCTTTTGCCTACCATCCTCTCGCGCTGCACCCAGCTTCCCCTCTTCCCCATGGCCCCGCCGGAATTGCGCGCGGTGCTGACGGCCAAGGCCGCCGATTGGGATCTGCCCGCGGTACCCGAGCGCCTGTTGCCCTTCGCGGAGGGCTCCCCGGGGGCGCTGCTCGATCTGCACCGTAACGGGGGTGATACCCTGGTCGCCGATGCCGGCGATTTCTTCGCGGCCGCGCTGGCCGGCTTCAAGTCGGGCAATGGCTGGCTCGCCTTCGCCGACTACGCCGAAACCGCCAAGCCCTTCGAGGACATGCAGGGGGCGGCCCCGCTGTTGCTGTTCCTGTTGCGTGCCATCCGCCTCTTCCATAGCCTGCGGGCGCTGGAACCGGCCCCTGCGTCGGGCGCTCCCGGCGCCTGGACCCGCTCCGCCCTCGTGCGCCAAGGACTCGATCCCGGTCTTGCCGAAACCCTGGCCCCGCTGGAAGCCTTCCCGGATCTGCGGGCCTTGTCCCAGTGGATCGAAGAGTTGCTCACCGCGGTGCGAGATTACGCCAAACCCAAGAACGCGGCCCTGGGTCTCTACCTCGAGTACCTGCAGAAGCAGACTGCGGTGGCGGCGACCTGATGCTCAAGCGCCCTGTCGTTCCCGCCGTCATCGTCAAGCCCGATTCCGCGGGGCATCCCTTGCGGGAAAAACTCTCCCAGGAAATCAACGGGCCCGCCTTCGTGGCCGATCTGCTGCTGCAACGCGGCATCGAAGCGAAGGAACAGGCGCGGGATTTCTTCCTCGCCACCCTGGCCGCGCAATCGGATCCGGAACCGACGCTGATGCGCGGAATGGAACGGGCGGTGGAAATCCTGCGCGCGGTGCATGCCGCGGGGGAATCCGTCTTCGTCCACGGCGACTACGACGTCGACGGCGTCACCGCCACCGCGCTCTTGTACCAGGGCCTGCAATCGCTCGGATTCAATGCCGGATGGTTCCTGCCCAACCGCTTCCAGGAAGGCTACGGCATCAGCTTCGCGAGCGTGGAGAAGCTCCGCGCCCAAGGCGCGCGCTGGATCATCTCCGTGGACACGGGCATCTCGGCCAACGCCGAGGTGGCCAAGGCCAAGGAGCTGGGCATCGGCGTCATCATCACCGATCACCACCAGGCTTCGGGAGACCTGCCTCCTGCCGACGCCATCCTCAATCCCAATCAGCCCGGCTGCCCTTATCCCAACAAGGGGCTTTCGGGAGTGGGGGTAGCCTACAAGCTGCTCAACGCGCTGTCCATGTCCCTCAAGGGCGAGACCGCCGAGCGTTTTCTGGATCTATTGGCCCTGGGAAGCCTGGCCGACAATGTGCCGCTTACCGGGGAGAACCGGCGCCTGGTCAAGGCCGGGCTGCGCCGCCTGGCCGTCACGGAGAACCTGGGGCTGCGCGGGCTGCTGGAACGCGCGGGCGTGGAACGCAACCGCCTCAGCTCCGGCGAAATCCTTTTCAAGGTCACTCCCATGCTCAACGCCATGGGACGCATGGGCAGCCCCGAGATCAGCGCCCGTCTGTTGCTCTCCGCCACCGTTCAAGAGGCAACGGATTACCTGGATCTGATGGTAACCGAGAACGGGAAGCGCCGCAAGCTCGATCAAGGCATCACCGAACAGGCCGTGCGCCTTATCGACGGGGATCCGGCCTTGCTCGAATCGGGATGCCTGGTGGTGGCTTCGCCGGAATGGCATGAGGGTGTGATCGGCATCGTAGCGGCCCGCCTGGTGGAGCGTTACCGGCGGCCTTGCTTCGTGCTCGCCATCGACGCGGAGAAGGGCCTGGCCAAAGGCAGCGGCCGCACGCTCACGGGTTTCAACCTGCATAAAGCCCTGGGGGGCGCGGCCCATCTGCTGGAAAAATGGGGCGGCCATTACCACGCTTGCGGCCTGACCATAAAGGCAGGGAACATCGTCGCTTTCCGCGGGCTCATGAATGCCGCCGCGGCCGAGCATCTGGCGGGCAATGATTTCATCCCCCGCATCACGCCCTCGGTAGAAGTCACCCTCGACCGGCTCAACGAAGAGAACATGCAATGGCTGCAGCGTTTCGAGCCTTTCGGGCCGCTCAATGAAAGCCCCATGTTCTATTCCGAGGACGTGGCCCTGCTTTCCCAGCCCAAGGTGGTGGGCGATAAGCATCTCAAATTCACCGTGGGCGCGCCCGGCGCCGGCTTCGACGCCATCGGCTTCAATCTGGGGTACCTACGGGAATACGTGATGGAACGCGGCCGCCTGGCCCGGCTCGCCTATTACCCGGAATGGAACACCTTCCGCGGGGAGCGGAAGATCCAATTGCGCGTCATCGCGCTCGAGTGATTTTCCCGGCAGGAAATGAAAAGGCGCCTCCTTTGGGGAAGCGCCTGCTGTAACCGACAGGTTACGGACCGATATCAAGCCCCGGAGGGCTTCCTTCAGTCCTGAACGGTTTCGAGTTCCCGGGTCGGGGTCATGGAGCTTTCCACGCCGACCATTTCTTCCACGGACTCGCCGCGGCCCTTACGGTATTCCTTGCCCCAATCGCTCAATTGCTCGAGCACGGGCTTCAGGGACCAGCCGGTTTCGGTGAGGCTGTATTCCACCTTGGGGGGAACTACGGGGTAGACCTTGCGGCTCACCAATCCGGAATCCTCAAGATCCCGCAATTCCTGGGTCAGCATTTTCTGGCTGATGCCGCGCACCAAGCGCTGCAACTCGCCGAAGCGCTTTACGCCGCCTTCTTTGAGGTGCCAGAGGATGATGACCTTCCATTTTCCGCCGATGACGGATAGGGCAATGGTGACCGGGCATTGTAGAGTGGAATTTTGCATGCTTCAGGTTTCCGATTCGCGCATATGCGAGGGTTTCAATTGATACGGTGGAAAATATAGTTACTGGATGGAGTAAACCTGAACAGGATTTATGGTTGCCCAACCGGCATGAAAGTGCCTTGAATTTGCGGGAATCCCCGGTTTTTCCCCGCACATCACCTAACTTTTCAGGAAATGGAGCGATTACCGGGCTTGAGTTGGGGGGAAGCGGGTCGGAAGGCGGCCCATATGGCGGCATTCTGGCCAGCGCTATTCCTGCCCTGGCTTTCGCCGCTCCAGGCCCTGGGCGTAACTCTCCTTCTCCTCCTCATGAATCTCTTCCTGCTCCCGAAAATCCTCCCTGGAGTCTACCGCGCCGAAGCCGAGGGGATGGGGGCATTGGAAGTGATCCTATATCCCGTCGCCTTGATGGCATGTGTAGTGGCCTACGGTTCGACCGAGGCCAACCGCGCGGGACTGGCTTGGTATATGCCGGTGATGGCCGCCTGGTTCGCCCTCGCCGGCATCGACGCGTGCATCGGTCTGGGTTGCCGGCTACTGGCCCGCGGCCCTTTGCTGCCGTGGAACGCCCGCAAGCCCGTAGCAGGCGTGTTACTGGGGGCGGCTTTGGCCGCCGTGCCCGCCTATTTCCTGGCCCGCTGGGCGTTGGCCAATGCCTTCATTCCCGATGGCGACGCCTGGCAGTACCGCACGCCGGCCCTCGCCGGTGTCGGCATCCTATTCCTGTTCGCCGTTTTGGCCGAAACCGTCTGGTTCGGGGTGGCGGACAACCTCATCGTCCCCTTCACGGTATGCGCGGCGATTCCCCTCTTCCCGAATTTCCTTTGGCCCGCTCCCGGCGGCGCCATCCTGCTCGGTTCCGAAGTCTGGCTGCATGGCCACGGATTTTTCATCTTGGGAATCGCGCTGGGATTCGGTTGCCTCGCCTGGCTCGCCCGGCTCCTCACCTTGGGAGGCGCGGCGCTGGGCGCGCTCCTGGCTTTCCTGCTCATGGCAGTCGAACCCCGCCTGTTCCATTTCCTCATCGGGTTCTTCGTGCTGGGCAATTTGGCAACCCGCTTCGGCTTGGCGCGTAAACAAGCCAAGGGCATCGCCGAAGCGCGCAATGGCCGCCGGGGCGCCGCCGAGGTGTTCGGCGCCATGGGCGCAGCGGCATGGATGACCCCTTTGACCCATCTGGCCGGCCTCGGAATCGGGCCCCGGGGCGGTCTGCATCCCGCGCTACTGGTCGTGATCGCTCCTCTCATCGCCAAAACCATGGACACGGTCTCTTCGGAAATCGGCAAGGCGGTGGGGGGAGTAACCATCTCGTTACGGTCGCTCCGGCCCGTGCCCGCGGGCTCAAAAGGCGGCGTCTCCCTGGCCGGTACGCTGGCGGGACTTCTCGCCTCGGCACTCATCACCGCATACGCCGTCTATCTCGGGTGGGGAGGTTGGAGCGCGGGCGCCGGTCTGCTGGCCATCGCCATCGCCGCCAATGTCTTCGAATCGTACTGGGGCGAATACGCGTCCAAGCGCGGACTCGATCAAGGCCCGCACACAAATATCCTCATGACCGTGTTCGCCGCCGTGCTTGCCTGGCTGCTCTTCGTCAATCTGTAGCCTGATAGAATACGATCCCGCGCCGAAAATCCCCGCTTTCATGCCGATTTCCGCATAGTTCGTTGGCTGCCGGACAACCGCGACCGTTTTTTCCCGGGATCCTTTCAAGCCGCTCCCGGGGATCCGGATTAAATTAGGCCACGGGAAGAGGGTTAACGCAGCCGGTAGCGGAGGCGTTGGTCATATTTTATTCGGGGGTGGGGATGGTTACCATAGGCAAAGGCGCCTTTTGCGCCGGACTGTTTATCCTTTGCGCGGCCTTGGGAGAGAGCCGCGCGGTCAATAACGTATTGACCGCGGCCGAAAAGAAGGCGGGCTATATCCTGCTCTTCGACGGGGCCGACAAGAACACCCACTGGCGCAATAACGAGACGGGGAATACAGCCAACCCCTGGACCATCGAAGACTCGGCCATGCGCACGGTCAATAGCTACAGCTTCTTGTGCACAAAGGCCACCGATCAGTTCTCCAACTTTGAATGGCGCATCGATTGGAAACTGGCCAAGGGCGGCAATAGCGGCCTTTTCATCCGCGTGCTCACCAGCACCTACAATGACGGTTACGAGTACGGCATCCTCGACGACGTCAACGGCGGCGACAGGGGCGAGGTCAGCAAGAATCCCATCGACAAGCTGCCCAGCGGCAAATTCCCGTACATCAAGCGCAACGGATCTATTTACGATCTCTACCCCACCACCAAGAATGGGCAAATCGGCGGGCAATATTACGACAGCACGGTTTCCGTGCCCAACGGGCAGTGGGACAAAGGCGTGCTCTTCGCCAACGGCAATTTCATCGAGCATTGGCTGAACGGCAAGAAGGTCGTCGACGCCGAGATCGGCAGCGCCGAGTGGGTGGCCCGATTCAAGAACAGCAAGTGGAACGTGGCCAGCCTCTCGGTGGACAAGTGGTCCCGGCAGCCCACGGGATCGCTGTGCATGCAAGCCCACGGCGACAATGCCGACGCCTGGTTCCGCAACATCAAGGTCCGTCCCTTTACCCCCGGCGATACCCTGGTGAGCCCGAGCTTCACCCCCGTGGGAGGCGATTTCTCCGGCACGGTCAAGGTGGGCCTGGAAGTCGCCATCACCGGAGCCGCCATCCATTACACCCTGGACGGCAGCGACCCCACGGAGACCTCGCCCCTGTATACCGATTCCATCACGGTCAATGCGACTACGACCATCAAGGCCAAGACCTTCCGCGCCCGATTCAAGAACAGCAGCACGGCCTCGGCCGTGTTTTCCAAAGGCGGTTCCGGCATCGCGACGCAGGATCTGTCGCCTGCCCCGGAAGCCTTCCTGGAACCGATCGGGAACGGTTTCGCCGTCGTGAATACCAAGGCCGATGCCTTCCACGCGACTGTTCTCAACGTGGCCGGTTCCGTGGTGGCCGAATTCGATATGCGGGAAGCGACCCGGGAACACCGGGTCACGGGAATCAAGAATGGAGTTTATCTGATCAAATTGCAAAGGGCGGGCGCCATCAGCGTGCGGAAAATCGGCTTACAATAATCGATATCTGGATTTGATCTTTGCGGAATAGCCTAACGGGGAAGTGGGTTATCGCGCCGGAGACGGATGCGGTGGAACACGGACTTTTTTAGGATGGGAGCGGGGATGTTAAAGTATGGGTTCGGCGCGAAATGCGCCTTGGGAATGCTGGTTGCGGCCATGGCCTTGGGGCAAGCGCAAGCGGCCAACAAACTGACGGCCGCTGAGCAGAAGGCGGGCTTCAAGCTCCTCTTCGACGGCGCCAGTACCTCGCAATGGACCATCAACTGGGCCGTTGACGACAGCGCCATGAAATCGCCCAACACGGGCGCCATGATCTACTCCAAAGAGGAATTCACCAATTTCGAGTGGAAGATCGACTTCAAGGTGAACGACGGGGGCAACAGCGGCTTCTTCATCCGCACCAAAACCGATTGGTATTGCGACGGCTTCGAAGTGGCCGTACTGGATAGCAAGAACGGCGGCGACGCGAGCGCGCTTTCCGACGGGGCCAACGGGGACAAACTCTCCGCCGGAATCTTGGATGTCCGCACCGGCAAGAATTTCACCGCCGGTAGCGACGCCCCCATCAAACGCTCGGGCGCCATCTACGATATCTACCCAACGACCAAGGACGGCATCCTAATTCCCAAGGGCGGCGTCTACGTCGACGTAATGAAACCGGCCATGGCCTGGAACTCAATGGTAGTCTGGGCCGATGGCAAACACGTTGAGACCTGGCTGAACGGGATGAAGGTGACCGATTTCGTGGTTGGCTCGGCGGATTGGCTGGCCCGCTACCATCGCAGCAAGTTCGGCAATAATAACAACCAATGCGGCGACGATTTCGCCACCCTTCCCACGGGGACCCTGGTGGTTCAGGATCATGGCGCCGGCTTGGTGATCTGGATGCGCGACAACAAAATCCGCACCTTCACGCCTGGATCGAAACTGACCAGCCCTCTTGCCGACCCCGCCGGAGCCACTTTCAGCGCTGCCACCAAGGTCAAACTGGACGCCGGCATTACCGGGGCGGCCATCCACTATACCCTGGACGGATCCGATCCGACCGAGGCCTCGCCCTTGTATAACGATTCCACCGGAGTGATGGTTTCCAAGTCCGTCACCTTGAAGTCCCGCGCTTACCGCGCAACCTTCACGGCCAGCGACGCAGCTTCGGAGACCTATGTCATTACGGGCACGGGAATACACGGCGAACGTCTGGGCGAAATTCCGGAAGTGTCCCTTTCCCAACAAGCGGGCCGCCTGATCGTTTCCGATCGCAACGGCCTGCCTTTCAGCCTCGATCTGGTCACTCCGACGGGTAAGCTCGCGCGCAGCCAGGCCATCGGCAAAGGCGGAGCCAACATATCCTTGCGGGGATTGAAATCCGGCGTGTACCTGGTATCCCTGCATGCGGGCGCCTGGCAGAATGTAAGGCGCATCGCAATTCCTTGATCAGGCGTCTGCCAACCACCGCCATAGCCACAGCCCGGTAATACATTTCCCGTCCCCCTGGCAAGGGGGTCGGGACCCTTCCCCCTTCCGCGCTGTGAGCCCCATCACAAACCCCGTTCCCAACCCCAGCGGATCCGCCCCGGCCTGGCGTTAACCCGGATGCGAATTTTAAATTCGCTTTGCAATGAAAGTTCACGTCACACGCATGAGGTGGTATCCATGAACAAAACGACTCTCGCAGCCTGCTTCGGCCTCCTGGTCATCGCGGCCCAGGCCCAGACCTCTTATAATGCGGTCTATTTCAAGGGGACCAAGGGATTCCTGCTTTCCGATTCGGGTAAGGTGTACCGCAGCGCCGATGCCGGCGCCAGCTGGACCGGCAAAACGGCCAAGGACTCGGCCTATTGCACCGGGGTCAATTTCCCCAGCGAGAAGGTGGGGTACATCGTGGGACTGGGGACCATCCTCAAGACCACGGACGGGGGCGATACCTGGACCTCGCCCAAGAAGACGGGGACCTGGCTGAGCCAAGTGCATTTCATCTCCGACGATATCGGCGTGGCCGTGGGCATCGGCGTGATCATGCGGACCACGGATGGGGGCGCCACCTGGTCCACCGAAGTACCGCACAGCTCGCAGGGCGGCCTACAAACCTATAACGACGTATTCTTCACGGGCAGCGACGCGGGATACCTGGTGGGCCTGGACGGCTGGATCCGGAAATCTTCCGACCAGGGGGACAATTGGGATTCCCTCACGAGCCCGACCGCGCATGATCTTCAGGCGGTGCACTTCCCCACCGCTTCGGTGGGCTACGCGGTAGGCGACTCCGGCACCATCATCAAGACTTCCAACGCGGGCGCCTCGTGGGCGGTGCAGGCCAGCGGCAGCACCAAGGAATTGCACGACGTGTTCTTCGTCGATGCCAATACCGGCTGGGCCGTGGGCGGATTCACGTCATCGGTCATCCTTAAAACCAGTAATGGCGGAGCCACCTGGGCCCCCCAGGCCAACCCCGGAAACTTCGGACTCAGCTCGGTTAGCTTCCTCGATGCGAATAAGGGATGGGCCGTGGGCGGCTTCGGGACCTTACTGATGACGGTAGATGGCGGCCTGCATTGGGGGTTGATCACCCCCTCGGCGGTGCGCGGTGTCGCGCGTTCGTCCCGGGGCTTGCGCCAGGCTGAGGGACAGGTGGAATACGCTTTGGCCCGTGATGCCCGCGTAGAGGCCCGTCTGTTGGATGCGCGCGGCCGGACCGTCTCGGAATTGTTCTCGGGATCCCAGTCCGCCGGCAGCCATACCTTGGCCTTGCCTGCCCGCGGCCCGTCCGCAGGCGCCTATCTGCTCGACTTCCGCGCCGACGGCGAGCGCCGGACCCTGACGCTGAGACCCTAGCCTCAGGGCACGTCCACACCGTTCAGTTTCGCTTTGCCGCCGGGAGCCAATTCGATCCCGGCGGCACCGCCGTCCACGGTTCCCTCGATCACGGCATTGCCCTTGTCTTCCACGCGCACCTGCAGGGCGCGGGTCCCGGCGCTGTCCGGCACGGAGTTCCCCGTTAGCGTCAAGGCCGTTGCGGTCAGTGTCGCCTGCTTATCCAACCAGATGCCGCCCCCTGAGGCCGCTCCCGTCGCCGTGTTGCCTATGATGGCGCAATCCAGCAAGTTCAGCTTCGCTTTGGCCCCCAGGGAAACCGCCGCCTTCTCGGCCTTGGTCGCGCCCTCGATGCGGGAATGTTCCAGGCGGAAGGCGATGCCATGGTCGGCGGCCACGATATGCAACGGATAGGCCCCGCCCGCGCCCAGGATGCGAAGATTACGGGCGATGTTATCGCTGTCGCCTTGCAAACCGCCTCCGGTGGCGGTGATGCCAAAACCGTCCAGCACGGAGGTTTGCCCCAACATGCGCACGGCGTATCCCGCTACGGGTCCATCGCAGCGGATGACCGACTTGGGGTCGGCCATGGCGCGATCGGCCGGCGTAAGGCCGGTCCCATCGGGGGCGAAGCCGCCATACACGGTCAAGGTGGAGGGGATGTCCAGGGCGGTAGCGCCATCGGCGGCGGAGGGATACTCGCCTTCGGCCACCCAGAGTTCGGAGGCGGATCCGCGGGCGGCCACCGCTTGCCACAGTTCACCGTAAGCATCCCGCCACGAGGCGCCTTTTCCCGTACCGCCTTTGCGCACGAAGAGCACGCCGGCCCGCTTGTGGATGGTGACCGCCACGGGAACGCCCGCGTTGCCCGCGGCATCCACCGGTGTTAACGTTACGGTGACGTCACCGGCAGGATACGCTATGGACGCGACCGACCAGGTGGATCCAGTAATGACCGCCTTTCCCGCGGGGATGCCCGTCCCGGTCCATCCCAGGGTGACGGGTCCCACGGCTTCGCTTAAGGTGCCCGTGATGGCGGGGTCAGCGGAGGTGATGGCCGCGTCGGCAACTGGGCCCGTAATGTTCACTGCCGGCGGCGTGCGATCGATCGTGATCGCGAAACTGCCGGCCGCGCTCCAGTTACCGGCCGAATCGGCCTCGGAAACGAACAGGGTTTGCGCGCCTTCGGGGATATCGGCGGGTGCGGCGAAGCGCTTTTCCGTCAGCCTATCCATCCAGACGCCCGCGGCGTACCCGATGCGATAGTCCCCGGCGCCGCCGGGACCACCGGAGGACCAGGTCCATTCCGCCGCCCGCGTCGGTGAAGGCGTGCCGGCGACTATGGGCGCGGCCCCGGCCTGGCTGCGGCGCAGGATGAGGACGGAATCGGCGCCGCGATTACCCGCCGAGTCTAAGGCTTCGCGGCGGATGCGCAGAACGCCATCGGCGGCCAGGTTTTCCGTGGCTTGGGCGGTTTGCGGAACGCCGTCCAGGGTCCATTGCACGTCCACGGTCGCCGCGTTGGTCCAGCTCCCCGCGATGGGACTGAGGATATGTACCACGGGAGCGGTCATGTCGATGAGCACGGCTCCGCTGTCTACCGGAGACCAATTCCCGGCCTCGTCGCCCTCCTGCGCGTACAGGACATGGTGGCCTTCGGCAAGCGGCGCGGAAGGAACGTATACCGTATCGTTCCACTCCGCCATGGCCGCGGCGGGATCGGCATTGTCGAGGCGCACGCGGAAATGGCCGCTGCCACCGCCTCCGCCGCGCAGCAGCCAATGCGGCACGGCCACGTTCAGCAGGCCCGGGACGAGTACCTTGGGCGCCAACGGCCCCTGCGAGTCGCGCATGATGGTCACGGAATCGGAGCCATTGTTGCCGAGGGAATCGCGGAAGGAGCGGCGGATGACATTGGGGCCTTCCACGGCCAGGCGCTCCTCGGTTTCCGTTGTCTGCTTCATATCGCCCACCATCCACTCCACCGCCACTACGCTGTCATGGGTCAGGAATCCGGAAACCGGGGACAGGATGGCCACGTCGACCAGGCGCACGGAGTCCGCGATGGCCAGGATCACTTTCAGCGTCGATGTCGCGGGCGGCTTATGGGAATCGGAGGCGGTGATCAGGCATTCGCGCGGCCCCGCATCGCGGAAGCCGGGCGTGAAGGCCCAGCGCTGGGCTTCGTCTACGGCGCCGCAAGTGGCGGCGAAGCTAACCGCATCCTTCTCCTCGTCGCCCAGATACAGGCCAGCGAGATCAAGCGCGATTTCGCGTCCTTCCATGCCATTGAGGGAAACATCCGCGCTTTTCCAAATCGGGGCGCTGTTGGAATCCACTGCCGTAATGCGCGCGGCGATCTGTCCGGCCTCGGCCGGGCTGCCTTTGTCCACCGCCTTGAAAACCAGATCCGAGAAGGTGGTCTCTCCCGCCGCCACGCATTGGAAGGACGGCGTAAAGGTGAGCACCCCGGTCTTGGTATCATAGCTGCCCTTGCCGAAGCGGGGCCACGGCGGGTTCGCCAGGCCCTGGAAGCTGACCGCGTCGCCGTCCGGATCGGTCGCGGTGATCTTGAGGCTCAGGGTGCGGCCTTCGGAAATGCGGAAGGCCGTGCCCGTCGCCGGGGCCGCGAAGGATACCGTAGGTGGATGGTTCACCTTGCCTACGGAAATGGTCAGGAGTTGCTCCTCCACGCCCCCTGCGGTGTCCGAGACAACGATACGGAAGCGGTAATTGCCTTTGGCCGATCCCGGCTGGAAAAAGATGCGCAGGCTGTCGCCACCGGTGACGATATCGATAGCCTTCTTCCCATCCGGGAACAACGCGCGCAGGCTGTCCAGGTTGGGGATGGCGAAGCGCACGGCATCGCCGTCCTCGTCCCGCGCCCTAAGCAGAATCACCTTGGACTCGCCTTCCAGCATGCTGACATTATGCACGCCCAGGCCCAAGGTAGGCGCATGATTGACATGCGGTCCTTTGGTCTGGGGATTGCCGGTGGTATCGGAATCCCCGGGGAGAACGTCCAGTCCGGCGCGGGTATCGGACAGGTCGCATCCCCCTACGCAGATCAGGGCCACGGCGGTAAGGACGACAGGCAGGCACGCCAGCAATGGCGCGGAGGGCAGGTGAAATCGGGACATATCGGCCTCGCGGGTGAAGGCAAGTGAATGCTTTTAAACGCCGGACCCAAGAGCGGTCGCTGTACCGAAAAAAGATTCGTAAGGGGAACTTTACAATCGCGGAGAGGGGGTGGATAGCGGGCGCGCGCCGGCATTGCGACGCGGCCTCAAGGAATGGTTATTGAGAGGGTTAAGGTTGCTGCGTCGCTTACAGCTTCTTGAAACGGCCCGAAAGATCCTTAATCTGCTGATCCTTGCGTTGCTTTTCCTCCGGGGCCGCCTTTGCCTCGGAGGCCTTGCGTTGGGGCCCGGCCTTGGCGGCCGTGCGGGAGAGGAAGATTTCCAATTCCAGCCCGGCTTCCAGCTTCCTTTGCCAAGGCATGTTCTGATCCAACGCGTCCAGATGGCCCCGGGCTTCTTTGGGCAGCCCCGCCACGCTTTGCCCCAAGCCGTTAAGCCGCCCGCATAGGCTATCGCGCAGGGCCTTGGCCCCCTTACGGATTCCTTCGCGCCTAGCCCTGGCTTCGGTGGCATCGGCCAACACGTTCTCCGCCGACGCCGCCGAGACCGCCGAATTCACCGGGTTAGGGGAAACCAAGCCAACGGGCATAGTAACTTTCAGGTTACCCTGGCCACCGGGGATATCGCGCGCCCACGCCAGCGCCAATCGCGCGGCGAAAGCCGGGGAGCGGAATAGCTCTTCCCAATCCGGCAGGCCCGCCGCCCGCGCCAGCAGCGCGGTCACCTCGCCCTTGGCCTCCAGGGCAGGCTGCGCAAAACCCCGGAACCAGGCGGTGAAGATCTCCCGGCCCGCGAACCCCGAACCCAGCACCAAGGCCACCCCGGCCCAGGCGCTGCTCCCGCCTTTGGAAACCGCTTGCCCCAACGAGGCCAGGGATTTTACCTGGGTGCCCGGCTTGGCCAGCACCGGCGGCCGCGGAGGCGGCAATTCTTTTTCCGCCCGCGCGAAAGCGTCCTCGCCATAGGCGGCGAGAAAGCTTTGCGGCAGCAAGGTCCCGACGAGCAGCTCCCGCGCGGGCTGCCAAGCACGGCGCGCGTCTTCGGGCATGGACCAGGCATCCGCCAGCGCCTGCAGGCGTTTGGAGAAAAAGGTTTGCAGGGCCGCGATGGCCTTACCGGCTCGCGTCGCGGCCGGGCCGCTTGCCATGGCCGCGGCCAGGGCATGGTGGAACTCCGCCTCCGCGGCGGAGGCGAACCACCCCGAGGCCGGGGCTTTGGCGTCGCCCTCGGATGCCGTTCCCAGGGGATCGGCGCCGTAGGCGAACCCCTTCCAAGGTAACGGCGGCGGTACCCCACCCCAATCGGCTTTGGCTCCCGGCAGCCATTCGGCCCAGGTTTTCCCACCTCCGAACAATAGGCGGCGCGACGCCGCGAAAAGATCGGCTTGGCTCCAGGAAGGATCGACATGGATGAGGAAGCGGCGGCCGGTAGGGCCGGAAACGAAAACGTGGATTTGCAGGTAAGAGGGCCAGGTGACCGGGAAGGATGGGGCTCCCACGGCGGGATCGGCCGCCAGCAGGCCCGCCAAATCGGCGGCGGGGGAAGCGTCGGCATCGGCAGGGGCGCCCCAGGCGCGCGCCGTTTCCACCACGCGGGGACGGGCCGACTCCGCGGCTTTGGCCCCCATACGCTCCAGGGCGTAATCCCAGATCAGCTTGCGCCATCCGGGAATGCCGCGGGCCAGGCCTGCAACGGTCAGGGAAGCCAGCCCGGCGGGATCGGTTTCCAGGGAGATGCCGTCGAGGGGATCGCCGTAATCGAAACGGTAACCTGTACGGTACGTCACCTCCGCAATACGCAGGCGGTCCGGGAACAGCCGGTGCAGAACGTGCAAGACCGGGGCTCCGGAAGCCTTTCCCGGGGCGACTCCTGCGGAGGCGTCGAAAGCACCGGAATCCCAGGCTTCCCAGTCCCCGCCTTCCAGGGCCCCGGCCCAATCGCGATGCGCGAATTCCAGGGCCCCCGGTCCCGCTGCCTTCAGGAACCTCTCCAGGCCCACGCGCGAGGCTACCCCGGGCGCGCGTTGCCGGTACCAAATGCCTTGGGCTTCTTCGTCCGGCACCAGGCCGCGCGCGCGCGCCTTGGATTCCAGGGCCGCCAGGGACACCAGGGTCCCGCGGTTGGCCGCCCGGAAAAGGAATGGACCACCCGGCATTTCCGCCTCGGCGCGGATAATCGCCTCGCGCCAGAATACATCCGCGCATTCCTCAGGCGCCACCGACTCGTAGTTCACGCGCCGATCCTGGCGGATGGCGAACCCCTTGAAGCTGACGCGTTCCACCGCTTCCACGAACCCGCGCTCCGGGTTCCAGGCCACGTTGCCGTAGCTGCGCTTGCACATCTCCGGCGCGATTTCTTCCACCCAGGCGGGCTTGATCTCGGCGGCGCGGTAGATGAACACCCGCGAAGTCTGGCGTATCTCGCCGGCCACGATCCATTCCGGCCGCCGCTTGGCCAGCGCCGAACCCGGATGGATATGCGCTTCCTTGTCCCCGGCCAACCGGTACGCGGTATCCTCCGGCTTGCGGCGGGCCAGGAAGGGCAGGAATCCCGCCAAGATGGCTTTGTGCAACGGATCGGCCACGGCTTCGTCGAACTTGAGCTTGGAAGGATCCAAGGTCAGTTTCAACAGTCGGGAAAACTGGTCGACCAGATCCATCCATTCGCGCACGCGGTTGTAGGAAAGGAAGCTCTCCGCGCACAGGTTGCGCAGCTTCCGTTGGGTGAAACGGTCGCCCCAATTGCGGTGGATCCAAACCCACAGCGCCAATACGCCCAGGAAATCGGAGCGGGGATCCTCGAAGCGCCTGTGCAAACCCACCGCCTTGCCGCGCTCCGGCTCTTCCCGCGGCAGAAAGCGCGGGTCCTGCACCGTAATGCCCGCGGCAATGACGACGGCCGGATCAAGCACAGCATAGTCGGCGGCCTTGAGCAGGATCTTGCCCAGGGCCACGTCCACGGGCAGCTTGCTCATGCGGCGGCCTTCGGGGGTGAGGCTCGCATTGAGGCCGGGACCATCCACCGCCCCCAACTCATGCAATTGGCGGAAGGCGCCCTTGAGGGCCGCGGGAGCGGGAGGATCGGGGAACGGGAACGACTCTACGTCCAGGCCCAGCGCCAACAAGTGCAAGGCCACGTTGGCCAGGTTGCTGCGCAATACCTCGGGCTCGGTGAACTCGATGCGCTCGTTGAAGTCGGCCTCGGAATATAGGCGCACGCAGGTACCGGGCTTGACGCGGCCCGCGCGGCCGGCGCGTTGCCGTGCGCTGGCCTGGGAAATGCGTTCGATGGGCAGGCCCTGGATCTTGGTCTGGGCATGGTAGCGGGAGATGCGCGCCAGCCCGGTATCAACCACGTACCCGATACCGGGAATGGTCAGCGAAGTCTCGGCGATGTTGGTGGCCAGGATGATCTTGGGTCTGTCGCTTTCGGCGAAAACCTTTTTCTGATCGCCTTGCGGCAGACGACTGTAGAGCGGAAGGATGGCGAAGTCGCGGCCCATGTCCTTTTCCAATTCGCGCTGCAGCTCGTTGATCTCCTTCTCCGTGGGCAGAAAGGCCAGCAGGTTGTCGCGCTTGCGCCCCTGCAGCTCGCGGATGGCGATGGCGGCCGCTTCCACGGGGGCGAAGGCGCGCGCCGGAGCATCGCCTTCGTCCACGTCCTCTTCCGCCTCCTTGCCCGAGATATCCCAGTACTCCAGGCTCACCGGGAATTGCCGCCCTTCGACTTCGATGACGGGAACCTTGGGAAGGGGAGTTTGGGCGGGCGCGGGCGCGCCCAGCGCGTTCCCCTCGCCCGCGGCTTCCATGGGTTCCCCCGCCAGGTAGGCCGCGAAACGGTTAGCGTCCAAGGTGGCCGAAGTTACGATAAGCCGGAAGTCGGGACGCCGCGGCAGAAGGCCCCGGAAGATGCCCAGCAGGATGTCGACGTTCAGGGAGCGCTCATGGGCCTCGTCCAATACCACGCAGGCGTACTGGCGCAGCAAGGGATCGCGGCGGAACTCCTGCAGCAGGATTCCGTCGGTCATGACCTTGATGCGCGCCCCCGGAGGCACGTCCTCGTGGAACCGGATCTTGGCGCCGATCAGTTCCGGGGCGCCGGTCTCCTGGCGCAAACGATCGGCGATGGTCAGGGCCGCGATGCGCCGCGGCTGGGTCACCCCAATCAGAGTGTTGCGGCCACCGGGCGCGGCTTCACCGATCCCGGCTTCCAGCAGGAACTTGGGCAACTGGGTGGTCTTTCCCGAACCGGTGCCGCCCTGGACCACTACCGCCGAGCTCTCCCGCACGGCCGTGAGGATATCCTCCTTGCGCGCAAGGATGGGAAGATCGGGATAGGTGAAGCTGTACGGCACTCCGGCAAATTAGCAATGGGATTACCTTTATGCCCCAGCAACGGAGAAACGGCGCATGGCGGGACATATCTGGCGGAAGGTATCGATGTGAAAGCGCAGGCGGAACGGCTGAAAGCCCTACGGATCAAGGCGGGCTTGGACGCCGAAGGCATCGCCGACCAAATCGGCATTTCCGCGGAATGGTACGTCGACTTGGAAAACGAGCCCGGCGAACTTGAGGCGAGCCTGGACCTGGCCCAATTGCGCAAGCTCGCCATCCTGCTCCACGTGGGCCTGGGGTTTCTGCTTACCGGGGCCATTGTCCCGGACGAAGTGCCGGCGCTTTCCTTCCTGGAAATCGCCCGCCGGCTGCGCATGCGCCTGGAACATTCCCCGGACGTAGAAGCCCTGGACGAGAAGATCGGATGGGATCTGGGAAGCTTCCTCAAGCGGCCGGGCGAAGAAGGCTGGGATCAGCGCGCGCCCTTCTTCCGGGCGGTGTGCGGCGAGCTGGGTGCCGATTGGCGCGGCGTCCTCAAGTTCTGCGAGTCAATCCGCGAGGCAGAGTAACCGGTAAGTTACGGTGCCCGAGCAGGAGCGGGCCCGTGACCCCGTTCCAGGGCCGCCGGCTTCGCGCCCGTGGATTTCGTTTTTCCTCCCCAGGCTTTCCCCAGGAATTCCTTCCGGCCCGAGAATTCGTAGTAGGCATGATAGCGCCCGGCGCTTTTCCGGTAATAATCCTGATGCTCGGCTTCGGCGGGAAAGAAGGAAGGGGCCGGTTGGATCTCCGTTACGATGGGCTTGGCGAAGCGTTTGGATTTGGACAAGCGCTTGCGCGAGGCTTCGGCCGACTTGAGTTCGGCGGGCGGGCCATAATAGATAATGGCGCGATAAGCCGATCCCACGTCCGTGAACTGGCCGTCGACGCGGGTCGGGTCGATATTCCGCCAATAGGCATCCAGCAAGGCGGCATAACCGATGCGCTTGGGGTGGTACCACACCTTGACCGCCTCCACGTAGGCGGAGGTCCCCGCAGTGGCCTGATCGAAGCCGGGGGCGGCACCCGCCGGGCCGGCATATCCGGTCTGGACCGAATCGACGCCGGGCAAGCCCTCGAAAACCGGTTCCAGGCACCAGAAGGAGCCGCCCGCGAAAAGGGCCGTAGCGGTATCGATAGGAGTCGGAAGGGCGGCGCCGAGAAGCGCGGACGCCAACAGGGAGACGGCGAACGGCATGGTCCGCTGGAAGATAGTTCAGAATCCGGGGTCGGTCTTGCATCCCCGGGATTGCAGGAGTTTCATTACCCCCCAATTTCCCTCGGCGGAGGCCGCCAGATAGGGCGTCCAGCCCTCGGCGTCGACGGCGTTGATGTCGGCGCCCCTGTTGATGAGCGTGGATACCTTGGCTTCGTCGCCGGTGCGCGAGGCCTGGATCAATTCCTGGTCCATCATCAGGCGGTCGGGGGCCGATGCGCAACCCGCGACAAGCAGGCCGAGTCCAAAAGCGCAGGCGGAAATCAGCTTAGTCATATCCCATCCCCGTTTTATATTCGTTCCGGCCAATGGCCTTCCCATCCCGGATAGGCACCGGTTCGGGTCGGTCTGGTTTCGATTCGGTTAAGGCGCGCAGCCCCAGCTCAGTCAGTTATCCCGGCAAGCTCCCCAGCTGCATGTCGATAATATAAACGGGTCTTTTGGCCTATGCTTGCGGTCTTTTCGGGATTTTGGAACCGGAATTCCCGCAACCGTCCCGAAGGGAACGGTGGATTTCGCGGCGGCGTCTTTGTCATACTACGCGGGCGTCCGTTCCGTCATGAAGGATGCCTTGCGCATACCGCCGCGTGTACCGGTGCCGGCGCCTTTCCGTTGCGGACACCGTAGCATGCATGTTACCTAGGGCAAACCCTTCAACCGATGGGGAACGTCGCAGGGACTTCGCCCGTGGGGGACGGTTCCGCTTGCCATACCCCCCCAAAATATCGTACCTATAGGGTACGGGATTGGAAGGGATCGACGCATGTACCTTTTCTCCAAGTATTTCAATCCCCATAATTTCCGCTTCGCCGACGGCCAAGCGCAAGCCGGACTGCGTATCGGCGAGAAAGCGTTTTCCCTCGATGCCCGCATGGTGGGCGAAGACGTGTACCGCATCCGCATCGGCAACGATGCCCTGTGGCCCCAGGATCATAATCGCACGCCCCTGTTCGCGGACGAAAGCGGCGGCGAAGGTTTGCAGGGGAAGGCCACCCGGCTCGAGTCCGGTCGCGATGGTTCGCTTGCCCTCAAGGCGGGTGCCCTGGGACGCACTTTCCTGGCCTCCCTGCCCGGCGCGGCCTTCGGGGTTTGCGGGCGCGCCTGGATGTTCCAGTTCCGCCAGCGGCCCGACATGCAATTCTACGGGATGGGAGAAAAGAGCACGCCGTTCGAGAAATCCGATCGGGCCCATCGCTTCTGGAACACCGACGTTTGGGCCGATCACGGCACGTCCAAGGCCAAGGACAAGACCTACGATCCCGACTATATCTCCGTCCCCTACGTGATCATCAAACGGGGGAATACCTACGCGGGATTGTTGCTGGACAATCCGCATGCCTCCGTCATCAGCATCTCGCCCCGGCTCAACGTGGCCAACCAGATGATGGCCATGTCCCATGACGCCCCGTACTTCTTCGCCGGGTCCGAGGACGGCCCGCCCTGCCTATACCTGCTTTTCGGCCCCAGCCTGGCCCAGCTCACCCGCAAGCTGCAGAAGCTGGTCGGCGTTTCGCCCCTGCCTCCCTTGTGGTCCCTGGGGCATCAGCAATGCCGCTGGGGCTACCGCGGCACCGAGGATATGGAATACCTGGCCGACAACTTCGAGAAGCACGAGTTCCCGAACGACGGTTTGTGGCTGGACATCGACTACATGGAGGGCTACCGCGTCTTCACCTGGGCCAAGGAGCATTTCCGGGATCCCGCCGCGGAACTCGCCAAGCTGCAGGCCCGCGGCTTCAAGATCGTTCCCATCCTCGATCCGGGCGTGAAGAAGGAAAAGGGGTTCCCGGTCTACGATAGCGGGCACGCGGCGGACGTATTCTGCAAGAACGCGGCGGGAAGCGAATTCACCGGCGTGGTCTGGCCGGGCTATACCGTGTTTCCCGATTTCTCCCTGGAGCGTACGCGCGCATGGTGGGCCGATCAGGTCTCGCGCTTCCTGGCCATCGGCGCCGACGGGGCCTGGCTGGACATGAACGATCCATCCACCGGCCCGGTGGATTGCAACGCCATGCTGTTCCAGGAAGGCAAAGCGGCGCATGATGCCTACCACAATCAGTACGCTTCCCTGATGGCCCAAGCCACGCGCACCGGATTCCTGCAGGCCAGACCGGACAAACGCCCCTTCCTCATTTCCCGATCCGGTTTTACCGGGGGACAGCGCTTTTCGGCCCATTGGACCGGGGATAATTGGTCCAATTACCATCACCTGCACATGACCATCGGCAAGTCCCTGAACCTGGCGCTTTCCGGCATGCCGTTCAACGGCGGGGACGTGCCCGGCTTCGGCGGCAACTGCAAGGAGAACCTGTTCATCGATTGGTACAAGGCGGGTTTTCTTTTTCCGTTCTTCCGCAATCATTGTATGCGCACTTCGCGCCGCCAGGAACCCTGGGTCTTTTCCAAGGAGGCCATGGGCATCGCGCGCCGCTACATTCGCCTGCGCTATAAGCTCATCCCCTACCTTTACAACCTTTTCATCCGGCAAGAGGAAGAGGGCGAGGCCATCCTGCGCCCGCTGTTCTACGATTTCGAGGATACCCTCCGGCTGCCCCTGGCGCGCGTGAATGATCAGTTCATGATCGGCCCGTGGATAATGCAGGCGCCCTTTACCGTCGAAGAGGCCGAAGAGCGGGAGATCGCTCTGCCCGCGGCCCGTTGGTGGCGCGCCGACAAGCCCGGTTGGATCAAAGGTCCGCAAAGCCTGCGCTCCCGCAAGCACTCCGCGCACACGCCGTTGTTCCTGCGGGAAGGGGCCCTGTTGCCCATGCTGGAAGGCGTGGCCCGGGACAACCGCAAAAACCTGCTTTCCCTGGAATTGCTGGTTTGCCTTTCGCGCGCATTCCGCGGCCGCGCCGAGGCGCGCTACGCCTGCGATGACGGCGAGAGCTACGCCTACCGCACCGATGGCCGTAGCGAGTACGATCTGTCGGCGGAGATCCATAAGGGCGTACCGCACCTATTCGCGGTCCCGCGCAAAGAAGGCTTCGGTCGCCTACGTATCACGCCGGTTACCCTGGAGAAGTTCGACGCCCTGGATTATACCGGGCCGGACGGCCAAACGTCGCGTTTACGGCCGGAAGCCTTCACGAGCGATGCCTGGGGAGTGCCCGCGACGTTCTACGCTTGGCGCTGAGGCGGAGTCTGAAAGGGCAGGGAGCGGGAGATTATTCCGCGGAGCCGGAAGCGGCGTCGGCGGGTTGCTCTTCGGGAGCGGCTTCGGCCGATTCGCCCGGGCCCAGATAGCGCATCCAGCTTCCGTCGAGCGTATTCAGGGCATGGGCCGGGCTGGGGAACTCGGAGATGCGGCTGGCATGCTTCACCTTCAGGCGGGGCTCTTCGCCTTCGTCCCGATCCATGAACGCCAAGGTATACAGGATCTTCATCCCGTCGAAGCGGCGGAATTCGTAAATGCCCGGTTGGGTCGGCATCCCGCGGTGATCGAAATAGGAGGACTCGGCGTCCTCGAAAAAGGGCTTAACGACCATACCCTTAAAATAACATCCGAACGGAAACCTCCCGAGCCCGAATCCGGTCATGGGGGACCGGAATGGAGGTTTTTGATGCCTTCCCGGCCCTGCCGGCCTTAATTCTTCTCCGCCAGGTATACGGTGCGCGGCAGAATGTACTCCTCGGTGGTGTTCAGGGGGCCGCCGCCCGAACCCTGGCTGGCGTAGATCCGGCCGTTGATCAAACCCACCGCATGCTGCTCCCGTGCCTGGATCATCTGATTGAGGGGCAGCCAGGTATTGTTGGCGGCGTCGAATTGCATGCAACCGGCCACCGATCCGCCGTTATTCCCGCCCAGGAGATAGACGCGGCCATTATCCACAACCGATCCGTAATGGGAACGCCCGACCGGCAATGCCGCCGCCGTGCTCCAGGAGTTGGCGACCGGATCGTAAATCTCGTGGGCCGTGCTGGGCGACCCGCCCAGGGTACCGCCGGCCAGGTAGATCTTGCCGTTGAGAACCGCGCCTTCCAGATAGGCCCGCCAGGTGGGCATGGGATTCCCAGCTGCCCAGGTGTTGCTCGCGATATCGTAGACGGCAGTGGTATTGTTGTGCGCCTGGGCCACGTTGGCATAGCCGCCGAACACGTAGATTTTCCCGTTCACGGTCGCCGAAGCGTGCCCCCAGCGCAGCGGCATGGGCGCCATGACCGTCCAGGAATTCCCGGCCGGATCGTAACGCCAGCAAACGCCAATCACGTTACCGCTGCCGTCGATGCCGCCCATGCTGTAGAGCTTTCCGCCGGCTTCGACCATGGAATGTTCGCGCGCGATGCTCGGCATGGACGCCACCGCGCTCCAGGTGTTCGCGGCGGGATCGTAGGCGTGCATGGCGTTGGTATTGGTGGCGCCGGTACTGCCTCCGCTCACGTACAGCTTACCGTTGGCTACGGCATGGGCCACGGCCGTGCGCGGTAACAGACTGTTGGCCTTGCTGATCCACGGCGTTTCGAAATTCACGCGGATGCCGGTGGAAATGAAGCCGAGGGGCGCGATGGGCGTGGCCAGCATAAGGGTGGTGCCGACCGGGAAGCCCGCGCCGTTGGCGATGGCGGTTACCGATGCCGCCGCCGAATTCGCGGCTACCTGTGCCGAGGTTGCGGATTGCGAAGCCTCGGTCGACGAAGTGGCGGCGGAAGCGGAAGCCGCGGTGGCGGTTCCGGAAGCGGTGGTGGCGGTGGTGGATGCGTTGACGGCCGCGCTGGATGCCGAAACCGCCGAGGTGGAAGCCGTGGTAGCCGAAGACGCGGCGGCCTGGGCGTTGTTCGCCGCGGTGCTCGCAGCGGCGGCCAGCGCCACTGCTTCGTCCACCTTGACCAGGATGGTGGCCAGGCTGGTGGCGACGGTGCCCGAAGCGTTGGTCAATTCCGAAGCCGAGGCGGCGGCGTTCTGGGCCGACTGCTGCGCGGCGGTGGCGCTGTTCCCCGCGGCGCCGGCCGCTCCCGTAGCCGTGGCGGCATGGCTGGCGGCCGAAGCGGCCGAACCGGCGGCCGAAGCGGCCGAACCGGCGGCGGCAAGGGCTGAGTTGTTGGAGGCGACGGCGGAATTGTTGGCGGCACCGGCGGAAGCCGCCGAGGCGGAAGCGGAGGTGGCGGCATCGGCGGCGGAATGTCCCGCGGTGGCGGCATAGGTCTGGGCCTCGCCGGCCGAGGCGGCGGCTGCGGCCACGGTGGCTTGGGCCTGGGCCGCCGAATTGCCAGATGCGGCAGCGGCGGCGGAGGCTTCGTTGGCCGAAGCGGCGGCGGCCGAAGCGCTGTTACCCGCGATGCCTACCGCAGCAGAAGTGGCCGCTTCGCTGGCCGCGGCGGCCGAGGCGCCAGCGGCCGCGGAGCCCGCGCTGGCGGCCGAGGCGGAGGCCGAAGTCTGCGAAGCCGAAGCGGAGTTTTGGGACGCCGTTGCCGAGGTGGCCGAGGCCGTGGCGGAACCGGCAGCGGTCATCGCCGAGCCTTGCGCGGCCGTCGCGGAACCGGCGGCGGTGGTAGCCGAGCCCGCGGAAGCGGTGGCGGATGTTTCCGAAGCGGTAGCCGAGGTTTGCGAGGCGCCGGCGGAAGCCGCCGAGGCGGTGGCCGATGCTTGCGCGGCGATAGCGGAGGTGCCCGCGGCGGTGGCCGAACCTTGCGCGGCGGTGGCGGAGGTACCCGCAGCCGTGGCAGAAGTGGCGGAAGCCGTCGCGCTGACGGCGGCGGCGGCGGCCGAAGCCGCGGCATCGGTGGCGCTGCCGGTGGCCGCGGTCGCGGAAGAGGCGGCGGAGCTTGCGCCCGAACCCGCGGCGCCGGCCTTGCTGCTGGCCAGGGCCGCGCTGCCGGCTGAAGCGGTAGCGCTGTTCGCGGCGGCGGCGGCGGCGGCATGGGCGGCGGCGGCGGCGGCCAGGGCCTGGGTGATATCGATGGAACTGGCAAAGGCATAACGCATTTCCAACAGCGGAGGCAAATCGCTGTCCTTGGAATCGAAGAAGGCATGCAGGCCGTCGGTGGTGACGAGCGCCAAGCCATGGAAAGTCCCAGCGGCCAAGGCCTGCCCCAGGTTGATGCGGATCATCTTCTCGCAATCCGCGGTTCCGATGGCCAAGGTCGCGATGGGCGCATTGGCGTTGAACTTCACGTCATTGCCGTCGACCTTGGATTCCGGATCGGTAATGGCCGCGGTCAGCGCGTAAATCTTGAGCGTGCCGGGTTTCTGGACCTGTGCCACGTGCATGGTCAAGGAGGTACCTGTGGTTTGCGCCAGATCGGCACCGCCGGTATGGAAGGTGATCCAGGACAAGGCCTGCTTCTGCTTGCCTACCTCCAGGTATTGGTTCCCGTTCCCGCAATTCCAATTGATGGTCAGGTCGCCATCCTTGTAAGGGAACATGTGCGTGGCAAGCTCGGACGCCGCGGCATAACGCGCGGCAACCAGCGCCAGGCAAAAGCAAAAAGCGATCGGGAATGGTTTGGGCACGTGCATTGACAGCTCCTTTTAAGCTGCTGCGCCTCTCAGCGCAACCGGGACAAAAATGCGGAAGACGAAACCCGATGCTAGCGTATCAGAGAAGGCGGACCGAGTCAAGAAATGTCGGGTGCAAAAGTTCCGATCTCCGCAAGCCGGGGAAGCTTCTTGGGGGGCTGTGGGAACTGGCTATGGAAGCGTTGTTAGCGGCGGAATCCGCGCAGGCTCGAGCCCGGGCGTTTCATATCAGCGAACGCGGGAGCGATTTGCCGTTCTCGTCTTCGCGGCAAGCCCAATGCATGAGGGCTTCTTGCGGAGCGAGGTTGCAATTGCTCTGCATCACGCGCTTGTCGGCGAAGAAGTGGAACGTGCCTCCGGTGACGGCCAATATTTCCATCACCGCTTCGAAGCCTTCATTCAGACGCGTCTGCGCGAACGTGATTGTTCCCTGCTCGAAACTGATGATGCCCGCCGGCTTCCCGTCCTCGAGGCTGAGCAGACCGGTACGGCGTCCCACTTCCAGGAACTGCAGGATTTCCGGCAAGGCGTTGCCCACGTTCTTGCCTTCCAGGGAGGAGCCTTCGCGTACGGCCGCTTCGGGCCGCGGCGAATGGGCGGCTACCGAAATGGCGTAGGAGATGATCTCCAATACCTGCAGGCTGGCGAAGTCTTCCCCCAGAAAGGTGGCTTGGGGAAGGCTGGTGGGAGGCTTCAGGGATTCCGGCTTGGCGGCATTATAGAAGAAGACCACCGAGGCGCGCACTCCGAAGCAAGCATGGCACAACGCATCCACCTTGCGCATGGCCTTTGGTCCTAGACCCCAATCTATACCCATGATTACCGGAGCGCCCTGTTCCAGGATCCGATCGAAGCGGCGTAAATCCTCGGTCACCAGTACCGAAAAGCCGATATCGCGGAAGAATTTCTCCAAGGAGATGAAGACCCCGGGGATCCCGCTCTCGATGATTTTTTCCCCATGCCCCAGGAGTACGACCAGCTTGTCGTGGCTTACGGTTTCTTCCAGTCCGGGCGCATCCCTTCGCAAGCTGCGCTTGAGGACCAAGGCGAGCACGATGAGCGAAGTTCCCAGCGCCAGGCACACGTAGAATGTGAGGCGCGCATCCCAACCGAAAGGCATGATGTAAAAAGAGATAACCTCGAACCCGATGGAAAGGGCACGGAATGAGAATGCGTGCACGGGAAGTAGATAACTTGGGAAGCGATTGTTGGAAAATTTTACAAGTCAACCCGGCGAAAAGTCAAAAACGGAAATTGCTCCGGGCGTAAGGCTGCAACGGTTCTGAAACGGAAAGGACGATCCGGAGGCGTAACCTGGAAGGGACGCCTCCGGACCGATACCGGACTTCAATGCACTTCGAGACGATCCACGTTGGGCCCGCTGCTGCCGATGGCGGTGGCGCGGACTTTATTGGCGCCGGCGTTAAGGGATGCGGTCACGCTTGCCAGATTCCAGGTATCCCAATTCGCGGTAACCGGAAAGGCCAGGCTCGCGTTGACCACCGCGCCGTTCACGCTGATTTGCATGGGGCGTCCGGATGTGGCCCCTAATGCGTACCGGAAAGCCAGCGTCCGGTTTCCCGCCGCGGCCGCGTTCACGGTCCATTCCACGTAATCGGTACTGGCGTTGACGTAATCGGCGAATCCTGTCCCGCTATATCCCGCATGGTTGTTCGCTGAAACGGCGCCGGACAAGACGGCCGCTTCGGCTTCCAATATCTGCACCGATTGAAAAGTCGCGGTGTAGGTGGCCGAGGCGGAAGGGGTCACCAGGGTATGTGAGGCCGCGCCGCCGTCGGACCAGGAGGCGAAGGTCCAATTGCTTCCCTGGAAAACCTGCGGGCTTACCGCTTCGAGCATCCGCTTCATGCCGACCACGCCGGTAAAGGTATAGGGTGCGGTAACGGGGATTCCGTCCAACTTCAATTGCAATCCGGAGGGATTGCTGGCCAAGGTAATCGTCGACTTCATCGGCTGGATGTCCGCCGAATCGGTCCCCACCATGCCCTGGGCATCCTTCACGGTCAGGTAGACCCGGTACCAGATATTGGGGGAAGTCTCACCCTGGTCCGGAATGGTGAAGGATCCGGATTGGATGCCGGTGACCGGTCCGTAGGCGGGATGGGAATGCGCGCTACCGTCGTTATGCCAAAGCCGCGCTTCCCAGGTGAAGGCCGAGGCCGGCAGGGTGCCCTGCTCCTGATCATTGCCCGTGCCCGCGAAGTTGATCACCTGGCCGCCTTTGAAGGTTGCGCCCGCGGCGGGAGCGGTGATGTCCGCGATGGGGGCATGGTTGGTGGTCACGGTAAGCACCGCCTCATTGCTGGTGGCGGTTCCTGCAGAGTTGGAAACGCGACAGCGGAAGCGCGCCGCGTTATCCGCCGGCTGGACGTTGTTCAACGTATAGGTAGTACCCGTGGCGCCGCCGATGTCCGCCTGGTTGCGTTGCCATTGGTAGGCCAGGGGCGCCGCTCCCGATGCGACTACCGTGAACGAGGCGTTGCCTCCTTGGGTCACCGTCGCGCTCGCAGGCTGCTGCGAAATGACGGGCGCCTGGTTGTTGGTGTAGGTGATCTTGCGGATGGCTCCGGAACCCCGCGCGACATAATAGAGCGACCCATCGCTGCCGGTCTTGAGATCGGTGGGGCTGCTGATGCCGCTGGCGAAATCCGTCACCGCCTTGGAGGCGATATCCAGTCGCTTGATCCAGCCCGCGCAATAATCCGCGAAGAAATAATCCCCGGTATAGTCGGAAGGGAAACCCGGGGTGGCGGGATTGTAGAAGGTTCCGCCCGTGATGGCGCAGCCTCCGCCGCCATGGTTATAAGCGTAGAAGGGGGACTTGAAATTCGGATCCGTGGTATTGCCTTCCGTGTTAGGCCATCCGTAATTGGCCCCTTTGCTGCCATCGTCGATTTCCTCCCAGGTGCTCTGCCCCACATCGTTGATGAAGAGGCGGCCGGTGCCCGGCTGCACGGCGAAGGTAAAGGGATTGCGCAGTCCCAAGGCCCAGATGGCGCGGTTGTTGCCGCTGGTCGATCCGAAGAAAGGGTTGTCGGAGGGAATGCTGCCATCGGAGTTGATGCGGAGCATTTTCCCCAAGGGGGTATTCAGGCTTTGGGCATTGCCGCCGTTCGCGTTTTCCCCCACCGAGATATACAGTTTGCCGTCGGAACCGAAATGGATGGCGCCGCCGTTGTGGTTGGTGGCGCTGCTCAAGGTGGGCAGATCCAAGAGCACCTGCTCGCCCGAGGATACGTCGCCATTGGCCGTGAACCGGCTGACGCGGTTATGCGGACCGCTCGCGGCCGTATAATAGATGTAGACGAAATGATTGGAGGCGAAACCCGGATCGAAAGCGATCCCAAGCGCGCCCCGCTCCCCGCTGGAATTCACGTTCAGGGTCACGAAGGGAGTCGCCAATAAGGTCCCGTTCTTGATCACGCGCACCTGCCCCGTCTGCTGGCTCACGAAGATGCGACCGTCCGGCGCGAATTCCATTTGGGTGGGATTGCTCAGGCCTCCCGCCACTTGCACATCGGTAAACGAAGCGGGGACCGTCGCCAGCGCCGTGGCCAATTCATTGCCATCGCCGCCCGCGCGCGTGGGCGCAGCGCTTTCCATACATCCGTAGAACGCCGCGGCGCAAACCGCCGTTCCCGCGAAAATCCGCGCGAACGCGATCCGCCGGCCAGAAATCCTGTTCATGACCTTGTCTCCTGCTGTGGTTGGATAAAGGGGCGCCCCAACGCCCCGGAACGACGGGAAGGTAACCGGGAAACTTCCATCCCGCCGTACTTTTCCCTGCCCGATCAATGAAAAATTCTTTGGCGCCCCGGGGAAATATTTTTTGCTCCGGCTGACGCATGATTGTGGTGATTGCGAAAGTTAAAATGCATCGTGCGCCGGTGGAATGCGGAATTGGGAAGCAAGCCACGGGGAATCCCAACCTGAACCACCCGCCCAAATAAAAAGGCGCGGCCACTTGCGAGTGCGCCGCGCCCCGGGGAATGGGAATCCCATCCCCGCTATCAGCTCGGAAGATTAGTGGTGGCGGCCGCCGCGGCCTCTTCCATGCCTGCCCTCGTGCCTGCCCTCGTGCCCGCCCATCGGCTTATCCGAGCAGGCTTCATGGGTCTCATGCACCAGCCAGGGATAATCCGCCGCACTGCTGTCGGCGGCGGCCAGGGAGGTCTTCAGGGAATCGCACAGGGCCGCGCGGGCGGCCGAGTCGAGCAGCACGTGATGGGGCGGCTCGAAGCAGGCGCGGGCGGCATGCAGCTTGGCTTCGCCGTAGCCCGAGTCCGTCGAATCCATGCCCGTCACCACCGCGGTCAGGGAATCGCACAGGGCGGCGCGGGCGGCCGAATCCAGGCGCGGTCCATGGAAGTCATCGCCGTCGAAGTCGTCGCCAGGCCCGCGGCCGTGATGGCCTTCTCCGCCTTCCATCAGTCGATGGGCCTTGGCCGTGTCGATGATGCAGGTATTGATCAGGGTATCGATGAGCACCGCGGAATCATTCCCTGCGCCATGGGCGCGGGCGCAACGGGCGCGAAGGCCGGCGCAGTCTCCGGAATCCTTCACGTCCAGCGCGAGCAGCGCCGACTGGGTATCTTGCGTGTTACTGGCGCCGGCGGAGTCGTCTCCCCCTATGCCTTGACAGCCCAAAAGCAGCGCGGCGGCGAAGCCCGCTCCGGCCAGGGTCCATTTCGTCTTAGTCGACAAGTTATCCATTCGTCCTCCTCGGGGGTGTTGAAAGGGTGGTATGCAATAGGATACGCGCCTGCCTGTGCTTCAGAGTATACGCGGGGACAAGAAATGCGGGGATGGTTTGTCCGCGCAATCGCGTACCATTTGGGACGCGTCAAGAATGGGTAAATCATGGATTGGTAAAATCACCGCGGGAAGGAAAAAAAAGGGGGAGGCAACCAGCCTCCCCCTTCCCCACCGAATGCCCTGGGCCCCCGCCGGGACGGGGCTTGAGGGCTTCCGTTGCGCGTTACTTCACTACGGGAGCGTCCGGGCAATGCTCCTTGATCGAACCCGCGATGCGGATGGCGTCGGCCGAAGCGGGATCCAGGCCCGCCAGCTTCTTACGCAGCTCATCGCAGTTCACCGTGGTTACCGGGGGAACCGGGACCGGCACCGGGTCCATGCACTTGGCCTTGAAGGCGGCTTCCAGCTCGGCGCGCTGGGCATCGGTGGTGGCCTTGGAAAGGCGCAGTTTGAGATCCGCGCAGATGGAATCATGCGCCGTCATGGGCGGCTTCGGGTCGGTAATCACCGGAGGCTTCTCCGGGCAATGTTCCTTGAGCGTCACCATCAGGCGCTGAGCGCTGTCCGAGGCAGGATCGAGCCCGGCCAGCTTCTTGCGCAGTTCGTCGCAGTTCACCAGCGGGGGCTTGATCACCACGGTGTCCTTGGGGGGAACCACGACCATGCACTTGGCCTTGAAGGCGGCTTCCAATTCGGCACGCTGCGCGTCGCTGGTGGCCGCGGACAGGCGCAGTTTCAGATCCATGCAGATGGAATCATGGTCGGTCATTGGGGGGTGCACGATTACGGTATCCTTGGGCAGGTCGCCGCATTTACGGGCGGCGAACATATGCTCCAGGTCCGCGCGGCCGGCATCGCCCGGATGGGTCGCGGCCAACTTTTCCCGCAACATGCGGCAGGTGTCGTCGGGAAGGGGCTTGGGCGGTACCACGATAGTGTCGTGGGGCAGGTCACCGCATTTGCGGGCGAGGAAATTGTGCTCCAGCTCGGCGCGGCCGGGTTCACCGGGCTTCGTCAGCCTCAGTTTCTCGGCGAGCATACGGCAGGTGTCATCGGGAAGCGGCTTGGGCGGAATAGGCGGAATCGGATCGTGGCACAGCCGCTCATGAGCCACGGTATCGTGGATCTCCAGCTTGCGGCAATCCTCGGGACAATACTTCTTGTACGAGACGGTGAGCGAATCGCGGCCGCCTTCGATCTGGGACACGATCCACCTGCAACGGGTGCCCGAGTCGGGCAACAGGGCGGGAGGGATGGTCGGCTTCGGCATATCCTTGGTTACTACGACTTCCTTGACGCAAGTCGAGAGGAAGACCATCTCGGCGGCACTGTCGGCACGGCCGGCGGTGCGGGCATCCAGGATGGAGCGCCATTGTTCCCGGCACGAGCTGTCATCCTTGATGGAGAGGCTCAGCGATCCGGTGGCTCCGTCATCGGTCGTGGTCACGACTTCGCTTTTCTTATCCGAGTTGTTCAGGAAATCCTGGCAACCCAGCAGCAGACCGGCTGCGAGGCCAAGTCCTGCCAGGTAACGAAGGGTTGGATGCGACATTAGGTATTCCTCCTGGTGCACGTTGCGGCACCTGGGATAAGGATACACGGTGCCAAGGGGGGATGCGGATAAAAAAATGCCCGGAAGCGGGGATTATTTGTCCTCACCTTTACCCCCTGCGGAGATGTGTTTGACCGGCCATGGAACCATGGAAAAGACCGTGGATAATGGTTGAAAAGCCTCCCGCACCCCAAGCACCGCAAAAACAGGGATGTGACCCCGCCCCAAAAACACCGTTTTGGCAGGGGATTGTTTGTCCTCACTTTGGAGGCCTTTTCCAGGCCATTCTCCGGGGTCCGGGGTAGTATACTTTGCACATGGACCCCAAGGGCCGAAACGAAGAGGATAAGGAACCTGTCCGCGGATCCGCGGATGCGGAATCCGCCGGCGAGGTCGCGCCTTCCACTACGCAGTGGAGCGGACCCGCTCCGCAAATCCTCCAGTACCTCGACTACCGCGATTTCCTGCGCGACTTCTACGCCCATCGCAAAAGCGTGGACGGGGATTTTTCCCAACGCACTTTCGCCCGCGAAGCCGGTTTGCCCGCCTCGTGCTCCAGCCTATTGCCCGCCATCATCAAGGGCCGCCGTCAGCTGAGCCAGAACCTGCGCATCAAGTTCGGCAAGGCCATGCGCCTTTCCGAACGGGACTACCGCTACTTCGATCTGTTGGTGCAATTCAACCAGGCCAAGGGCATGACGGAGAAGAATTTCTTCTTCGCCCAGTTGGCCAAGTTCCGCAGCTCGCGCGCGCAAATCGTGGGCGAGACGCAATACCGGTTCTTCTCGAAGTGGTATTACTCGGCGGTGTGGAACTACTTCGGCATCGACCAGAAGACGCGGCATCCCGGCGCCATCGCCGCCAATATCCTTCCGCCCATCACGCCCACCCAGGCCGAGGAGGCCATCAAGCTGTTGCTCGAGCTGGGCCTAATCAAGAAGACCGCCAGCGGGTATGCCGTGGCCGAGCGGCATATCTATACCGAGAAGAACGTGCAAGCCATGGCGGCGCGCCAGCACGTGCAGGAACTGATGGGCATGGCCGCCGAGGTCTTCCCCACCCTCCCGGCCGAGCAACGCCAATACAACGCGCTGATGTTTTCCATCTCCAAGGACGGCTTCCAGGCCATCAAGGATCGCATCCGCTCCTTCCAGGAAGAGCTGCGGGAAATCATCGATCATGACAACAAGGAAGACCGCGTCTATACGCTGACCATGCAACTCTTCCCCAACAGCAAGGTCCCGGAGTGAAGTCCGCAGACGCTTCGGGGCGTCGCGGTTCCGTAAAAGGAATTATTCCTACTTTTGTTCCGGGAAGGGATTGTCCCCCCGGCCTTTGAGATTATGCCGCAAATCCGCCCCATCGCTTCCGCGTCCCGCCGCGCCGGTCCCCTTACGGGTCCGCTCTGCGCTGCCGTCGCCCTGCTCGCCGGTCTGCTCTCCGATTGCGGTAAGAACCAGGACACCCTGGCGGGCACCAGCTCCGGCGTCGACAATCCCGCCATTACCGTAAGCTTCCGCGACGGCGCCACCGCCGCCAGCGTCACGGGCACGCTGGACGTGTATTCCTCTGAGCAGAATCCCGCCGTGGATCCGGTGCCCCTGGCGACCATTCCCATCGACAACCAGGTTTCCACCGTCCTGCGCGGTTCCGATTTCAGCCGCGAGATAACCGCCGCCACCAAACTGGGCAACACGGGACTTTCCAAATCCTCGGCGGCGCATTCCACCGTCACCGTATTCAACCTGGTGCTGCGTACCCACAACAAGACCGGCAACCTGGTATTGGGCCTTACCTTCGATTCCGCCGGCCATGCCTTCCTGGGCCCGGGCGGCGGCAAACTCAAGGGCGTTTCCCTGCAGCCCAAGCCTCTGGTACGTTACGAAGCGCGCATCGCCCGGGAAGCCGTGCATGGCGATGCCGGCCGCGTATTCGTGCCGGGATCCCCGTTCCTGGGCACCCTTGTCGATAGCCTCTTCATCCTCGAGGACGTTCCCGAGGGCATGTTCCCCATGCGCTTCATCGCCGCCGACGGCAAAGTTTATCCCATCGCCGATTCGTTGAACACCAAGGACTCGGCCCGTGTCTACCGGCCTGCCATCGTTCCGGTGGGCAGCATCGACACTACGGGCAAGCACGATACCATCCCGCAGTTCGAAATCAGCGCCGGCATCGATCGCAAAGTGTTGCTGGGCCAGCAGGCGGTCTTGGAAGCCAAGCTCATCGGCGTGCAGCCCACCGATCCGCGCCTCTCGGTACTGTGGACCTGGATGCGGGATCCCGCCGATTCGGTCCCGCACGATACCCTCCCGCCGATCAAGCCCGGGCTTCCGCCCCGCCGCGCGGAAATCCTCACCCCCACCGCCCTCCGCTCCGAAGTCCGCTTCGACGCGGACGGCATTTATCGTTTCCTGGTCACGGCAACCGTGGGTGTGCGTTCGCATTCCGACACGGTAACGGTGCAAGTGCAACGCCCCGAGCCCCCCAAGCCGGCCATACTTCACCCCGTACCCGCGGAATCGCTGGTGGTGCTCAAGTCCTACGATATCCAATGGGCCATGCCCGGCAAAGGACCGTACACGATCGAATTCTCCCCCAACAACGGGGAGAAATGGATGCCGATAGCCACGCATTACCAGGGCCGCGAAAGCCTGCAAACCTTCCCATGGACCGTTCCCGAGGCAGGGGTTTCAGCGCGTTGCCTCCTCCGCGTGTCCGACGAAGTGGATACCTTGGCGCATGCGGTGATGGCCGGGAACTTCAGCATCATCCATTAGCCGCCTCCAACTCCCCTCGAGATCCCCCGTAAATAGCCCTAATTTCCAACGATTTCCGGGCCTACGGCGCTTGACGGGGGTCCCGATCCAGCCAGTATGATTTGGCATGGATACTTCTACCCAACACAAGGGCCAGACCGGCAATTTCGGCAACTACCAATTAGATGAACGGCGGACGGATAATTACACCTTCACCAACATGAAGGGGCTTATCCGCTATTTTTCGAGTTGGTTGGATGATGAAGACATCGACGAGGTCATCGAGAACTCGAAGGTCGGCTTCACCGTCCGCATCGGCTGCAGCAACGAGGAAACCAAGCTGCAGATGATCAAGAAGTGCGAATACGCCCTGGTCCGCATTCTCCGTAAAGGCCCGCGGTAAGCCCCACCGCCCCTTACCCAGCCCGGTAAGGTCCGGCGCCATGCGCGCCGCGAACCCCCAGGGCCAAGCCGGCGAGACGCCGGTAAGCCGGCGCTTCGCCGGTTCCCACGCAGAGAGACAGGCACGCCCCTACCACGCACAAAGCGTACGTCGCTCGGTGGGCAAAATTCCTACTCTTCCTATTGGCATTACCCGGGAGAGCTGCGATGGCCGGCAAGGTCGCGAAGAACAAAGGCACAGGCAAGGGCAAACCGAAAGCGGACAAGCTATGGCAGGGCCGATTCGAAGGCGGCATGGCATCGTCCATGGAACGCCTGTCCATCAGCCTGGCTTTCGATCGCAAACTCTTCCGCGAGGATATCGAAGGCAGCATGGCCCATGCCCATGGCCTCAAGGCCGCGGGCGTGCTTACCGCTCCCGAATTGAAAAAGATGCTCGCGGGCCTGGAAAAGGTGAAGGCCGATCTCGAGGCCGGCAAGGATCTGTTCCTCCCGTCGGACGAGGACATCCACATGGCCGTGGAGCGCATCCTCACCGAGCGCATCGGCGCCCTGGGGAAAAAACTGCACACGGGCCGCAGCCGTAACGATCAGGTCGCCACCGATCTCAAGCTCTACGTGCGCCGCCGCGCCGCGGACCTGGAAACCGCCATCACCGGACTGCAGCAGGCCATCTACCGTAAGGCCCTCGCTTACCGCAACGAGTTGATGCCCGGCTATACCCATGTGCAGCAGGCCCAGCCCATCTATATCGCCCACTACCTGCTCAGTTTTTTCTGGGCCCTGGAACGCGACAAGACCCGTATGCGCAATGCCGCCGCCTCGGCCGGGCAGATGCCCCTCGGTTCCGGCGCCCTGGCAGGCTCGGCCTTCCCTTACCAGCGGGAATTGGTCGCGGCGCGCCTGGGTTTCCCGGAGCTTTCCCCCAACAGCATCGATGCCACCGCCCATCGCGACTTCGCCCTGGAATTCCTCGGGGCCTGCGCCGTACTGGGAGCCCTGCTCAGCGGCTACGCCGAGGATTTCGTACTCTGGTCCACCCAGGAATTCATGTACATCGAGTTGGGCGAGGCCTATACCTCCGGCTCCAGCATGATGCCGCAGAAGAAGAATCCCGATTCCATGGAACTCATCCGCGGGAAATCGGGAAGGCTGCTCGGCAACTTCACCCGCTTGTTTACGGTCATGAAGGGCCTGCCCCATGCGTACGATCGCGATCTCCAGGAGGACAAGGAACCGGTTTTCGATTCCGTGGAAACCCTCGATCTGTGCCTCACGGTCATGAGCGAGGCCATGGACTCGCTCAGGTTCCGCATGGATTCCATCTCGAAGAAAATGCATCCAGGCATGCTCGCCACTGATCTGGCCGACTACCTGGTGGAAAAAGGCATCGCCTTCCGCGACGCCCACCATATCGTGGGCCGCATGGTAGGCCAGGCCGAGGCCGCGGGCGTTTCCTTCCTGGAGCTGCCCGAATCGGCATGGGCCACCATCCCGGACGGCAAGGCCTTCCGCAAGCGCCTCACCTTCGCCTACTCGGCCGAACGCAGGAACATCGCCGGCGGCACTGGCAGCAAGTCGGTGACGAGCCAATTGGCGCAAGCCAAGCGGTTGCTGAAAATCTAGACCGGATCGCCTGCCGGCCATGCCCGACGAGACCCCTTCCGAATTACGCGCCGATAGCGTGCAAGCTCCGCCGCAAGCGACGCCTATAGCCACCGGCGAAACGCATCTCGGCGGCATCTACGTCGGCCCCCCTATCATCCGCAACGCGTTGCTGAACAGTTTCCGCGACGGTATCGCCGCCAACGGGATGATGGCGTTGAACGAAACCTTCGCCGTGGCCGCGGCGGTATCCCTACGCGCGTCGTCCATGGCCATCGCCATGATGAGCTCCATGCCCATGCTGGTGGGCTCCGTCGGCCAGTACCTGTTGCCAGCCCTGGCCGACCCCAACCGCGGGCGCAAGCGCTACGTGACCCAAGGCGTGGCCGGGCAGGTGATCGGCTTGGCCCTGGCAGCCTGCGCCGGTTGGCTTTCGCCGCACTGGGCCCCTTGGGTCTTCGTCATCCTCTACGCGTGCTCTTCCATCAGCGTCAGCCTCAGCGGGCAATACTGGGTCGCGTGGATGGGCGATCTCATGCCCGGCTCGGCGCGCGGCCGCCACTTCGCTTGGCGCAGCCGTTACTTCTCGTTGATGTACCTCTCCTGCTCGCTGACCGCGGGCATGATTTCGCGCCGTTTCGATTCCCATCACGCGCCCTGGATCCTGTTCTTCTGCGTCTTCGCCACCTCGGCGTTGTTGCGCTCGGTATCCTTCAGCTTCCTCGTCCGCCAGCATGAACCGGTATCCGGGGCCGCCTTGGAGGCGTTCTCACCTTTGCGCTTCCGCCCCGGCCGCGAATTCCTGCAATACTGCCTGGCCACCGGATTGTTCCAGGGCGCGGCCTCCATGTCAGGGCCTTTCTTCGCGGTATGGTACCTGCGCGATCTGCATTTCAACTACCTCTTCATCGCCATCAGCCTCTCGCTCACCGTGCTGGGTTCCATCGCCAGCTCCGGTTTCTGGGGACGCATGGCCGATCATCACGGCACGGGACCCGTACTCTTCGCCAGCGCCATGCTGGTCGCGTTCATTCCGTTCCCGTACGTATTCTCCGAGAACCGCTACGTGCTTTGGGCCGCCTGCGTTTTCAGCGGCGCCAGCTGGGGCGGCTACAACCTTTCCAATTTCAACCACATGCTCACCGTCACCGATCAGCGCCATCGCAGCCATTACCTGGCCTTCTCCACCCTGATCATCGGCCTGCTGGGTTGCGGCTCCTCCATGCTGGGAGGATTCCTGGCCACGCGCATCCCCGTAATCATGGGCTGGAGGCTGCAAAGCCTGTTCCTGGTCTCGGGCCTGATGCGCATTGCTTTCGTGCTGATCCTGTTCCGGGGCATCCGCCGCTCCAAAGCGCATGCCCCCGCCAATCCCCTGGTGATTTATATGGAACTCCCTGGGTTCCGCACCGGAGCCCAGCTTATCCGCACCGTGTTCCGCGGTTTCCGGCCCGGTTGAAGGCCCCGCGGGGTGGGCCGGAAAGCCCGTCGGGCTTGGCCTGGAACCGTTTAACTACCTTTTCCCCTTGGCCTTCTACGAGGATTAAACGAGGAATCGATCATGGAACTTGACTCCCAGGCGGTAAGCCTGAACAACGCCATCAAAGCCGCCAACCCCGCCGTGCTGGACCTGCTGTCCGCCAAAGGCAAGGCCATCTTCTTCCCCAAGCTCGGCATCCTGGCGCAATCCGCCGAAGCCGGCGGCAAGGAAATCAACGCCACCATCGGCATCGCCCTGGAGGATGACGGTTCTCCTGTCGCGCTTCCCAGCATCAGCAAGAACCTGAACCTGCCCGCCGGCGACGCCTATCCCTACGCGCCCAGCCCCGGCCGCGCGGACATCCGCAAAATCTGGAAGGGCATGATCGAGAAGAAGAACCCGGGATTGGCCGGCAAGGTCTTCAGCAATCCCGTGGTCACCGCCGCCCTCACCCACGGCCTCTCCATGGCCGGCTACCTTTTCTGCGACGAAGGCGATACCGTCATCCTGCCCGATCTGTTCTGGGAAAATTACGGCCTCATCTTCACCAACGCCTTCGGCGCCGGGCTGGATACGTTCCCCACCTACACCGAAGCCGGCGCCTTCAACTCGGCCGGCCTTAAGGCCAAGCTGGAAGCCCCCTCCAAGAACGGCAAGAAGATCGTCCTGCTGAACTTCCCCAACAATCCCTCCGGCTACACGCCCTATCCCGCCGAAGTGAAGGAAATCGTGGCTGCCGTGAACGCGGCCGCCCAGCGCGGCGACAAGGTGGTCGTGCTCATCGACGATGCCTACTTCGGCCTCGTGTTCGAAGAAGGCGTGTACAAGCAATCCATCTTCTGCGATCTCGGGGACCTGCATCCCAACGTCCTGGCCGTGAAGATCGACGGCGCCACCAAGGAAGACTACGTCTGGGGCTTCCGCGTCGGCTTCCTCACCTACGCGGTCAAGGGCGGCACCGCCCCGCTGTACGAGGCCCTCGAGGCCAAGACCGGCGGCGCCATCCGCGGCAACATTTCCAACTCGTCCAATCCGGCCCAGTCGCTCCTGGTACGCTCCTGGTCGGCGGGCGAATACGAAGCGGAGAAGCGGCAGAAGTTCGATCTGCTCAAGAAGAGATACGACGAAGTGAAGCGCATCCTGGCCGCGCACCCCGAATACAAATCCCAGTTCACGGCCCTGCCCTTCAACTCCGGCTATTTCATGTGCATCAAGCCCAAGGCCGATCCCGAGGCCCTGCGTCAGAAGCTGTTGAAGGATTATTCCACGGGCACGATTAATTTCGGCAGCATCCTGCGCTTGGCCTTTTCGGCCACGCCTACGGCCAAGCTGGAGAAGTTGTTCGAGAATGTGTTCAAGGCCTCAAGCGAATTGACATCCGCGTAAGGACCCGGCTAGTAGGCTTCCGGGAACGCCTTCTTCAGGTGGATGGTCTCGAACAGGTTGCGGACATGATCCGGAACGTTGATCATCTTCACCTTGCGGTGCAAACCCCCCGCCTTCAATAGCACGCCGGTAAGCAGGCCGATGGCCAGGCTGTCCGTGTAGGAAACGGCCTTCAGATCCATTTCGATGGGTGAATCGATGCCGTCCAGATCCTGGCTCACGGATCCGAACATTTGCACGGCCTCCTCGTTGAGGCCCGCCAATGATCCGCGGATGGTATAGGTGATTTTTCCGCAATCCTCGTCACGATCCATTTCCATGGCGAACCTCCGGCTCCCTTGATAATGGCATTAGCGGCGGGAAGGCGCAAGCCGGGATTGGGTTTATCGCCTCCACAGGATCGGAATTTTAGCTCCCAACCGCCTTTGGCTTGGCGGATCCGGGTCCCTCTTGCGTTTATGGAGAGCGTCGGCACGGACGGGTTGCGCCCGACCGACGGGAGTTACCGATATGAACGCTTCGTCCGCTTCGGCCTTCGCTCTCGCGCTTACCACTTCGGTCGTCCTCTCGGCCTGCGCCGGCGGCGCCTCCGACGACCCCACCGGCGAACCGATAAAGAACGATCCCCAAGCGCATGCGACCGGAACCGTATGGGTCGCCAGCCAGAATACCTTCGGTACCAGCCGCAAACCGGCCGTGACCCTCTATAATATGGAGACGGGAGACAAAACCCGCTCGGCCGACTTGAGCCGCAATCCCAAGTCCATGATCCTTACCGCCAAATACGCATGGGTACTCTGCGACAAAGGGCTGTTGGCGCGGGTGACCCGCGCGGACATGCGCGTGGATTCGATGCAACTGACCCAGAAAACCACCCAGGGCAGTCACGCCTACCAGCTCGCCGCCGACGAAAACTCCGTCTGGATAGGCGATGCCTACGAAGGCTTTATCCACATCGATCCGGAGTCCCTGGCCGAAATCGGCCGCATGACCTTCACCAACCCCACTCTCAACAGCGTGGACGCCCTCGCCTTGGTCGCAGGAAATCCTTGGGCCCTGATGGGCGGCTCGAGCTTCCGTCTTATCCGGCTCGACGCGGCCGGTCCCGCCATCGCCGCCACCCTTCCCCTGGGGGAGAATCCCTCCGATGCCCTGGGGCCAAGGGTCGCCGGCCGCACCGGCTACGGAACCATGGGCATCACCGGCAACCAGGCCCTGGTCTATGCCTACACCGACAAGAAGCTGCTACGCGTGGACCTGGCCGGCGGGAAGATCGAATCCCTTTGGAACGCGGATTGGATCCGCTGGGAGGCCCTCCGCGTGAACGGCCGCCTGGATATCCGCGGCTATGCGCAAGGATTCATGGTCGCCAACACCGATTCCCTGTGGATCCGCCGCCTGGGCCTTTCCGGCCAGGAGCATAGCCAGGCGGCCGTAAAGCATTACGTTACCCTCAACGCCATGCGCTCCGATGGCCTGATGGCGGTAGGCTATGACACCAGCGACAAGATCGGGGAGGTGGGGCTTTTCCGGGCTGCGAGCCTCGACACGGTGAGAAGCGTGGAGTTCACTTGGGATCAAGCGGCGCTGGCGCTCGAGTGATCCGGTCCCGTCACGGCACCCGCCCCGGATACCACCGGTCGACCCCGCCTTGGCAATCCCACTATACGGCTAAATTACACGTTTTTAAGCACTTTTTAATACTAAACACAAGTAGAATTGCATATAGTAATACCATATGCTATTATGATTGCGCATGGTAAAGCGAGAAATCTGGGCTTCCATCGTGGAAAGCCTATGGAAAAAGAAGCCGGTTATCTGGCTGGCGGGGATTCGCCGGGCCGGCAAAACCAGCCTGTGCAAATCCCTGCCTAACATCGACTACTATGATTGCGAGCTTCCCAGCATCCGTCGCAGTCTCGCCGATCCCGAGCGGTTCCTCGCCGACCACGACGGCAAGCGCCTCGTTCTTGATGAAGTCCACAGGCTCGACAATCCTTCCGAGATCCTTAAAATCGCAGCCGACCACTTCCCGCGTACCCGAATCATCGCCACCGGCTCATCCATACTTGGAGCCTCGGCGAAATTCAAGGATACGCTCGCCGGCAGGAAGGCTGAACTATGGCTCACCCCCATGCTTATGGGTGAACTCGCCTCATTCGGAAATGCCAACCTGGATCATCGGATGCTACGGGGAGGATTACCGCCCTTCTTCCTGAACGCCGAAATCCCCGAAGGGGACTATCAAGAATGGATGGACGCATATTGGGCCAAGGACATCCAGGAGCTCTTCCGCCTGGAACGCCGTCACTCCTTCCAGAAATTCACCGAGCTACTCCTGACCCAGAGCGGAGGAATGTTCGAAGCCACCCGCTTCGCAAAACCCTGCGAAGTCAGTCGGCAAACGATTTCCAACTATCTCTCCGTTCTCGAGGCGACTTTCGTCATGCACGTGATTCGCCCCTTTAGCAAACATAAAGCGACGGAAATCGTTTCGGCGCCGAAAGTCTATGCCTTCGACACGGGCTTCATGGCGTACTATCGCGGCTGGAAAGAGTTGCGCCCGGAAGACCGCGGTATTTTATGGGAACATATCGTACTGAACGAAATCCAAGGCCGCTTGCAAAGGCGGGACATCCAATACTGGCGCGACAAGGCGCACCACGAAGTGGATTTCGTGATCACGGGAAGAGGAAAGGATCCGATCGCCATTGAGTGCAAATGGGCGGCGGATCGGTTCGAGGCGCAGGGGATTGGGGCGTTCCGGAAGCTGCATCCGAAGGGGAAGAACTTCCTCGTTGCGCAGGATGTTAAAGAGCCGTACGAGAGGGAAGCGGGCGGCAACCGGATCCGGTTCGTGGGATTGGATGATTTGATAAAGGAGCTGGGGACAAGTTAAAAGACCCTGGGCGCGGCTTAATCCCCTAAGTGGCCGATAGCCCTGATCGTCCAAACCAGCGCGGTAACTAGCGCGATGACTGAGATTGCGTAAACGATCTTCGCCCTGGCTTCACTACTTCTTCGAATCGGTCCCGTGATTTTCATTCCGCGCCCCAGAATCATCAGCAGAACGAGAACTGCCGCTTCGGCGATGAGTGTCGCGACCAGCACGATCATGTTTGCCCCCGAGCGGTTTTTTCCTTCACTTACAATTCGGTTCCAACAAATATTTGATCATTGTGTCCGGAGCCTTATTGTTATCCTCGTTAATCTTCAGAATCTTCGTGATGCTACCGTGCTCTATCCTCAAGATGCAATCCCAGAAAAGCCCGCTCGAATCCGTTCTATAGGCCAGATAAATAATATCCCCAGCATTCGCTTTGCATGGTCCGTCTTTAATGCCCACCGCAACCGCGAAATTCTCCTGCCTGGGAATCCGGGTTATATGCACGGGTCCCGGACCGCGAAGCGAACGCTCCGCGAAGTCGGCGATTTTAACGGAATCGACCTTGAAAAGCCTTTCAGAATCGGATGCGCCCTGAGGTCCGGCGCACCGAATTCCGGCGAGAAGGGTAATCGAGAGAAACATCAAGGAAATCACCGATGCCGGTCTCAAGGACGCAGTCCCCTTCGATTCCTCTTGGGATTTCCCGTAGCTAGAACTCTTCATCGTTCGCTTTCCCTGGCGTATCGAAACTGAAAAGCCATCTTGCGATGCGCTTCGAGTTGACGAGCAAGGCCCAACCGATCAGCACTTGGGATACGAAGAACATGAAATAGTACGCGGAGGAATAGCTCCGGTATTTCATATCCAGCCCGTTGGCGAGTATCTGCAGGGCGCTTCCGGAAGCGTTCAACACGAGATTCCATAGCCCGAACAGTTTAATCGCGCACTCGACGAACTCTTCCTTGGTCATTCCCAACTCCTTTCATCATATCTTTTCCCCATTCCGCGGGCCCGTCTTCTGCAACTCCGGCTTGACCGCTTCCAGGCATTTGTAAATTGCCAACACCAGGGATTCCCGGAACATCCTCTTCAGCATTTTCTCGGAAGCCTTCTGCGATTTGCGTTGCAGTTCGGCGCTGCCGTTGCATTCGCTCAACTTACGGCCGGACTCGAATACTTCCATCTTCAGCTTGGCTTGGGCGGACTCCTCCCGTCGCATGAAACCAGCCTGGTAGCCCGCCTCCGCCTTCTGCAGATTGATGCGGAAGGTGAAGGTGCGCGCGCCTCCCTCCAGGTTGCGGGTCAGTTGCTCGCGGATGGCCGTGGTATCGGCGGAGTCCAAGGGGCTGGGGAAAATCGAGGGTTTGGAAGACTCGAAGAAAGCGATGTGAATGGCTTTTTGATCGGGACGCTCGTCCTGGATGGAAAACTCCCCGAGGGCGGCCTTGATTCCCAAAGGCGCGAACTTTTCCGGGGAATAGATAAGGTAACGCGGAGCGCAAGCGGAAAGAGCCCAAGCCGCCAGAAACCCCGCACCCATGCGGATTCCCGTCGCCCATTTCGGCATGCCTAACGCGCAGCGGGGGTTAATTGAAGGGCTCCGGCCCCGTGCTCCCGATGTACCCCGGCAATTGCTGGGCGGCCTCTACGAGGTTTTCGGAAACGTGGAATTCCTGCAGGTCCAAGGTGCTCCCGATGCGCACCACGCGCGCCGCGGCCCTACCCTCCGGATGGTCGCGGAATACGTGGTCGAGGGCGGCGCGCAGGGCTTCGGCCGTATCGCCCAGCACCAGCGGTACCCGGCCCCGTTCGATAAACCCGCTGGCCAATACGTTCTTGGCGGTCAGGCGGAAGTCGACCTTGGAGGCCAGCGCCTGGGTCGCGAAGTCGGCCAAGCCCATGCCCAACGCGTTACCGTGGGTCGCCTCCGTCAGATCGCAGACCACGATGGCTTTGACCCGCGGCGATTCCGGCTCGGGCTTGCCGGCGATACGCAGTCGGCCGATGACATTGGTGTCCATACCCGTGCCGCTGATATCCTTGCCCATGCGATCGATCACGAGCACGTCGATGTCGGCGAAGGGCAGGCCCGGGGCCAAGCGGTAGGCGAGCTTGAGCAATTCCTGCTCGCCGGCCTCCGCTTCCGCCGCCGATAGGCCCTTCAAGGCCACGGGGCGATGGGTACCATCTTCGACCACGCCGAAGCCGGCGAGGAAATTGACCTTAGCCAAAAGCAGGCGGGCCACCTTCGGCATATCGTCGCGCAGGCCGTCCGGCCCGCGGCTGTGCAGCAGGGTGGCGGCCTTTTCCTTTCCCATGCCGATGGCGAGCATCTTGTGGATGCCGCTTTCCAAAGGACCATGAAAACTGGTATGCATCTTGACGCGGTTGACGAGCATGACCCCATGCGCCTGGGCGGCGAGGGCATCGAAGTGGGCGGGCAGGCCTTCGGCGGTGCGGCCAAGCACGACCGTGACCATGGTGGCTTCGAGCTTGCAGCCCATGGCGGCTTCGCTGATGCCCAGGGATTGCAAAACTTCGAGCTGGCCTTCGGCGGTAGCGCCTCCGTGGCTGCCCATGGCGGGTACGATAAAGGGCTCGGCTCCGGCCCCGCGGATACGCTCGACGAGGCGCTTGACCATGACGGGCAATCCGGTGATGCCGCGGCTTCCGACGCCCAGGGCGATGCGGGGAACCGCGCCTTGGGACGAGAGAGCGAGCAGGGTGGCGTCGAGACCCAGCCGGTCCCATTCCCGGTCGATGGCCGCTCCCGGTTCAATGGGGGGCATGCCTTGCAGGCTACGCTTTACGCGGTAGAAGAGGGGAAGTCCGGTAACATCCATGGGCCCTCGGCTCGTCTTTCAGGTTCGGCCCAAAAAGTACAACTTGCGCGGCTTTTGCGCGGCTGCTACCTTTGGCTGCGAAGGAACCCGCCATGAAAAAAACACTTTTCGCCTGCGCGGCCTTGGGGCTTTTCGCCTTGACCGCCGCGGCCCATGCCGTCGCTTTCGATCCCGCATTCCCGCTGACGGCCCCCGAGCGCTTCGGCGTCGGCCTCAAGTACACGGGCATCAGCTATCATCCGGACGGAGGCGAGAACGAAGGGTATCCCCGCCAGCTCGATGACCGCGCCTTTTGGGTCCTGCTCATAGGCGGACAGTTGGACGTCGACTGGAGGTTGCACCGCTTCTTATACGTGCGCGCTTCAACCTCCCTCTACAAGGATTGCGCGGATTTATGGGCCGGCTATTACCACCTGGGCTTCCGCGCCAATTACGATATCGGCGAAAAGGTGGGGTTGCGCATCGGCATCGGGCCTACCTACCTGTGGCGCCAGAACTGGTATGGCCGCGTGGCCGGGTATAAGCATGACAGCTTTTTCGGCGACCCCACCGGGGGGGATTTCCAGGGAAGTTTCATCTGGTATGGCGGCGACGCCGAAGTCGAATGGAAATTCCACGACCGCTATTCATTCGTCTATAGCGTCATTCCCGGCTGGCCGGAAGTGATCCAGAGCAGCGCCGGCTTCCGCTTTACCTTTTGATGACGCTTACTTTACGGTAAGCCATGGATGTAGTCCGGAATCGGTGCTATGCTGGAAACGCATACCGGGTTCTGGAGGTCCAATGTCCGTGGTAACGGGTTCGAATCGGAGGCGCTTCCAGCGGTTGGATACCGATTTTCCCGTGAACGTGGAATGCTCGGGCCGCCGCTTCGAGGCCCGGCTCCAGAACATCAGCCAGGATGGTTGCCAGTTGGAAGGGGCCGCCAACGCTCGGGTCGGGGAATTGTTCTCGATTACCTTCGGCAAGCCGGGCGCCTCGGAAACCTTCCGGGCGAAAATCACTTGGGCCAGACCCGCCGGCAACGCGTTCCAGTTCGGAGGCATCTTCTGGGCCATCGACGAGGATACCAAACGGGCCTTGGTGATGAAATTGATCCAGACTTCGATCCTGTATCCCAAACCGAAGCCTGCCGAAACGTCGGATCCCGCTACGCCGGAAGCGGAAGCGCCGCCGGCCTGATCCGATTCAGTCCAGGAATTCCTTGACGATTTCCCAGGACCGCCTCGCCTCGACCGAATCGGCGGCGGTCGCGTCTGGGGCAAGGATCGGGGCATCCAGCAAGGCGCATTCCCCGGATTGGCATGAGCCGTTCAGATATTGGCCCGCTTTGACATCGGACCCGTCCTTGCCCCAGTATTGCACCTCTCCGTTCAGTTGATCCTTGGCGTAGTTGGTTACGATCCAGGGCTTACCGTCCAGGTAGGACAGACGCCAGGTGCCTTGCTTGGCCCCATTATCGTAGCTCTTCTGCCATTTAACGGCGCCGTTCTCGTACCAGGCCTGCGCCGATCCGTCCTTCTTGCCAAGCTTCCAGATGACGCTCTCGCTGGCGCTCCCGTTCCAGAAGAACTTTTTATGGACACCGTGTTCGAGGGTGTCGCCATTGGGCTTCCGAGTGAAGGTCCAGTCCTCGCGGACGCTTTTCCCGTTGGGGTAGGTTACGGTGCGGCGCTCCAGCCGCAACTCCTCACCGCAGCCGAATAGGCCGAACAGCAGGGCGGAACCGAGAGCAAGCGCGGGAAGACCCTTCATGTGGACTCCTTTTCGGGAATACGGTCAAAATTAACAACAAACCCGCTTCGCCGCCTGGGGCTTCGCGCCGGCGACCCACCCTGGGTTACGGGAGGGGTCCCGGCTTCTGGGGCAGAATCCGGGCGATCATTTCGTCAAAGACGGCCAATTGCAAGGCCCTTTGCTGGGGGGAGGGGTTGCCGGTGAGGTTCCGTCCTTGCAGGCGGGTAAAATCGTGGAGGTGGGAATCCACCATCTCGACCTCGATATGGCTTCCATCGGATTGCCGCATGCCCTTATAGATAAGCAAAGCGCCGACGGGAGCGGCGAACTTGTCCTGCTTGCTTTTATAGACCTTGGCCAGGGTGCCCTTCGGCAACTTGAAGCCGTCTTCCAAACGGTTCTTGACCAGGTTCGCCAACTCGTACAGCTCTTGCAAGGTCTCTTGCGGGCGGCTGGTATACCAGTGTTTCACTTCGATGGAATTGCCTTGGTCAGGAGCGTTCCCCAGGACAGGCCCGACCAGATCGACCAGGGACAGCGCCTTGGAAGCCGGTACCACGAACGGATCAATCATGAAGATATGCTTGGGGGCTTGCCTCGCCTTGAAGGCGCCATCGCTGATGTACTGCATCAATAAGGCGCATCCCGCCGAAGCGCAGGCGAAGCTGATGTTCTTGTACCCCTGCTTGGCAAGGCTATCGTATTCGCTAAGAATGGGTACGCCCCAGCTCTTCCAGGAGCTGCTGAGAAAAGCGTCGAGGCTGAGCCCATGCCCGCCGAGCAGCACCAGGGAGACGCGCACCTTTGCGTGGGCCTTGCCCGTATCCTCCGCGTAGTTGCGGAACTCCTCCCACTCATAGGTGCTGGCGGTGTACCCATGTACGGCCACCACTACCGGCAACGCCGCTTTTTCAGAATCACTGAGGGCGGGAACCCGGCGGGAGACCAGACAGGTCTTGTTGGAATCGAATCCGCAACTGTCAGGGCTCAGACCGCTATCGAGCCAAGCGTCATCCTGGCATTCCTTGTCGCATTGGGTTTCCACGATCTGGCAGGCCGCGACCAACAGGGAAAGCGCCATCAGCGCGCGCACGGGGCGGAACGGCACCATCACAGCATCCCCCAAAATTCCACTCCGAACACCCCAGGCAAGATCATGGACGATTCCGGAGTGATGAAGTTGTACCCGAAATGGTAATTGAGCCCGTACTCGCCTTGGAACAGGTTAAGGCTGAAACCGACCTGGACCGCGGCCAACCAACTGTCGTTCGCTACGGCGTCCCCGAGAATTTCCGTGTCGAAACGCCAGTAGCCCAGGTCGGTTTGCAAGGTGGGATCGAAGAAGTTGTTGCGGCGGAAATGCCACATCGGCGAGAAGAGGAAATAATCCTGGCGCAGGATATTGGACCGGAAGGATTGTTCCAAGCGGCTGGTGAGGTAGGCGGCCTTAAGCTGCAATTTGTGGCTGGCCAGGTGATAATTGGAATAGCCGATTTCCGGACCCATGAAAAGGTCCTGGCCGGGCTCGAAATCGTAGAAGCCTTGGGTACGCAGCCCAACGCTCCACAGGCCCTCCCCCGCCGAAGCCTGCCGGGATAACCCTATGACTGCCGTAAAGGCGATAATCCAAGCTCCCGTGCCGACTCTTCCCAATTCCGCCTCGCTTACTACTATTGGCCGCAGGTACCGACCGGGCTCCCAGAAAAAGGAACCGGATTACAGCGCGGAAAGGTAACAATCCCAAATGACCTTGAAAATGGAAGAACAACCCTGGATTACCGCCA
>JAHFCH010000323.1 GCA_023249635.1 Fibrobacterota bacterium
TCGCTCAAGAGCGAACCCGGCCCCAAGGGTAAATTGATCCGCAAGATTCCTTTGGGCGAAAAGGTCGAGAAGCTCGATTCCAAAGGCGGGAACCTGCGCGTGGTATCGGGTAACGATACCGGATATATCCGCGTCGGCGAAGCCGTATACGCCGATGAGATTACCGCGGCCCAGGAAAAGGGAATCCAGGATCGTATCACGGCCAAGCAGACCAAGCTCGAGGCCGCCATCGCCCGCGAGGCCGCAGCCAAGGCCAAAGTCGAGGCGAAGGCCCACCGCGCCGACTCCCTCGCTACCGAGGCCGCGCGCAAGCTTGCCGAGAAACAGGCCAAGAAGGAAGCCGACCGCCAGGCCAAGGCGGATGCGAAAGCCGCCGCCGCGGCGCAAGCGTCCACCCAGGCGCCTCCCGATCAAATCCAGGAGGCGGCCGCAGCCACCCGCACCGGAAAGGCCATGCAGGGCGGTCAACCCGACGCCGGTCAGCCGCAGGGAGCGGGCATGGGAGCGCCCAAGCTCGCCATCGCCGACAATCCGGAGTTGGCCAACAAGCTCGCCGCCGAGAAGCTGGCGGCCGAAGAAGAGAAAAAGCGCATCGAACCCGAGGAGAACCGGGTGAGCTACAACAGCTATGGCCGCCGCGACCCCTTCATTCCCGTGGAGCAGGGCGCTGCGGACAACGGCATCGACATCGATCAGATGAAGGTGGTGGGTATCATCTGGCAATCGTCCCAACCCATGGCGGTGCTTGAGCACAACCATGAGGCGGGGGTTTCATACACGGTCAAGGAAGGGGATCCGGTTCACAACGGGCGGGTGGCGCGCATCTCGCATGATGCGGTCACCTTCGACATCAGCGAATACGGAATTTCGCGATCGTACAGCCTGAAACTGGTTTCCTCGAATACAGCGAAGGAAGGGGCCAAAAAATGACTTCTCGAATCCTCCGGGGCGCCTTCTTGGCGGCGTGCCTGGCAGTGGCCGCGCATGCGCAGGAAGCCCCGCCGGCCCAGGCCGCGCTCGGTTCCAACCACCGGCAGAATTTCAATTTCTCCAACATGGAAATCCGTTCCGCCTTCAAGGCCTTGTCGGCTTCCGGCCGCGTGGATATCGTGGTGGCCCCGAATGTCGCCGGCCAGAACGTGAATCTGCAGCTTACCGACAAGACCTGGCAGGAGACCATGCTCATCCTGTGCCAGATGTACAGCCTCAAGTACCTGGTCGAGGATAACTACCTCTACGTCCAGAACGTGGCCGACTTCAACAAATCCTCGGTGGAGAACGCCGCCGCCCTGCAGCAGGCCGGTTCCATGGCGCCGCTGATGCGGGACATCATCAAGCTTAAGAACGCCAAGGCCAAGGACCTGGAGGAATCCATCAAGGGTTTGCTCTCGCCGCGCGGCCGCGTCAACGTGGTCGAACGCAACAACGCTTTGCTGGTGTTCGATACCCGCGCCAACATCCATGAGATCCGCGCCGCCGTGCGGGATCTGGATATCGAAACCTACCAGGTGAACATCCAAGCGCAGCTGATCCAGGTGGACGCCGACGCCTTGCGCGAAGTGGGCGTGGATTGGCAGTTCGGCGTGGGGAACGGGTCCATTGATCCCCTCCAGAACTCCCCGGGCAAGCTTCCCACCGTCAAGTCGGACTTCAGCATGCTGGGCAGCTCGAACCAGAGCGCCCAGGGCGGTAGCTCAGGCGGCGATGCCGCCACCTCGAGCAGCCAGGGAGCGACCATCGTAGGCGGAGTCGCGGGCGCGACCACGCAATTCGCTTTCGGGCTATTGAACGGTAACCTGGCCATCGCGGTGGCCAATCTGGTGAAGAACCTACGCGGCGAAGTGCTGGCCAAGCCCCAGATCACGACCATCGATAATACCGAGGCGCGCATCTTCATGGGCGAACAGGTGCCCATCCGCGTGCTCGACGCCAACGGCCGCCAGGCCATCCAGCTCCAGGACGCGGGCACCTCCCTGACGGTGACCCCGCACGTGACGGCCGATGGCCGCGTGCTGCTTGATCTGAATCCCGAAAAGAATTCCTTCCGCGTGGATCCGAGCGCAGGTACCATCCTGCAGAAGCAGAGCGCCAAGACCACGGTGGTGGTCAACGACGGCGAGACCGTCGTGATCGCCGGCCTGACCACCAAGGAAGAGACGGAGACCGAGACGGGCGTCCCTTTGCTGAAGGATATCCCCATCATCGGTTACTTGTTCAAGCACACCGCCACGACATCGCGCAAGCGCGACCTGATCATCTTCGTGACCCCGCATATCGTCGCGCAGGCCAACCGCGGGGAGGAACTGGCGAAGTACGATTTGAAGGAACTCAAGGATAGCGATGGCGTATACGGCGATTATTCCCCCAAGGCCAAGGATGCCGATGCCGCCAAGGGAAAGGGCAACACCAGCCCGCCGCCGGATACTTCCCGCGGTGGCGGTCGGCCCGACTACCCCTAGTTCGAAGCAAGGGTAAAGATCGCTCTGACCACCTACTTTTGATAAAAAAACAATTCCTCCTGTTCGTGAATCTCGTCGGGCGTCGGGCGTAAAAGCCGGAGAGGAAACCACTAAGCTTTTTTCGGCTTCTTACGCCCGACGCCCGACGCCCGACGCCAAACGCTGTGCAGCTTCGAAGCACTTCCCGCTCGCAACCGCAGTCTATATCTACCACCACTCTTCACCAACGTCACTGCCCTGCCGAACACCTTCCCGAGATTCCCTTCCGTCAGGCATTCCCCGATCTTCCCGAAGTCCACCGCCCGTCCTTGCTTAAGCATCAGCACATGGGTGAATTGGGGGATGATCTCTTCGACATGGTGGGTCACGAAGAGGATGCAAGGGCCGGCGGGATCGCGCATCAACTTACCCAAACGCGCGAGGAACCCCTCCCGCGCCACGGGATCCAGGCCCGCCGCGGGCTCATCCAGGATCAACAGGCCGGGTTTGACCATCAGCGCGCGGACGATGGTGGCCATGCGCCTTTGGCCCTGGCTCAGGAAGGCGAAGCGCCGCTTGGCCAGGTGCGCGATGCCGGCGGCCCGCAGTAAGGTCCGCGCATGGGCCCGGTCCGCCACGGTAGGCTGATCAAAGCGGAGCCCCACCGTGCCTACGCCGCCCGACCAGACGATTTCCTCCACCGTCTGCCAGGCGGGGAACTCGGGCTCGATTTCGTTCCCGACCCAGCCGATCACCCGGCGCATTTCCGAAAGATCACTAGCGCCGAAAAGGTTGCCCAGCACGCGGATCTCGCCCTCTTGGGGCCATAGCAAACCCTGCAGCATACCCAGGAGCGAACTCTTGCCGCTGCCGTTGGGGCCCAGCAGCACCCAATGCTGGCCGCGCCGGATGGAAAGATCGAGATCCGCAAGGACGAGCCGTTCTTCGCGCAGCAATTCGATGCCACGCAGGCCAACGACCTCTTCGGCCGCTTCAGCCTCGTTGGCTTTCGGGCGCGCTGGGCTCCGGGGTTGCTTCAGGTTCCGCTTCAACTTTC
>JAHFCH010000200.1 GCA_023249635.1 Fibrobacterota bacterium
CTCGGCGGCTTTGCGCACGGGATTGTCCGCCGGGGTTTCTTCCAGGCATGACCCCGTGGCCACGCCCTTGCCCAGTTCGGTGCCGAGGAAGGTGATGCTTCCCGGCCAGCGATCCAATACGCCCGCCGTCGCGTTGGGCCAAGGGCCCCCGCCGAGTCCGCCTTTGAAATTCAGATCCAACCCCGAAGGATAGACCCCTCCCAGCGCCACCAGACGCTTGATCTTCCTCGCCACCAGCGCGCTATCGGCGACCAGCAGATCATAGGCATTGCTCAGGGAGCCCGCGACGATCAGGGTCACGGAGGAATCTTCCGCGGCTTGAAGCGCGGTCCGATAGGCTTCCACCGGAGTGGGGAAGGAATCGGCATGCGGATAATGGGCGGCCAGGTAATCATCGTAGGGATAGTGATCCGGTGACGCGGCGGTATCGGAAGCGCGGGCGGTGGCCTCGCTGCGCCGGCCCACCGCGATTTCGGGGCGGCCGTACCAGTTATTGATGGCCGAGAGCGAAGGGGCCGACGTCAGCGATCCGGATACCGAGGCCATGGCCAAAATGCGGATCTCGCCATTGTCGGCCAAGGCATGCAGCACGGCCATGGCGACCGCGTCATCCAGGCCCGTGGCCAGGTTGTTGTCGAAGAGCACCGGCACGGCGCGCTTGGGCAGCAGATCGTCCGGGGAGAGGTTGGGGATTGCCGTGGCCAGGCCCGCCGCGATCTTGAGGTGGGGGAATTCCAGGGACAGGTATTTGCCGGATTCGGATGCGAGCCGCACCACGTACTCACCCTCGGCCAGCGGCAAGGAAAAGCCGCCGTCGACGGCGACGCGGGCCCGCCGCGCGATCCCGTAGGCTTGCACATAGAACACCGCCGCGCTCTCGGGCATGGGTACCCGGCCGGTTACCGCGCCCATCGGCTCCAGGGCGCCCTGCAGGGATGCCAGGTCGGATTGGGAAGGGGCGATGCGCCGGAACCAGCCCAGGGAATCGCCGCGGGTGGCTTCCACGGCGTACTCGCTGCGCGGCAGACCGGTAACTTGGAAGCTACCCTGGGCCGAGGTCAAGGTATCCCGCGTGGTTGGGGAGGGCAGGGTGCGGGGGCCTTGCAGGAATTCCACGGAACGGATGGCGATGCGCGCTCCGGCTGCCGGCTTCGCTCCCGCCGCAGCGGGATCCGTCACCGTTCCCGCTATCGTGATTGTCTCGGTTTCGATGCCGCCGCCGGCGATGCGGCCGCCTCCCGGTTGGCAGGCCACAAGGGCGCAGGCCGTGACCGTGACCGCTAAGGAAACTCCGCGCTTGTCGGTTTTTCTCCGCTTCATGCCTTGCCGTCCTCGAAAGGCAAGGCCAATGGGAAGGCCTGGATATTGTATTGGTATACGCTGTCGGCTTGCTGGCATTTGCGCGCGAGCTCCAATGCCTTGCGGCGGAACAGGCGCAGTTCGTCCTGGATGGCGAGTTGGGTTTCCTCGTTGATGCTCAGGGTCAAGGTGGAGAAATTGCGCTTTTGCCGCGGGAAGCGATCCAGGGCGCCGCGCGCGATGTCCATCATCTCCAGTTGGAAGGTGCGCAATGCTACCGAGTCGGCCTCATAGCCCGTGCTCAAGACTTCTTCCGAGCGCGCTATGGAACCGTCGGCCTGCTTGCGCGCCAGCCCCAGGCGCAGCATCAGATCGATGGCCTCCTTGGCTTGTTCCCCGCTTATCGGTGGGGAGAGTTTGCGACCCAAAGCCTTGTAGTCGCCGCGGAAGCGCAAGGCATCGAGGAGAACGTGGATGGCGGTGTAATACCATTTCTGGAAGAACTGGTACTGGTCGGGATCGAAGCTGCGGATGCGGGTTTCCCGGAACCCGATCATCTTTTCGAAGTAGCGCTTCTTTTCTTCATGCGTCTTGGCCTGGGAATACAACACCAGGCATTCGAAATATTCCGACTCGCGCTTGCGGAGGGCCATGACTTCGGCGAAGCGCCCTATCAGGTGGGTCGAGATGTTGACCTTGCCTTGGAGTATCTGGGCAAAATGCCCGGAGGATTTCAGCCCGGCCTGACGCTCGATGAAGCGATGGGTGAATTTCCGATCGGTGGCTTTGCGTTCTTCGTAGGCCGTGCGCAGGTACTGCCGGTAATCGTCGAAATCGAAAATGTTGACCATGCGCCCCCGGGGACGAATGTACCGCCTGCAAGGCGCGGCAGAAGGCCGAACTTGCGCACCGGCCTGGAATCCTGCTTATTGGCCCTAAGCGAAAGCTGGGGTTTTTGGGGTCAAGCGGGCATGGGCAATCGCGGGAGAGGGACGCCCCGGGCGGCCTTGTAACTAGTTTTACGGTTTCCGGACCTACGCAGCGAATTCCGGAAAAGGAGTCCTCCTGGTCACGGCCACCGCCATCGGCACCTTGCGCATCCAGACCCTTGGAGGACTGCGCGCGTGGTTTGGGGAGGAATCCCTGCCCCTGCCTCCTTCGCGCCAATCCCGGGCCTTGCTCGCCTTTCTGGCCTGCGCCACCCGGCCCCAGCATCGCGCGGGCCTGTGCGAACTGCTTTGGGCCGAAACCCCTGAACCCCGCGCCGCTTTGCGCTGGTGCCTTTCCCGCCTGCGGCCCGTGCTGGACGCGGGCGGGATCAATCGCGTGATCACGGACGGGGACAGCCTCTGGATCGATCCGGCTACTTGCGAAGTGGACGGTAAACGCCTGCGCGAGCTCGCAGCCTCGGCGGCATCTGCCGGCACCGAGGAGTTGGAAACCACCGTGACGCGATTGGCCGGGCCTTTCCTCTCCGACCTGGAAGTAGCGGACGCCTTCCGGTTCGAGAATTGGCGCTTGGGCGAAGAGAAATCGTTGTCCCAGGCACGGGCCTCGGTATTCGGCGAATTGCTCCGGCGCCATGCCGATTCACCGGAGTCGCAGGTACGGGTCGGCCATCTGTGGGTGCAGCAGGATCCGCTGGATTCGCGCCCCCATGCGGCCGTGATCGAAGCGCTCTCGGCCTTGGGGCGCAAGCGCGAGGCCCTTTCCCATTACGAACGCTGCGTGCAGATGTTGCGCAACCAGGGCGGCGAGCCGGACACCGCGCTCGAGAATGCCCGCGTGTCCGTGGGACGTATCGCGCGGGTTACCCCGGGGAAATCCGCCGCGAACGCCGCCCCGGCCGGCAGCGCGAAGGGCCCGGCCGCGGTCGAGGGGGATGAGGCTCCGGCGCATTCCCGTCCGCCTTTGGCGGGACGCAAGACCGAGTTGGCGCGCTTCGACGCCTTGTTGGACGGCAAAGAAGCCGGTAAACTGCAATTGCTGTGCGGGGAACCCGGCATCGGCAAAACCCGGTTGCTCGAGGAGATGTCGGAAAAGCTGGGCGCGAAGGGATGGCTGCGCCTGCGCGGCCGCGCTTTCGAAGCCGAGCGGGGCCGGGCCTTCGGCCCCTGGATCGATGCCGTGGCCGCGCTGCGCGATAACGGCGATTGCCCTTTATTGCGATCGGCCGAAGGGCCGGATTCCGGACGGCTTGATCCGGATACCTTGCATCTGGCCATGCGCGCTTGGCTCGCCAAGGCCGGCAAGGGAAAGCCCCTGGCATTGATCCTGGACGACGTGCATTGGCTGGATACCGCTTCGGTGGGCCTTTTGCATTACCTGTTGCGGGGCAAGGAAAAGCCCTTCGCCCTGATGTTGGCCTCCATGCGCAGCGTGGCCGCGCCCATGAACGGGCCCCTGGAAGCCCTGCTTACCCATTTGCGTCGCGAAGGCATGGTTTCCCAATGGGACGTCGGTCCGCTCGATGCCGCGGAAACCGCCCTCCTGCTGCGCCAGGCGGGATCGAAACGTGATCCCGCCGAAATCTTCGCCCGCAGCGAAGGCCATCCGCTTTCTTCCCTGGCCTTGGCCCTGGAAGGGGCAAGCGATGATAAAGGCTCGCGCGCCTCGCTGGAAGCCATGTTGGACGAACGCATCCGCATGGCCGGGGACGAGGGCCGGCAGATTCTGCAATGGGCCGCTTTGGTCGGACGCGGCCTTTCGCCCGCCTTGCTGGAAAGGTTGATGGATCTTTCCGTGCATGATCTCCTCAATCGCCTCGATGGACTGGAAACCCAGGGCCTGGTGCGGGTAGAAGAGGGCAAGGGCGGGATGGAATACCTGTTCGGCCATGATCTCATCCGCCAACGCCTACGCGACTCCTTGTCCGCGCCCAGGCTGGCGCGTATGCACGCCCACGTGGCCCAGGTCCTGCGCGACCATTTCACGCTGGCGCGCGGGTGGGAGGAAATCGCGGGGCATGCGGAAGCCGGGGGAGAGACCCTGCTGGCGGCGGAAGCCTGCCTTGAGGGCGGAATGCATTGCACGCGCCTTTACGCTTTCGAACAGGCGGAGAGTTTGGCTCTACGCGGCTTTGAACTGGCGGAGCAGGCCGGACAATGGGGATACATCCAAGGCCTATGCATGCTGATCAACAACGTGGGTAGCAGCCTCGGGCGATTCCCGGAAGGATTGGATGCGCGCTTGCTGCGGCTGGCGGCCAAGGCCAGGCAGGCGGCCGCCCAAGAGGCGCTCGTGTGGATTCTGGGTGGCCTCGCCAATATGAGGTACCTGAATGATCAGCCGCAAGCGGTATTCGAAGCCGTAATGCAAGCGGAGTCGTTCAGCCAGGAGATTACGGAACCCCGGCTGAAAGCCTATACCTTGGCCGATACCGCCACTTGCCTATACGCCACCGATCAGGAGTTGCCCCGCGCACGCCAACTCGTCCAACAGGCCGCCCGTATCTGCCAGGAGAACAATTTGTACGAGCCCTTGGTGGATGCCAGCCAAGCCATGCTCGCTTTCCGCGAGGCGCGCTACGACGATGCGCGCATGTACTTGAAGCGGAGTTCGCCGCATCTGGGCGGTAAGGATTGGCAGATCATTGAGCATTATAATTTCCTGTTTTGGGCGCAAGTGGAAATCGAATCCGAGAATCCGGTGGATGCGCTCGCCCTGTCCCGCAAGGTTGCCGCCCTGGGGGAATGGGTCAAGCAGAAGGCGGATTTCCATTTCCCCATGGTCATCGATGCGATGGCGAAGCGTCTCCTGGGCGAACCGGATGCGGAAGCCTTGTTCCAGGCGGTATTGATCCCACTCCGTTCCTTCAACTGCAAGGTGATGACTTCCTACCTGTTGCTTTTCTGGTGCGAGCAGGATTTGGCGGCGGAGCGGACCGCCGATATCGATGCCCGCTGCCGTGAAGCCATCGAACGCTGCGAGCCGCTCGGCCGCACCTGGGAACCCTCATGGGCCCGGGTACTCATGGGCCTCGCCGCCTTGCGCGATGGCCGATTGGATCAGGCCCTTTCCCATTGGCAGGCCTTGCAACCAGCCATGCTTTCCCCTGCCAGCCTGCCCACCCGCATCCTGCGCCGCGCCGAAGAACTGGCCATGGGGCTCAACCTCCCCCTGTAATTTCCACGGTGGCATCCACGCTGGCGCCCACGCCCGGCCGATATCTTTACTTCCAGACAACGGGCAGAGCCGGGAACGGCGGCCCGATGGGAACCGAAACCCTCTGGAAGGAGAATCATCATGAAGCAGTCCATCCGCATCCTCAGCTCCCTGGCCCTGGCCGCCACCGCCCTGTTCGCCCCCGCCCGCGCCGAAACCGCCAAAGCCGACCCCGGCGTGGCCGCGGCCTACGCCGATATCGAGAAGACCTTCGGATTCGTACCCGCCTTCTTCAAGGAAATCCCGGCCCTGGCCTTGCCCGGCACCTGGGAGGAAATGAAGGCCCTGGAAGTCAGCGACAAGACGGCCATCCCCTGCAAGTACAAGGAAATGATCGGCCTGGCCGTGGCCGCCCAGATTCCCTGCCAATATTGCATCGAAGCCCACACCACTTTCGCGAAACTCTCCGGCGCCACCGCCGACGAGGTGAAGGAAGCCGTAGCCCTTGCCGGCCTCACCCGCCACTGGTCCACCTGGTTCAACGGCATCCAGACCGACGAGGGGAAGTTCCGCGCCGAGATCAAGCAGGTTACCGAGAACATCCGCAAGGCCATGGCTTCGGGAACCCCTCCGCCCGCTCCCATTGAAGTGGTGGATGCCAAGAGCGCCCTCGCCGACGCGACCCAGAACTTCGGCTTCGCTCCCGATTTCCTGAAGCGCTTCCCCGAGGCCGGTCTGCCGGGCGCTTACAAGGTGTTCCGCGACCTGGAGATGAATCCCGCTTCGGCTATCCCGGGCAAGTACAAGGACCTGACCAGCCTGGCCGTGTCCTCCCAGATCCCGTGCAAGTTCTGCATCATCGCCGATACCGAGTTCGCGAAGCTTGATGGCGCCAGCGATGCCGAGATCTACGAGGCCATCGCCATCGGCGCCCTGACCCGCGAATTCAGCACCCTCATGAATGGGTTGCAGGTGGACTTGCCCAAATTCCGCGCCGACCTCGCCCGCATCTCCAAGTCCATGGCCTCGGCCCCGGCGCCCAAGAAGGGCATGGCCAAGACCCGCTGAACTTAACTCCGGCAGACGTAACGTCCACGTAACCCAAGGGGAGGCGCCCGCCTCCCCTTTTCGCCAGGAGCGCCCCATGTCCGCCCGACCCGCTGAACGGATTTGCGATCGCGCCTATCAGGCGCTCTTTTGTTTCGCCCCGCCGCAAGTCCGCGAGGAGCTGGGCCTGCGGTCTTTCGAGCACGGCCCCTTGTTCGCGGGATTCGCACCGCGGGTGGATGTTCCTGCCCTTAACCGGGTGCTCGGCCTGGGGCGGGCCCCAGACTCTTTCGAACTGCTGGTGCGTGCCCTCGCTTGGGTACGTGCGGGCGGGGCCAGTCAGGCGGTGCTTCCGGTGCTGACCAGTCCCACTGGCGCGCGCGCCGGCGCTTGGCTCTTGGATCAGGGCTTGGATCTGTACGGATCCCGGATGCGCGTTTCCGCCCGGTTGGATTTGGTATCCCACCCCGTATCACTCCATTCCGTACACGCGTTCAGGGTCGGCGCCATCCCCGCGTCGGAGCTCGACTCCCATACCGGACTGATATCCGCTGTACTCGGGCTGCCCGCGGCGGCCGCGGCTTGGATCGCCTCGATGCGGGAGGCGACGGGATGGCGGCATTTCGGGGCCTATGTGAACGGGCGGATGGCCGGTGCGGCCTCCATGTTCGTCGAAGGGTCCGCGTGCTCCCTGGCATTCGAGGCCGTGCCTTTGGATGGGCGGGCGCACGGGATGCGCGGAGCCTTGCTCGCCGCCCGCTTACAGGCTGCGCGTGCTTCGGGATGCAACGAGGTCGGCTTGGAAATACCGGAGGGATTGAACAGAGAAGGCGGGGAGGACGGGGAAGCCGGGGAGGGTATCCCCCTCGCCGAACTCGCGGCTTGGGGATTCGATCGGGCGTGCCGGGAAACCCTATATCGCTACCTTCGTCCCGGAAGCGGTAATTCTACTTGACGATGAGGGCGCTGGCGGCCGCATCGGGGCCGGCGGAAAGTTTCACCACGTAGGCACCGGGTCTGACACGGGAGTCCAATACCAGGGTATGCGCTCCGGCTCCCGCCTTGCCGCGCAACAGCGTACGGACCATCCGGCCATCGTACCCGTATAAGCCCACGTCCACCAGGGTTCCCGCCAACGCGGCCGCGGAAGGAATCATATAGGTGATGACGGGCCGGGCGGAAGGCCCGTTTTCGGCGATGGTCATGGAAAAGGCTTCCGCCGCGGCCAATGCGAAGCTGGGGCCCATCAGCCCCACCGAGCCGGGGAGGGGAACGTAGGGGAGCAAGGCGGCATGGCTGGGCTCTTGGCCATTATATCGCTTCAGGTCCTTCTCGATGGCCCAGACCATCACGCCGCCGTATCCGTTGGCGATGGCGTAGTCGCATTTCTGCTTCACCGAAGTCGGGTCGCAATCCACTTCGGGGTTGCCTTCCTCATAGTCGAATCCGATGCCCACGCCCATTTTGGACTTGGGGATGCCTTTGTCGATCAGGGCCTTGAAATCGTTGGCGAGCCCGGTGGCGTGGGTCCAGTAGCACATATTGTTCATCTGATCGAAGACCTGGTTGATGGGACCGCAGGAAGCCGCGATGTAATTGGCCATGGCTACGGTCAACAGCGGTTTGGGATCCATCTTGTCCATCGCCACGCGCAGGTCCTTGTGCAGATCCTGGTACTGCTGGGTCTTGCCGCCGATCTCCTCCCAATCCATGTCCACGCCGTCGTAGCCGTATTTGCTCATGAGGCCGAGGATGTTGGTGACCAGGGTGGCCCGGATGGTGGCGTTGGCCGTGGAGGATTGGAAATTGCCGCCCGTGCCCGCTCCGCCTACGCAGAGGATGGCTTTCACCTTGTTCTTATGGGCCTCGGCCACGAAGGATTTGGCGCTCGCATCGGTGATACCCATGGATAGATTCACGCCGCCGGAGGAATTCGGGGTGGCGGAAAAATGGCACATGTGGGTGTATGACTTCCAATTGATCTTCGTTACCGGATATCCGCTCTGGGCCCAGCCGGCGTAATAGCCCGTGGACCAACCCACCTTCTGCTGCGCCTGGCCGAAAACGGCCGCGCCTGCGATTCCCGCGATGAGCAAGGCTTTGGATATCTGCATGAATTTCTCTCCTGGATGTCCTGGCCTAATTCTACCGCCGGGCGATTTTACGCGGGCCGCGATAACACGTCGACGCTATGCTTTCCGCTTCTTACCGAAAAACACGCAAGCGCCGGATAATTCCCAAATCCGCGCAGAGGTCTGGGGCCAAAATCAAAGGAATACGGGTATGGGACGCGAAGTGGGAAGGCAGGAATTGCTTCGGCGATACGCCCATGCGCGTCAGACCGATTCACAATTGTGAACCTTGGGCGCAGTAATTTGGGGGTATGAAAAAAGGGAGGCTGTGAGGCCTCCCCTTGGGGTGGGAACCGCGGTGAGGCGGTTATTTCTTGGCGGCCGCCGAGTCGGTCTTTGCGGGCGCGGCTTTGGGAGCTGCTGCGGGAGCCTTGGCCGCGGCCGGTGCCTTGGCGGGCGTCGCGGACTTGGCGCTGTCGTTGGCATGCGCCGCCGCGGAAGCGGTGGAATCGGGAGCCACGTAGCCGCTATCGCCTTCCAATACCGGCATCAGTTTGCCTCCGCTGCGGATATTCCGGATCATCCAATCGGCGTCATCGGAGAGGTCGCTGGAGGGGTACTGGGCCAGCATCTTCTCGAAAGCGCGGACGGCCGCGGTATCGTTCTTGAGATGTTCGGCGTGGATGAAGCCGACCATGAACATGGCCTTGTAATTGTTGCTGCTCTTGGGATAGAGGTAGGACAGGCGGCGGTATTCGCCCAAGGCCTGCTGGTACTTCTCCTGCTCGATATAGATTTGCGCCAAGCCGAAGCAGATGGAATCCTGCAGGGTCTCCACCTTGGGGAACTCGTTGCGCAGGCGCTGGTAAAGGTCCACGGCCTGATCAAGCTTTCGATCGTAATGCAGGTTCTGTGCCTGCTTGTAGGCTTCCTGCGGATTCTTGATCTTGGGCGGCAGCAGGGAAGGGTCAATCACCACTACCTGGAATTCGCGCTCCAGCCGGTCGGTCTGTTTTTCGTCGGCGCGGTTGTATGCCTCGCCCTTCAGGTTCTGGAAGATATCGTACTTGGACTCGTCGAAGCTGAGCGCCACCGTGTCGCGGCGATAACGTTCGGGATTGGTCCGGTACTCGATATCCAGATCCTTGGAGTCCAGGGTCAGGAACGCGGCGATGTCCCGCACGAACTTGTGGTAGTCTTTCTCGGCGGAATCCTTGGTGAACCAGGGGCGGTTGGCCTCGAAGGTTTTCTTGAGCGTGGCCGAGTCCAGGCCGGCGGTGCGGGCCAGGATGGAATCCTGGTAGATCTGGGCCCAGTAGTTGATGCGGTTCTCTTCGCGCTGCGCCATCATCTTGATTTCTTCCGTCATGCCCAGGGCCTTGGCTTCCATGGTCGCCAACTCCCAGGTGAGCAGGTAGTCCACCAGGGCTTCGCGGGTGTAGCGATCCTGCATATGCGCCGGAATCTCTTCCCGGAGGAACATCACGTCCTTCTCGCGGATGACCTTGCCCTTGCCGTATATCGCCAAGGTATCGTCGGCCCTGACGGTATTGGTCTTCTCGGACTTGTAATCCTGCTTGACCAACGCCTTTACGCGATCGAGGGCCTTGGCCTGCTTCGGGAACTTCTGCGACAGCCAGAACAGGTGCCACTTCTTGGTATCGGGATTCTGGATGGGGCCGGGGACCAGGCCGGGCTTGAGGGTATCCAGGGAGGAGAACAGGTTCGGCATCATGCCGATGCCGTCCGGGAGGCAATGGTCGCGTTTGATGACGCCGATCATCCCTTGGGCGGGCTTGGTCCAGGTATTCTCGGAAATCTGCGCGGCAGCCTTCTTGAACGCGTCCAGGTCTTTCAGATCCTTGGCGCGCTTCGTCAGCAGGTCCTTGTTTTTCGACTCGATGTGGAGCACCTCGTAGGTTTCCGGGGAGAAGTAGGCGTCCTTATGCGACTGGTAGTACTTCTCGAGCTCGACCTGGGACACGCTATCCTTCTCGCTCTTGAGCTTGACGTCGTACTTGGCCTTGAGCTTGACGAGGGCGTTGTCCGAGAGCTTGGATTTGTACTGGGCCAGGTAATCGTCGCCCACCTGCTTGCGCACGGTTTCCAGGGCGGGAATCTGTTGGGGGGTGCAGGCATCGGCTTTGATCAACAGCCAGGTGCTGTCCTTCTTCACGGGCCGCGAAACGCCGCCGACCTTGAGCTTGGTGGCGTCGTTGAAAAACAGGCTGTCCGCGTTCAGCGAACCGAGTTCCCACATGGTCTCGCCCTTGACCTGGCGGCCGAGCTTGCCGTGGTTGGATTTGCTGGCTTCGTGGATGGACCACTTGGCGGAGGCTTCGCCGAAATCCATGCCTCCGGCGATGGCCTTGGCGGCCTCATCGGCGGTCTTGCGATCCTTGGTTTGGATAAGGGAAATGTCGCAGCCGGCCTTCGCCTCGTAGCGCTTGCTGGTGGCCTGGTAGAAGGAGTCGAGCGGTGCCTTGGAAAGGACCACGGAATCGGCCACGCGGGTGTGGACATCGTCGAAGGCGAGCACCTTGCCCGAATCCCCGGTGAACTTGGAAGGGTTGGCCTGGAAGTAGGCTTTCAGTTCCTCGGTGGCGATGCCGTCGTTCTCGCCCAGGAAGCTCTGGTAATAGGTCTGGGTGACGATACGCTTGTCGATCAGGTCCTGGCGCGCGGCCAGGGTGGGCGTCTTGCCGTATTTCGATTTCTGCGCCGCTAATGCCTGCAGCTTCTGCTTGAGCATGAAATTGAATTGCTTGCGGCGGGCTTCCGGATCCTTCATCAATTCCGCCTGGCGATCCGGCGCCATGGTCTTGAGCATGAATTCGAAGTCGCTTTGGGTGTAGCTGGTCCCGGCGATTTTCGCCAGGACCTTGCTGCGATCCTCTCGCTTGCCTTCGCAGGCTATCAAGGCGAATAGGGGGAGGATACACAGGATGCGCTTCATGGATCGGTCCTTTGAACTGTGGAAAAAGGGAATCCCCAGGATACCCCCCGGGACGGATGCCCCGGGAAACGGGGGATAATTTAGTAAAAAGGGAGGGGGAAAGCCCATGATGGGCGGTTATGGGGCGCTTCTTCGGCAGGTTTAAGGTCTAAGGTTTAAGGTGGGGGTAACGCTCAGCGAAATTTAGGCTTATAAACAGAAAGCGGGCCCTTCGGCCCACCCCCTACCTTAATCCTTTAACATTAGACCTTAAACCTTCT
>JAHFCH010000201.1 GCA_023249635.1 Fibrobacterota bacterium
ATTCAGCAGCCCCTAGTCGTACTTGAACTTGGAATTGAACAGTGATTCGATGGCTTCCAGGGCTTCGTTCTCATCCGGCCCTTCGGTCTCGACGCGGATGACGGCGCCGGGCTCGGCCGCCAGCAGCATGATGTTCATGATGCTCTTGGCGTTGGCGCGCATGCCGTCCTTGATGAAAATGACGTTGCACTGGAACTTGGTGGCGGTTTCCACTATCAACGCGGCCGGGCGGGCATGGATTCCCGAATCGTTGATGACGGTAAGTTCTTTGGTGACCATTGGTACTAGGTCCCTTCGCGGAATTGGATGGAAAGGGATGCGGCGCCTTCGGCCCCTGCCGCCAGCTTGATATCCCACACCGGGATGAGCACGGTGCCCTGGTAGACGCGCTCGTACCCGCCTTCGGATTGGCTTACGGTCTCGATGGCGTCCCGCCAGGCGCGACCGGCGCCCGAAAAGCGGGCTTCGCAACGCAGCTTGAGCCACTCGTCGGTGATCACGGCACGGTTGACGCCCAACATCTCCCCGCGCGAGGCGAGGATGTCGCGGCTGGGGGCCGCCGGGGCCTTGGCCCCCGCTGCCTTCGCAGCGGCGGGGTCTTCCCATTCGATGTAGCGGTCATGGGCATTGCCGGCCAGCAGGCAGAAAAGCGCCTCGCTGCCGAAGCGGAATTCGATGGGAGGCTTGCCCGCGTTGGTCACGGGATTGGCGAACTTCCACTCTACGCGGATGTCCGACGAACCCTTGGACAGGATCACGGATTTCTCGACCAGGATCAGGGGGCCATCAGGGGCGCGGGCGGTGCCCAAAAAGCGCAGCTCGGTTTCCTTGGGACGGCGCTCCAACACGGTCTCACGCGCCGTGAATTCGAACGCGGGCTCGTAATCCTGGGACGCATACGCGGCCTGGGCGGTATCGGGCTTGAGGTAGATGTCCGAAAGCGAGTGGCGCAACTTTCGATCATAGACCAGGTAACCGCGGAGGTTGGCTTCCTTCTCCCCCAGGGTATTCTCGAGTTTGGTTCCCGCCTCGGCTTTGCCGCCGACCTGATCATGGTAGGCTTCGTAACGCCGGGTCAGGGTATCGCACAGGTTGATGGCCGTCTTCTTCAGCCAGAACTGATCAATCTCGCCGTTATGGGTGAGGCTCAGATAGACTTCCGGCGAATTGAGGGTATGCTCGGGCTTACCGTCGCAATTCCAATCGGTAATCTCGTAGGCCGGCACTTCCTTGCCCACCAGGGCGGCCGCGTCCAGGATGCATTGGGCCTGGATCAGATTCCGGTACAGGGCGAAGCGCAGGTGCGGCAGGTACAAGCCGCCGAACACCCCGTGCCAGTAGGCGCAATTGCATTCCGACTGCCAGATATGCTCCAGCGCCTCGTCCGGCGCGGAGCCCGGTAGGGATGCGGCCACGCGATCGTGCAATTGCGCGAGGCGGATGCCTTGCTTGTGGATCTGGTTGCTCTCGGCGTATTTGTTGAAGAAGTTGCGCCAGAAGGTGCCGCGCAGGAACTTGGCGGCGTCGTTGCCGTCCCGCTCGATGATATGGTTCTGGACGCTGCGGAACTTCGGGATGTCGCGGGCATCCTGGGCCCACACCATCATCTCCGAGTAAGAGGCGGGCGGTAGGTAGACCAACCCCAGGTTCTTCTCGGGCTTGAGGCCTTCGGAAACCTGGCAGACGCGGATGCGATCCGGCAGGGTTTCCACCTTTTCGAAAAAACGGTGCAGCCAACGATCGGTGTAAACGGTGGCGAAGGTTTGGGGCCAATCCCCGAACTTCTCCCCATCATCGCCGAAGACCACCTGCACGTCATGGACCCCTTTGGCGCGGCCTTCGTCATCGAGGCGCAGCAGGGTATCCGTCACCTCGTCCACCGACCGGAACGGGATATAGTCGCGCACCACGTCGTGGATGGGGAAAAGCTTCAGGGTATGGCCCTGATCCTCGGAGAGGAAATAGCCGTCCATGTCGGCGTCGGTCTTCCCCACCATCTTGAAGTGGCTGCCGTCCAGCAGTACGAACTCCAACCCGGCTTCGGAGATGGGCTTGACCAAGGTGGGTTCCCAGACGCGTTCCGCCAGCCAGATGCCCCGCGGGGCCTTGCCGAACAGTCGCTCCACCGATTTGGAGAGCTTGCGCAACTGCCCCACCTTATGTGCGTCGGAGATGACCGGCAGGATGGGCTCGTAGAAGCCTCCGCCCAGGATTTCCAGCTGGCCGCGTTCGACCAGCGTGCGCAGGCCCTTGATGTAGTCGGGGCGCTTGGCTTCCAACCAATCCAGCAAGATGCCGGAGAAGTGCATGGACATGCGGATTTTGGGATGGGCGGCGAGCACGTCGGCGAACGGCTGGTAAGCCTGCGCGCAGGCGCGTTCGAAGATGAAATCGAAATTTCCCACCGGTTGGTGGTTATGGATGGCCCAGTGCAGATTCACCATGGCTGCGTCTTCAGAAAAGGTTCACGTTGACGTCCAGGCCCTTTTTCTCGATGCGCTTGAAAAGCGAATCCGCGCTATTGAGCGTGCCGCGTAACTCTTGGTAGAAGGTGGAGTCATTGAGCATGGCCCCGAGGGTGCTGTTGCTGGAATTGACCTTGGCCAACAGCCGATTCATCTCGTCCGCCACCTTGTCCGCCTTGTCGACCACGTCCTTGAGCTTGTTGGAAACCTCTTGGCCGTTCTGGATGATGTTCTTGACGGGCATTTCCTGATCGCGCAACAAGATGTGCACGCGCTGGCTGGCGTCTTCCAGGTTGGTCAAGCTGTGCTTGACCTTGGGATCGATGTCGTGGATGAAGGTGTTCAGGCGCGTGCTCAATTCCTCGGTCTGCCCCACCACGTTGTTGAAAGTGGCCACGAACTCGGGTTTGCCGACGGTACTGTCCATGATGGCATGCAGGGATTTCACCAGGGTCTCGGACTCGACGAATACCTCGCCCGCGATTCCCAGCGCCTCGGCAATGCCCGCATCCAACCGGCCTTGCAGTTCGGCGCCCGGAGGCAGGGCCTCAGGGGATTGCCCCAGGAGCACGCCCACCTGGCGTTCGCCCATCAGGCCGATGTTCTGGATGCGCACTTCGGAATCCTTGGGCAGCTTGATGCCGCGATTCAGCTTGAGGGTCACGCGCACCACGTTGTCCTTGAGCTCGATGATGGTCACCTTGCCCATCTTGACGCCGTTGACCTTCACGGGATCCCCTTCCTGCAAAGTGGAGACCTGCGGAAAGATCACGTAATAGGTATCGGATTTCTGTCCCGGGGTGGCTTCCTTCAGGAAATACACGCCGAACAGCAATATGAACAAGGAGAGGATGACAAACAGCCCCACCACGATGTTGTTTTTGCGGTTGGTCATTTCGGATAACCGGAAGCATAAATGCCCCGGCGGAAGTCCTCCGTTTTCCGGTAATTATCGCAAATATAGCTTATTGAGGGAAGGGGAAAGAATGGGGATGAAGAGAGGTTTAAGGTCTAAGGTTTAAGGGGTTGCGGTCCCAGACCGGACCTATGAGGCCAACCCACCTTAAACCTTAAACCTTTCGAAGTACGGACCCCGCAGGATCACTCATAGACCTCAGTCGAAAGCCGCGTCAGCGAGTTCAGCCGGCTCTTGTTCTTCATGGTCTCGATCAGCTTCTCGTTGAAGAGCTTCGCCGCGTCTATCCCATTCATCTTCAACAACATATTCATGGCGATGACTTCGGAAATCACCGTGATGTTCTTGCCCGGGGAGATGGGGATGATGACCTTGGAAACCGGTACGCCGATGACGTCCGTGGTGAGGGGATCCAGCCCGGTACGCTCATAGTTCTCTCCGTCGCGCCATTTCTGGAGCTCGACCACGACTTCCACTTTTTTAGTGTTACGGATGGCGCGGATGCCGAAGAGCTTGCCCACGTCCACGATGCCGATGCCGCGGATTTCCATGTGGTGGCCCAGGATTTTGTTGCCCTTGCCGATGATGGAATGGCCCTTGCGGATGAGATGCACGATATCGTCGGCGACCAGGCGATGGCCGCGTTCGACCAGGTCGAGTACGCATTCCGATTTGCCCACGCCGCTTTCGCCCACATAAAGCATGCCTACGCCGTATACGTCCACCAGCGAGGCATGCACGGAACAGTAGGGCGCGAACCAATCCTCCAGGATATCCTGCACTTCCGTGCAGAAATCCAGGGTTTCGCGGGAGGTGGTGATAACGGGGACGTTTTGGGTCAGGCACATCTGCAGGAGCTCTTCGTGCAGCCCGGCATTATGGGTAAGCACCCAAAGGGGCGAGCGGTAATCCTGCAAGCGGGCGAAAATCTCTTTGCGCTTCTCGGCGCCGACCGATTCCAGATAGGACCATTCCGTGGTCCCGATGATCTGCACGCGTTGGTAGCTGTATACGCCGGTGAAACCGGCCAGGGCCAAGCCCGGCCGGTGCAGGTTCGCTTCGATGATTTCGGTACAGAGGGAGGACTCGGGAGTCTTGAGGGTCAGGGACAATTCGTCCTTGAACTGATAATAGAAATCCCTCACTGGGAGGGATCTCTTTCGGTTTATCTCGAGTCGGTTGAATTCGATGCTGTCAGGCAATGGGCCTCAACGCTTGGTCCAGCCTCACTCCGCTACAAGCGAGGAGACGGGCATGGACTTATGGATCTTAAGTTTTTCATTCTCCTTCTTCAACTGGCGTTCCACCTTATCGAGCATGGCCTCGATGGCCTTGTACATGTTGTCCTCTTCAGCATGCGCGCAAATGACCTTGTCCAGGACCTTCACTACGATTTCCGCCCTCCGAACCCCGTTTTTCTCGGCATCCAGGATTACGTGGGCGCCGGTGATGGAGTCATTGAACTTTTCCATGTTATTCAGGCTGTCTTTTAAACTGGCATGAAGTTGGGGGGAGGCTTGGAAATGCCGCGCAGTGATCTGAATCTTCATGTGTTTCTCCTTTGGAAGAAGAGCCTCCGAATTGGTGGACGGAGGCGGGGTTACCCATCAATCTCAATCTACATACTTGGCCCGAAAGGGGGTAAGCACTTTACCGTGCCGGTCTGTCCGTTAGCGGGGAGGGCATTGCCCTTTGTGCCTCTGATGCGACCTTCCCTTAAACCATCAAACCCTGGGAAGGACACGAGGCACATATCCGTATATTACTGGCCGAGTCCGGAGCTTGTCAAGCCGTTCTTACGGCTGGAACGTCCGTTTCCGCGGGGGATACGCCCGCTATCGCCAAAGCCGCTAGCCGACTGAATCCAGGGTACTTCCAACGATGGATTGGCAAGCAGTTTGCGGTGGGGCCCTGGGATCATCCGAAAGCACGGCCGAATCGCAGCCCAGAAGCCTCCGGCGGCAGGCCCGGAAACGCAAAACCACAAATTGGCGGATAAAACCGGTTCGGGCCTTAGCCGGGTGTCAGTATTGCTTGCGCAATCGGGCGGGAAGGATTTCCAGTTGATCCCGGTATTTGGCCACGGTGCGGCGGGCGACATCCAGGCCCTTGGCCTTCAGGATTTCGACGATTTTCTGATCGCTCAGGGGACGCTTGCTATCCTCCGCTTCGATCAGCTTCTTGATTTCGTCCTTGGTCGTCACCGAGGAAATCTCGCGCCCGTCGGACTGGGTTACGCCCGCGGTGAAGAAATACTTGAGTTCGAAAATCCCGTGGCTGGTCTGGACGTATTTCCCGTTGGTCACCCGGCTCACGGTGGAAATGTGCATGCCGATCTTGTCCGCTACGTCCTGAAGGATGAGCGGGCGCAGGTGGGTGGGACCCAGCTTGAAGAAATCCGGTTGGCTTTCGATGATGGCCTGCATCACCTTGAGCATGGTGGATTTCCGCTGCTCGATAGCGCGGATGAGCCAGGTGGCCGAGTTGAGCTTCTCGCGCACGTACTTTTTCTCGTCGGTCGACGCCTTGCTGCCCTTCTTGAGAAGCTCGGCATAGGCCCGTGATACCTTTAGGGAAGGTACGGTGCGATCGTTCAACATCAGCACCAATTCCCCGTCCACGTCCTCGACGATAAGGTCGGGGGTGATGGGATTGGCGACGGTGGAGGCGACCAGGCGCCCGGGATGGGGCTCCAGGGATCCGATTTCCTTCATGGCCGCCTGGATCTGCTCCGGGGGCACGTCGAACTTCTTGCCGATGGCGGCCACCTTGAGCCGTTCCAGCAATTCGAATTCCTCTTCCACGATGCGCTTGGCCAGCGGGCTGACGCGACCGTAGCGGTAGATTTGCAGCAGCAGGCATTCGCGCAGGTTACGGGCGCCGATACCGGCGGGATCCATCCCCTGCAAGACGTGGAATGCTTCGCGCACCTTGGACGAGGCGCCGTCCAGGGACATGGAGCCATCGATGATGGCCTGCATCTCGCGCAACATGGGGTCACCGGCAGCCTCGATGGCGCGTTCATTGGCAGCCGAGGCGGCGGTATTGGAGTTGATGGGCTTTTCCCGATCCGCCTTGGCGGCGGCCGCTTCCGCGGCTTTCGCGGTCCGGCCGCGCTTCCCCGATTCCTCTTCCCCGTCCGCAGCGGCGGCCTCGTCCTCGGCGTCTTCCTCGTCGTCCCTGGCGAGTAGTTCGCTTTCCGGGACCAGGTACCCGCGTTCGTCCAGGCTGTTGATGAGGTATTCCACCAGCGCGGCGACTTCCGCGGTCACGGTGCGGTCCTGCAATTGGCCCAGTAGGTGATCCTGCAGGGTCTTGGAGTAGACCGGGATCTTTTCGAAACGCTCGTCCGGGCTTTCCGTTTCTTCCTGGCGCTTGTTGCCGAGATCGAATCCTTCTTCCAGGTAGCTTTCCCAATCGATTTCGTTCTTGTCCTTGGGGTCGTCGGACATGACCTTGTCGAGATCGGTCTGTTCCGGCGGGGCCTCGGGTTCTACGTCCTCGCCGGGAGGCGTGGGCTCGGAAGGCTCGCTGAGGCGCTCTTCGGCGACCCGTTCGGCGGCCTGCGCTTCGGGATCGTCCACGGCCGGGGGTTCTTCCGTTTCGTCGATATCGTCCTGGGCCTCGAGCAGGGGATTGGTTTCCAATTCCTGCTTTACCACCATCTCCAGCTCCATGGAATTCATCTGCAGGAGCTTGAGCGATTGGATCATCTGGGGCGAGAGCTTCTGCTCTAACCCGACGTGGAGATTGAGGTCTAGGCCGAAATTCATTCTTTGCTATCCCAAGGAAAAGGACTTGCCCAGGTAAATGCGCCGGGCTTCTTCATCTTGCGCCAAGTGTTCGGCCGTGCCTTCGACCAAAACCTTGCCTTCGAACATGATATAAGCGCGATTGGTGGTCGCCAAGGTCTCGCGCACGCTATGGTCGGTGATCAGTATCCCCATGCCCTTGTCGCGCAGGTTGAATATGACCGATTGGATATCCTCGACCGCGATGGGATCGATGCCCGCGAAAGGCTCGTCCAGCAGCAGGAAGCGCGGATTGGTGGTCAGGGCGCGGGCGATCTCGAGGCGACGGCGCTCTCCGCCGGAAAGCGTGTTGGCCCGGTTCTTCCGCAGATGCGAGATCTTGAACTCTTCCATCAGGCGATCGGTTTCGCTGCGGCACTCGGCGCGGGAAAGGTCGCGGGTTTGCAGGATGGCGAGGATGTTCTGCTCTACCGTCAGCTTGCGGAATACGGAGGTCTCTTGCGCCAAGTACCCCACCCCGAGCCGGGCGCGCTTGTACATGGGCATGGAGGACACGTCCTTGTCGCCGATGTGGATGCTGCCGGAGTTGGCGCGGATCATGCCCACGATCATGTAGAACGAGGTGGTCTTGCCGGCTCCGTTGGGGCCGAGCAGCCCCACCACTTCGCCTTCTTTGACGTTGAAGCTCACGCCGTCGACGACGCGGCGCCCGTTGTACACCTTGACCAGGGACTCGGCCATGATCTGCATCATTTCACCTTCCACGGGATGTTCGGTTTCGGCTTGGACACCGGCGGGTTGGCCTTAGGCGGAACGGTTGGCGCGGGGGCCGGGGCGGTCGTCGGCTTGGCGACGGGAACGGCCGTAGGGACCGCTGTAGGAGCCGATGGGGCCACGGTAGCTTTTACGCGCACCGAATCCGGGACGGTCGCGGCGCTGTCCCCGCCTTGGCCGGACCCGACCTTGTCGGACGTGGCCTTGCCTTCCTTCTCCCCGAAATAGATGCCCTTGGCTCCGCCTTTAACCATGACTTCATCCACCTTGCCGTTCTTGAAGGCGAAGTCGATGGTATCCCCCTCGGCATCGTTCTTGCCCTTCAGCTTTTTCTTCTCGAAATGATAGTAAGTGCTCTTGGCGGTTCCCGCCGTGCCACCCAGCACGTTGGCGCTGGTCACCTGCTTCTTGGCGAAGCGCAGGACCATGTAATCGCCGCTCATCTTGTTCACGAAATCGGGCTTGTCCACATCGAAATAGGCGCCGTTGGCGTTCTTGAATACTTGCACGCTATCGATGGCCTTTTCCTTGAAGGCCATGAATAGCGAATCGCCGCGCACGTCCGATTGGCGGGCCACCGAGGTATCGGTAGCCGGTTCGACGGAGTGGGCCACCGCCGAGCCTTTCACCAACAGGCTCTTGATCTCTTCCCCATGCATGCCCATGCGCATGACGTCGCCCTTCACCTGGTTGTCATCCACCACCACTTGGGGCTCGCCCAGCAGGTACAGGCTATCGCTGGGATCGTGGTACTCGGCCTTCTTACAGGTGATGTTCAGCTTGTCCCGGTGGATGCGCACGTTGCCATCGGCCACGGCCACTTCGAGGGAATCGTCGTAGGTCATGATATCGCCCTTGATGGACAAGGTATCCGGGCCCTGCTTGTCCGATGCAAAGGGATCCGCCTTGGCAGGCTTGGCGCTGCCGGCGGGCTTGGCAACCTTGGAACTGTCGGCGGCCTTGGCGAGCTTGGCGCTGTCGGTGTAGAAGCGGCGCACTTCGGGATTACCCGTCAAGGTCGCGATATGCTTGAAGCGCAGGTATACGATGCTTTGCCCCGTGGCCGCCACCTCCCCGCTGCTATCGCGCATGAACACGTTTCCCTGGGCCGTAGCCTGCCCCAGATTCTTATCGTAGGTACCGCGATCGGCCGTCAGCAGGGAACCGTTACGGGAAACCTTCATGCCCGATTCGCAGAAGACGATGTTGCGATCCTTTTGCCATACCGCGCGCTCGGTTTGCACGCGCAATTCGCCATGGCGGAAAACCACCCTGCCGCTCAGAACGTATTCGCCTTGGCTGCGGCGGCCTTCGAAATGATCGGCGTTCTCCATGATCAGAGGCGCGTTCTTCTCGGAGGGTTTTGACGTCGGGATCGCGGTAACCGCGGCGGGCAGCACTACCAGCGTCAACACCGCCATTACGCGCAGCAGTGAATTCATTTGGCGGACCCCGGAGCGGATGTCGCGCCGGCGGCAGGGGCCGCAGGGGTGGCAGGGATAACGGGATCCGCAGGCTTGGGCGCAGGGGTAACAGGGACTGCTGGGGTGGCAGGAACAGCAGGCTTCAACGCATCCCCCGGTTTCGGCGGAATCGCTGAGGATCCATTTCCGACGGGCGCTTGCGTCGAATCGGCGGGTCGTCCGCCCACCTTGGCGGAATCCGCATCGGCCTTCTGGAAACGCTCTTCCACCTTCTGGAAAACACCCTTCACATCGGAGAGGATTTGCCAATTGTCGAGCTTGGCGTCCGAGAGGAATCCCTTACCGGTGAGCACGTCGCCGTCTTCCGAGACTACGCGTACGCGGGCTTCGGTGCTGATCTGGTTGATGGCCTTGTTCCAGCGCAGGGAATCGGATTTGATGTCGACCCCTTTTTCGGAGTGCCCATGCACGTGCCCGGAAGCGACCAGAAAGCTGATGGCTTCGTCTACGGACCCGGAATCTGCCGTGACGTGCACCAAGGTTTTACCGAGGGAATCGTAGACCACCAGGTCCACAGGTTTGGCGCGTACGAGATCGGTTCGGGGCCATTTGACCAGATGCATGGTCTTCAGGACCCAACTCAGATGGGAGCCTTCGTACATATCCAGAATGGTGGTGTCGTGATACTCGGCCAGGGGTAATTCGCGCTTGGGGCCTTTGTCGGTCGGGGCATCGCTGAGCTTGGTGCATGCGGGAAAAAGTGCAGCGCTCATAATGGAAGCAAGCAAAATAAATGCCACCCGAAACATGGCCTTAATCTACTTAATCCTGCGTTGAGATGCGTTCATCCCGCCAATCCACCAATCCGTTTACGGCCCAATCGGGAGAAATTATCATTCACTCCGATTCCACGCAGCAACCCCCAGTTTAACCCAGGCCCCCTAAGTTGAGTAAAACCAGAGATTTAACTGAGGGCGCGATATTCCCTCACATCCTCCGCATGGCCCTCCCGATGATGATCGGCACCACCTCCCACATGCTTTTGAGCATCATCGACGGCATTTACGTGAGCCGGTTGGGGCAACAGCCGAGCCTGGCGGTACTCAATTACGGGTTCCCCTTCTTCTACATGATCTTCGCGGTGTTCAATGGCCTGACCAGCGGCTCAAGCTCGGTGCTTTCCCGTTTTCTCGGGGCCAAGCAGAAGGAGCAGGCCGAGAATGCCATGAGCCAAATCGTCTGGGTGGGAATGGGCCTTTTCGCCGTGTTCCTGCTGATCTACCCTTTCGTGTTGCCGGTATATCTGGCGGCGGAAAAGGCTTCGCCCGAAGGCGCGACGCTTACCCGCGCCTACCTCAACAGCATGTTCCTGGGAGTGCCTTTCCTGATCCTGATGCTGTTGTTGGGATCCGGCCTGCGCGCCGAAGGCAATACCCGCACTTTGATGACCGGGATGATGGTCGGAACCCTGCTGAACATCGCCTTCGCGCCGTTCCTGATCTATGCGGATTTCCGCTTCGCCGGGATAGGTTGGCATGGACTGGGATTGGGGGTAACCGGCGCGGGACTGGCGGCCGCCGTTTCCAACCTGCTGACCACGGCGGTCGTCTTGTCCATCTACCTGCGCAAAGGCGGGACGGCCCTTCGGCTGCGCTTCTGGCCCGATTGGTCCGAGCAGAGCGGGCTCAGGGAAGCCTTCAAGGTGGGACTCCCCTCCATCCTCTCCCAATCGCTGATAGGCATCAACGTGTTCATCTTCACCAAGCTGGCGGCCGGCTTCGGACCGGATGCGGTGGCGGCCATCGGCATCGGCGCCCGCCTGGAAACCCTGGCGGTATTCCCTTCCCTCTCCATCATGGTGGCGGTCCTCTCACTGGTCGGCCAGAATTTCGGGGCGCGCAAATATGATCGCGTGGCGCAAGCCGTGCGCATGGGCCTGGTCACCGCCTTCCTGACCTTGACCACGGTGGGCATCATCGCCCATGTGTGCCGCGGCGCCCTGATCGCCAAGTTCCATCCCGATCCCGCGGTGATTCCGGCGGCCTACCATTACCTGGGGTTGAGTACCCTCGCCTACGGTTTCGCGGGCGTGAGCATCGTGTCCAGCGGGGCCTTCCAGGGGCTGGGACGGGGACTGCCCTTCCTGTTCCTGAACGCCTTGCGCCTGCTGGGAATCGCCGCGCCGCTTGGCTGGCTGTTGGCCCGCACCCGCGGCGAATACGGCCTGCATTATGCGCCCTTGATCGCCAGCGGCTGCTCGGCGCTCATCGCCGTAGTCTGGATCCTCACCGTGACCGCGCGCTTGCGCAACCGTCCCGCGCCCATCCCCAGCGTGCCGACGGGAACCACAGCCGCCTCCGCGGCGGCCTGAGACCGGCATGGAGGCGGG
>JAHFCH010000324.1 GCA_023249635.1 Fibrobacterota bacterium
GGCACCAAGGAGCGGCCGCGGCCGTAAATGTGGTTCACCATTTCGCGCAAGGTATACAGGCGATCGAAATAGGCGATATTGGGGCCGGGGCAAACCGAAACCGGCATCTCGGCTTTGATGATGCCGAGATTGATGAGCGCACCGTTCCCGAGCTGATCGCAAATGCACTGTTTGACGTAAACGGCCTGGACCGTCTGGTCTGTCGTGGATGAAGGCGGGATATCCTGATGGCCCATGGCCACGAGCTTCTGCCCCTGATACTCTTTGGACGCCGTGCAGATGGGTTTATGGGTGAATTCCGTGTTCGAAACCAGGAACTTCTTGGGGCAGGCGGAGCCGGGTTTGCCGTCGGCGATCTGCTTCTTGGTCCACTGTTCCGAAGTGGAATTGCGCAGGTTGTTGAAGACGACGCCCAGGGGCGATACGTCGCTCAGGTAGAGGTCTTCTTCCTTGGCGGCGGCCAATTGCTGGCGCGTAATGTTGTCCAGGGCCGTGGCTTCGGGAACCAACAGGAAAGGGCTGGCCCAGCCGGTGGCGTCAATGCCGTAGCCGTCCATCAGGCGCTGCACTTCGGCGAAATTGCCGATGCCGCCTTGGGCCGTAACGGGGATGTCGCGATCGCGGGCTTCCTCGGGATAGACGCGGCTCTTCTTCTCGTAATAGGAGAGGATGAGCGGCTCGAAAATTTCAGGGAACTTGGCGCGGTTGTCCTTGAACTCCTGCAGGATGGGTCCCATCAGGTAGCCGTCGGAGGCGAAGGCGTGGCCGCCGCAATTGAGGCCGGATTCGATGCGGAACTCGCGCACCTCGATTCCCTTTTTGGCGATGAACTTGCCCTGGATCATGCTGGAGCGGTAATCGGAAACCTTGAGGATAACGCCCTTCTTGGCCGGACCGGCTTCGGTCCGGTAGAAATCCGGGAACTGTTCCATGTAGCCGTACAGGGTAGGATTGATGCCGGCGGAGAAGACGATGTCCGCGCGGATCTTCGATTGGGCGAAACCGCGCAGGGCCGATTTGGCATCCGCATGCTCCATGCTCATGAGATTGCCTTCGCGATCGTAATTGATCCGGTCCAGCTTGGTCATGATATTGCAGTCGATTTTGCCCGGCAGCATCAGGTCGGTGAGATCCTGTTCCAACTGGCGCTTTTCCGGCCCTTCCAAGGTGGCCAGGTACTGGCTGTAAAGCTTGCGGGTGGATGAGGTTTCCGGGAGCAGCTCGAAGTATTTGATCTTGTCGTTCCCGGCCTCGAAGGGCAGGGCTTTGATCTCCGCCATCTGACGGTTTACGATGTCGTCGACCATATCCAGATAAGCGGTGATGCGGCGGGCCCGCGCGTCCGGTTGGGAGGCGGTAATGGCTTCGAAAGGGAGGCCGTATTGGGCCGCGTAATGCTTGCGTATCCGCTCGATGAGCAGGTCGTCCACCAGGGACAAAACCGAAGAAATACCGAATTTCGCGACCCGCAACGCGGTGTCGATGGTGAATCCGGTGCCCATGATCGGGATATGCAGATAGTGGTGGGATTTGTACATGCTCACCCTGTTAAGAGGTTATGTCGAATCGGGCTGGTCCCCGCCCGGTCGGATGGTTCCGATGTGCTCGATAGTGTATTAAAATATCACCCCTTCAAAATCCTGCAACCTGTAAAATGTTGTCAGAATGTGGATTCACCTCAAATTACCCAATCGTTCTTATGGTTTTTTGAGGTAGCCGAAGGGGCCGCTTAGGGCGACTCGGTGTGGAACTTTGCGAAGGTGATTTTGGGGAAGTTCTTCTCCATCAACCCCATGCGGTACTCGTTGGGGCATAGGTAGACCAGATTGCCGCCTTTGTCCGTGGCCATGTCGTGGGAGTTCTGGGTTTTGAACTCGGCAACGGCCAGGGTATCCCCCTGGAGCCAACGGGCGGTATGGACGGGAGCCGACTCCAGACGGCAGCGGGCGTTGTACTCCTCTTCCAAGCGGAACTTGATGACATCGAATTGGAGGACGCCGACCACCCCCAGAACGGGGATGGGACTATTGATAGGCGCGAAGAGCTGGGTCGCTCCTTCTTCGGAGAGTTGCTTGAGCCCTTGGCTGAGCTGCTTGCTGCGGAGGGGATCTTCCAGGTAGACCCGGGAGAAGTGCTCGGGAGCGAAATCCGGGATGCCGACGAACTTGAGATTCTCGGATTCGGACAGGGTGTCGCTGATATTGTAGAGGCCCGGATCGTGGATGCCGATGATGTCGCCCGCATAGGCCTCGTCGATGACGGTCTTATCCTGGGCCATGAAGGTGGACGGGGCGGCCAGGCGCACCTGCCGGCCGGTGCGGCAATGGATGACCTTGGCCCCGCGTACGAATTTTCCCGAACAGACCCGCACGAAGGCGATGCGGTCGCGGTGCTTGGGATCGGTATTGGCCTGGATCTTGAAAACGAACCCCGTGAACGAGGGTTCGGTAGCCTCTACCCTGCGCTGTTCGGCCTCACGGGGCATGGGCGAAGGCGCGATGGCCACGAAGCTGTCCAGCAATTGGGATACGCCGAAATTGTTGATGGCGGAGCCGAAGTACACCGGCGAAAGGTCCCCTTTGAGGTACTTCGCATGGTCGAATGGCTCCATGGCCCCGCGCACCAGCTCGGCCTGATCGCGGAATTCCTTCAGGTATTTGGCGTCGAACCATTCATCCATACGCGGGTCGTCGATGCCGTCCACCTTTCGGATTTCCGTTTCATCCGCCTCGGGATTGAAAAAATGGACCGAGTCGTCGATGAAGGAATAGACGCCTTGAAACATCTTTCCGCTGCCGATGGGCAAGGTCATGGGCGAGCATTTCAACCCCAGGATGCGTTCCACTTCGTCCATGAGGGCGACGGGATCGAGGGCGTCGCGATCGAGCTTGTTCATGAACACGGTAACGGGCGTCTTGCGCAGCGCGCAGACGGCCATCAACTTGATGGTTTGGGGCTCTACGCCTTTGGCGGCGTCAATCAGGATCAGGGCGGAATCCACCGCGGTCAGGGCACGGTAGGTGTCTTCGCTGAAATCCTGATGGCCTGGGGTATCCACCAGGTTGATCTGGCAGCCCTGATAGGGAAAGCTGAGGACGGAAGAGGAAACCGAGATACCGCGTTGCTGCTCGATTTTCATCCAATCGGAGGTGGTGAATTTCTTGTTGGACTTGGCGCGTACGTGGCCGGCCTCGCGGATGACCTTCCCGTACCACAGGAACTTCTCCGTAATCGTGGTTTTGCCGGCATCGGGATGGCTGACAATGGCGAAGGTACGGCGCTTTAGGATTTCCTCGGTCATGTCTATCCGGAGCTGGAGTGGAGCGCCTAAAATAGAAAACGGCGGCCGGGAACGCCGGAAGCGACGGCGCCCCCGGCTGCCTTGCCGGGCCGGCCCGGTCGGGGCGGGTCTTTTTTAAATTAATCCAGGACATAACCAAGGAGCCGGAATGGTGGTCTCGGGA
>JAHFCH010000202.1 GCA_023249635.1 Fibrobacterota bacterium
AATTCCATCTGGAAGTGCTTAAAGGCGGCTATCACCTTATCTAATTCTGCGATACCCAAATCTTTCCAATTATTGAAAAAATCAAAGACGGTTTGGGGTTCTTTCCCAGGGCGAGAAAAAGCCTTCCAAATCCCATCCTTGAATTTGACGCTGACGGATTTGTTGATCTTCCACAAGGCCTCCTGGATACTTCCTTCACAATGAGGCCCTATCAGGGTATTATCCTTGTCGAGGTGGAAAGTCATATCCGTGTCGTACCCATCGTGGTAAATGGGATCATCACTCAAGGCGCATGAGATAAAGGTCCCGAATCCTTCGCACCAAGCGGACTCGTAATGCTCTTTTGAGGTCAAACCGTGCGAGGGCTGTTTGTCATCCTTGTTGTAGTTGTATCCCGCATTACTGACCCCGCCAAGTGCATGTTGTTGGGTGAAGTGGCCGTACTCATGGAGGATGACGTCCCGATCCCGGGTATCGTCGACATTAAGTTGCATCTGATTGCCTGCATTCGAGATGCCGGGCTCCGGATAATTGACCTGGCACAAGGGCAAATCTAGGCCTGTCATATCCAGCACCTGCTTATGGCCGAACCAAATAGTTTTATAGGCATCGCAAATGTTCCGGAAATGTTCGTGCTTGATTTCGGACTCTCCCGAATCCACCACCAAGACCTTGCCGTCCCATTTGGAGATATCCAACTCCAACTCATGCCAGACGACCGCGCCGGTCTTGATTTCGAAATCCTTTTCCTTGGGCAGGGTGTCCATACCCTTAACTACGACGACCTTGCTGTCCTTGTATTCTAGAAGGATGCGCAACTTGGCCTTGGTGACTTCCTTGATCCCCTTGAAGGTGAAAGCGCCGTCGTCGGTCAGGTTCCCGTGATCATGGATTACGAAGGTGCCTTTGGAAAGCTTGCTTTCGAGGTATAGCTCGACTGCAGCCCCAGGCAGGGATTCTTTCACGGCAGCAATGGGTTTCGTCTTGGGCAGCTTCGGGGCGGTATTATAGTCCCAAACCCGGTTGTAGAAGACGACGGTGCCCGTGATGGAGTAGGTATCCGGCTTCTCCGGCCCACCCTCGCACCCGCAATCGCTGCTGATGTTGTCGAAGAACGCGCACTTGAATTCCTTCTTCTTCCGCGGCCCCGGCAGCCCGATCATCTTCTTGCAGGGCGCCATGTCCCCGAACTTGCACGGGATCTTCGGCACCTTGGTGGGGTCGAACAGGAAAAAGGAAACGCGCCGGTTCTTCTCTTCGGCCTTCTCCGTCTCCACCTTGGGATTGAACTCGCCGCAGCCGGTGAACTTGGGTTCCAGGAAACGTTCCTTGGCGATCTTCACGTCGTGCTTGCCGGTCATGTACTCGGTGAAAAGCAACTCCCGCATGGGCTTGTCGTTGTTGCCCGTATCGGGCTGCGCCTTGGAGATTTGGAAATCCTTGATGGCCTGCTTGGTGGCGGGCCCGTCCTTGCCGTCGATGGCACCGGTGTAGAATCCGAGGTCCTCCAGGATTTCCTGGACCGAAGCCAAGCCCCAGCTTTCCTCGGTGTAAAGCGCTTCCCAGATGGCGGTATCGTTGGTGACGAAGGCGTAGGCGCTCTTGGCGCGGCGGTCGCTCAGGTCTTTATTGTATTGCTCGCTGCCCACCTTGTCGGTGTGGCCGAACACGAAGACCATGGCGTCGGGGTGGGCCTCGATGGCCGATTGCAGGCTCTCCAGGGCCGTGACCACGCTGGGCCGGATAAAACTCTTGTCGAAGGCGAAGGTGACGCCGGGAATGCATACGCAGGCTCTTACCTCCCAGGTCTTGGCCGTGATCTTGTACTGGCCGGGTTTGAGGGCGACGCCTTCGGCAAGAGCCGCGAACTTTTCGACAAGTTTCTTGACGTCGGGCATGGCGCCTACTTCCCGGACTTCAGGTCAAGCACTTGTGTATCTCCGGAGACAAAGTCTGGATCATGAATTCTTCGCTGCCGGTAATATGCTGGTAGATGATCAGCGCGTACTTGAACTTGGTCCCGCCTACCGTCGAGCCCTCGGTCACAATACCTTCGCTATAATGCCCGTTCCATACGCCCACTTTCGAGAACAGCTCGTCGGGGCTGTCCGGCAGCACGTCCAGAATCCAGCTCCCGATGCCGGAGGAGTTGGGCGCCTTTTCCATCAGGGCCAGCATGGCGTTGCTCGAGATGGGATCGACCAGGGTGCCCAGGCTCAGGGCGCAGAGGAACTTGCATACGGCTTCGGCCTGGCCGGAGCCGATGGCGGGGCCCCATTTGGCGCCGTTGTAATTGCTGCGCGTCCAGAAGCCGGCCTTGTCGCCGTCGTAGAAGCCGGCGTCTTGCATGGCGCCGCCGATGTAGTTGAAACCCAGGTCGTCTATGCAGGTGTGGGCCGCGTAGTTGTCCGAGAAGGCGACCATCAGGTACATGCGTTCCTGGAAGCCCAGCTTGTCGATCTTGCCGTTGTGGTTGTGGGAGGCGTCGATTTTGGCGACGTCCTTTTCCACTTCCTTGAACTGGATGTCCCATCCCGAACCGGTATCGGTGGCCGTAAAGATGTGGGCGAGGCGAGGCGCGGTGAAGGCCCGGCGCGGGAACTTGGCTTTGATCAGGCCGTCCCAGGCTTTGCTCAGGGCCTTGAACAATTGCTTTTCGTTGGTCACAGTGGCCGAGGCGGTGGCGTCGGCGGCGATTTCCTTGGCGGCGTCGGAGACGGCAGCCTTGAGGTAGAAGGCCGCGGCCATGGTGGCGATCTTCGCAAGGCTCGCGGTGTTCCATTGCTCGTGATCATTCACGCCAAAGTATTTGGGAGCGCCGGCATTGGTCAGGTCGGCGACGGCGAAGCACAGGGCCTTGCTCTTGATGGCCTTCTTCCAGGGCGCATGGCCGTCGAGCTTGGGCTGCAGGCAATTCTCCAGGGCCGTGCCCGGCGTGAAGGCGACCGTTACAGGCTTGGCGGGCCAGGGCTTGGTCTTGAGGACGAATGCCGCTTCGACCGGTTTGGCGGCGGCGGGCGCGGTTTCCGCGGGCTCTTCGGCGGGCGGGTCTTCGGCAAGTAATTCGACTTCGACCCGGCCGGGCTTGGTCGAAGGTACCGAGACCAGGCCTTCGGCATCCGAGGTGGCTTCCTGCACGGTTCCGTCCGGCAAGGTCACCTTCACCTTTTGATCAGGCCTGGGATTGCCGGCCGAATCGGAAACCTCTACGACCACGAAATCCAGAAAGTCGGCGTCGGGACCTTTGGCCGAGGCGCCGTGCGCGGTGGCTTCGAAGAAGATCTTGGGCGGGGCGTAGTCCTCTTCGGTGCGGCCGCGTTCGTCCTTGGAGGCGAACTGGTAGGTATCGTGGGGATAGTCGAAACGCCAGAGCAGGCTGAGCTTGTTTTCCTTCACCTGTACGGGAATGGAAACCAAATCGTGGGAGCCCTCGTGGTCACCGTGCTTTTCCTTGAAAGTGATGCGGGCGTCGGTACCGTCGGCGAGGCCTTCGGTTTTCGCTTCCACTTCCAGGTCCATGCCCCGCTTGAGTTCCTTGACGGCAGCCCCGGTTTTCTTGTCCTTCCACTTAGGCTCGTACACGCGGATGGCTGGCTTTACGACCAGCTTTTGGCCTACGGCCTTAAGGGAATGCTCCGAGAGCTCGACCTCGAAGAAAATGCCGGGGGCGCAGGCAGCGGTCAGCGCGACCTTTTTGCGGAAGAAGTCGGCGAAGACGAAGCCCTCGACGGTTTCGAGGGTTTTGCCTTCCTTGTCCTTGACCGTTACCTTGATTTTGGAACTGTGGGAAACGTATAGGGTGCGGACTTGCAGGGTGGCGGTGCCGTTCACGTAACCGACGGAATCGATCCAACCGGCCTCCAAAAGCATGGAGGTGAGTTGGAAGGTTTCCTCTTTATCGGTGGTTCCCTGGAATTCCGGCATATTGGCTTTACCTTCCCTAAACATAGCATCACGGGTAGTCGACCGGTACGCAGGAACAGGGCGCCTGTGAGGAGTATCACCGCCAGCGGATTCGACCACGCCCTCCGGTCATGTGACGGCGGTCACTAACCCGGCGCGCGCCGGCCCGGTGGGATTCTTCCCTTCCGTTGAAGAGCTACATTTCCGGCTGTCCCCTGCCTGCGGCCGGGGCCGGAGAACGTGTGTACGAAGGTTTTCTATCCGCCCTGGACCCAGGGGACATCAGCCGGGACTGGGTCCGTTGGCATCCCGTGGGCCGCAGCGAAGCATTGCGCGCGTGCAGGCTTCGGCCGGTGGCCGTGCTCCATCGTACCGATGGCGGCGAAGCCGCGGCTTGGCTCCTACCCGGCACACGCTTCTACGCCTCCGACGGTCCCTTCCTATACGACGGACTCCGCTACTATGTGTATACCGGTGCGGAACGGCGGAAGCTGAAGGGGCTCAAGATCGCGCCTCCCAGCGAAGCAGAAGAAATGGAACCGATGGAGGCGGAAGAAGCCGAGGAGGTTTCCCTCGGTTCGCCTACCCAAAAGGTTCCCCCGCAGCCGAAGAAGTTCAAGATTCCTGATCCGCCCAAATCCGGTTTTCCTGATCTGCCTGACCTACCCAAGCTGCCCGAGCTTCCGGACATCCCAGACATTCCCGAAATCCCCGGGCTTCCTACCTTGCCGACCCTCCCTACCCTTCCGACCCTGCCGGTGATCCCCGAGCTTCCCACATTGCCTATTCTGGACATCCCAACGATTCCCGAGCTGCCGGCCTTGCCGGAAATCCCCAAGGTGCCTGGGCTGCCCGAAATCCCCAAGGTGCCCGGGCTGCCGGAGATCCCCGACCTGCAGGTCCTCGCCGTGGTCGACCTGGCCCTTGAAGACAAGCCGAAGTATCCCATCGAGTACCGCCTCATCGACGGCGACGGCAAGCCGCTGCCGCCCACCCCTTATCGCATCACCTTCCCGAACGGGGACGTCGTGACCGGGACCTCGGAAGCCGATGGGTATATCCGTTACCTGGACAATACCCACCCAGGCCAGGCCACCCTGGTCCTATTGGATGAAGGTCGGCATCCCTTGGAAATCAAGCTGGTCGATCACGACGAGAAGCCGCTGCCGAATACGGCCTACAAGATCAGGTTGCCGGACGGGTCGACCAAGGAAGGTACGTCGGATGCGGAAGGCTTTATCCGCCACCCCGAGAACGATCATGATGGGGACGTGCACCTGGTCCTGCCGGACTTCGCCTAGCCTGGCCGCTGGCCACCGGTAACTAGGCGATGTTGCCGGAGGATTCGGGGTGGATGCCGAGCTTGTCGGCAAGCAACCGGTACTGATCGGAATGCTCGTTCGGCGAGATGCCTGCGCTTTTGGCCTCGGAGAGGATCCAGGCGCTGCCGTCCCCTTCTCCCTTGTGCAGTACGGCATCCATGGCCACCCGCGGGCGCGGTCCGAACTTCTCGTGCTTCGGATTCGACGGGTTCGCGTACCAATCGCGGATGTCCTTGAGCTCGGCATAAGAAAGCGAAGAGAGCGTGACGAGCAGGTCCGCCATGGATCGCCCTTGGTTCTCGGCCACGAAGATGTCCATATCGCTGCGCTTGTCTTCCACGGAAGCGTGTTGTGTTTCCGGGTGGGATTCCTCCGCTTCCCCGGAAGCATGGGTCGTGGTCGCGGCGTCACGGCTCTTGCGGATGGGCTTGATGAGCGGAGCGGTGAAGTGATCCTTGGCCTTGTATATGGAAAGCCAGGTGTTGAGAGGGCGGCCCAAGGTACCGTCCAGGAAAGGCCAGCCATTCGCTAGGTTCGGGAAATGGCCCTGGTTCAATTTCATCTTGCGGACGACCGTCTTGGTCCCCTGGCAGCCCCAATTGACGCCGGACTTGCCGTTCCCGTCGTGCCCCATCCCATCGCTCTGGCCGCCGTCGACGCTCGTGAACGCGATGTCCGTCGCGAGCGAACCGTCCCCATTGCGCACCGTCGCTACCCCATTCTCGTCCGTGATGGTTTTGTCGATGGCGATGATGGTGAAGATGTGCTGCTTGTACTCATGCAATTGCTTTCCATTCTTGCCGAGCTTGGGCGATCCATCCTTCTCGAATAGGGGGATATCCTTATAGAGGTAGATGACGTCGCCGGGCACGGGATGGAAAGTCTTGGAATTGAAGGAGTTCTTCGCTTTCGATTCCAGGGCGATCAGGTCGGTGATGATGCCGCTCACGTAGGGCGCATCCATTAGGTTGGTGCCGCGCGCGCCGCAAAGCCACCAGACATCCCGGATGAACATCCCGCAGGACGAGGTATTGCCCGTATTGTCGTTGGTATAAGTCTGGCGGTTCTTCGCGTCCCACGTCACCATGTCCAGGTAGGCCTGGGCCCGGGATTCGCCCCGGTCGCGATTGAGCCCGAGATCGTCCAGCTGCTTAAGGGCATCGACGATATGCTGGCGGAATTCGTCCTCGGGAAGATTCATCATCACGATATCGGTCTGCTCGAAATCCAGCACGTCCGGGGCGGACGCGGGTTCCGCGGTCCCAGCGTAGCCGGGACGGATGCCGGGCCGGGCGGGCGCTTTCTCCTTGATGGCCGCGGCCTTGGGATCGGATACGCGGACGACGCTGTTGCCGGTCTTTACCGTGATGCCGGCGCCGAGGCTCTTCGGCGTCGCGGTGGTTTTTTCGGTCGGGGTCGGCATAGGTACCTCAGGTTATCCCGATGACGGCCTTGAGCATATCGTACTGATCGTACCAATGGTCCGGGGTAATCTCGGCGACCTTGGCGTCGTTGAGGATCCAGGCGCCGTTCTCGCCTTCCCCCTTGTGCAGCACCGCATCCATGGCCACGCGGGGACGCGGACCCCATTTCTCTTTCTTGGCATTCTTATCCGAGGTGTACCAATCGCGATGGGCCTTCAGATCCTTGTAAGTCATATGCTTCAATTCCTTCAAGAGATCCGCCATCTTGAGGGAGTAATGGTTTTCGATCCACACGTTGTATTTCTCGTTCGGATCGAATTGGCGGGGTGTGCCGCGCAAGACCAGGTGCGCCGCTTGCGCTTGGCCGCGATGGCCGACGTTGACTTCGAAGACCACGTCGCCGTGCTGCACGGAGGGGTACTCGGGGCAGGCGACCACGATGTGCTCCTTCCACATGATGTCGACGCCCATGCCGAAGATCATGGTGGTGGCCGGATAGACGCCTCCCGATACCTCTTTCACGAGGATGTGATCGCCTTTGTCCACGAAATAGGATCCGGGCAGGCCATCCGCTTCGGTGCGCAGGATCTTGTGCAGGTCGCCGCCGGTCTTCGCGAACTCGGGCCAACCCCGGAAGCTGCCCCAGGCCGCGCAATGCACCACATAGGCGACGGCTTCCGGCCGCCAATTCGCCTCCACTTCGGGCGGCGGCCGTTTGCCGTAGTAGAATCTCTTCTTGAAAGCCGGCCACTGCGCATCCGCGGCCGGTTGGATGAAATCTTCCGTGATCTTGACGAATGCCGAAAGCAACTGCTTCTTCAGATCCGGTTGATCACGGCCGTCCAGCATGGCCAGGGCATCCGCATCGAACCTGCTTTTGGATTTATCCGTATCGACGATTTTCCATTTTTTGTCTACCATGGCGATGCCGCAATCCAGGAAGGCGGTCTTGGCATCCGGGGCGGCCTGGAGGAAATCGGTGAAGGCATCCGCCAGGACGCCGCTGGTCAGGCCCCGGCCCCAAGTGAAGCGCGCAGGATCGCCGGTCATCACCGAGGAAACCCCGCCCTCGTTATGCATGTCCAATTCCACGCGCCGCAGGATGGCCGCCAGCTTGGGGTTCTTCTCCTCTTCCGGGGTCGCCACTTCGGTCGGGGTGCATTGCTTCCCGTTGGTGGTGAAACCCGTGGCCTTCCCGTCCTTATGGTAGTCGCCGAACTTGGCGAGGGGAATCGCGGCGCGGCTCGCTTTGACCTTTTCCACGACGTGGTCGGGCATGTCTTCGCCCAGTTGCGGCCAGCTATAGAAGTCATCCGGATCCCCGGAGGGCGCGCTGGGCGCTACGGTTATGACATGGCTGGTGCCGGCATCCGATTTGATGCCGTTGCGTAAGTCGTCCCGGGTCGCCGTGACCGCTTGGACTGGAGGGTTCCCGGAGGGCTGGGCCATGGCGGGAAAGTGCCTTTCCGCCCCTGATCCGTCAAGGGAAGGGAGGGGACCGGCGGGATTTCCGCGCGATCGGCTTCGCCGTGACGGCAGGCTTTGCCACCACGGCAGGCGCTGCCGCGGGGACCTTCGACGTCTTCACCTCCGACGGTCCTGCGAACCCGTACTTCTGCCGATCCCGATCGATCAGGATCATGGCGATGATTTTGGGCACGTACTCGCGCGTCTCCGGCGACATCATGCCCATGCGGTAGATGTACCAGAAGTCGCGATCGTTGACCGGGTCCTCGATGCGGCGCAGGGTCTTGCGCATCTTGCCCGCGCCGGCATTATAGGCCGCCATGGCGAGGGCCGCGTCCCCGAATTCCGAGTACAGGGTATGCAGGTATTTGGCCGCGGCGCGGGTGGCGGCGCGGGGATGCACGCGTTCATCGAGGGCGTCCCCGGCATGCTTCCAATCCTCGGGCACCTGGAGATCGAATTCGCGCGCGGTCTCGGGGACCATCTGCCATAGGCCGCGGGCGTCATTGCCGCTTTGCGCGGCCGAATCGAGCAGGCTTTCCTGCATGGCGATATAGAGGAAGTCGGAAGGCAGGTTTTTGCGTGCCAGTTCCTCGCGGATCATTCCCAGGAAGCGGGGTTTGCGGGCGAAGCAACGCTCCAGGGTGGAACGGTTGGCGGGCTTGGTGAAGAAATCGATCTGCTCCTGCACCGTTTTGATGAAGCTTTCGGGGACGATGAAGCCCTTCTTGCCAAGCTCTTCCAGTACCCTGTGCACGTCCCCTCCCAGGGGATCGCGGTAGGTGGAGGCACGGTCGCCCAGCTTCAGCTTGCCGCGTATCTGGAACAGTTGCCGTTCGGCGGCCAACAACTGATGCACGATTTTCGCGCGTTCGGGGGATTGCACCTCTCCGTTCTGGGAGAAGTCGTCCAAGCCGTTCTCCAACTCGTGGATCTGGGTCAACAGGTTGCCTTGTTCCTTGAGTTTCACCCGGTAGCTGTAGTTCTGCCAACCAAGCACGGTAAGGCCCACCGCCGCGGCCAATCCGCCTACGCCACCGATCCACATGATGCGTTTGCGGGAACGGGCGAACCGGTTCCCGATGCCGCCCAGCCAATCGGCCACGCGCTCAGGCATTACGCCCCCCTGCAGCAGGCGCGCCAGGCGCTCCGGATCGCGCAGCAGTCCTTGCATCACTTCTTGCGGGCTGTTGGTGCTGCGCAGCCGCCGCGCCATTTCCAGGATCAGGCTCTTGTTGCCGTTGCCGCCGGGAATCGGGCCCGCGCCCTGGTTCGCGAATAACCCCACGTTCACGGCCGTCATGGTAGTCGTCTCGCGCCCCTTGGCCAACAGGGTATCCGAGCCGGTACCCTCCTCGGGTACGTCCATGACTTCCACGCGCATCGCCGGCCCATTCGGGCCCAGCATGATTATTTCCCCGCCGAGCAGTTCGCGTTCCGTCACCTTGAGCTTGCCCACGAAGGTGCCGTTGGTGCTGTCCAGGTCGCGGAGCCATACCGAGGAGCCCTTGAGGGCCACCAGGGCATGGCGGGCGGATACGATTCCATACTCGTCCCCGGTGAAGGCCAGATCGTTGCCGTGGCTGCGTCCCAAGGTCACCGAGGAGAATACCTCGACCTTGCGGGCGACCGCGGAACCATCGAGCACTGTGAGGAAGAATCTTTTCAAGGCCACTCCCAATCGGTACCCTATGATACCCCGAACCCCCCATGGCGGCAATCGCTGGCGCGCCCCGTTTCCGGCCGGGATGGGAGTGGAATCTACGCGGATTTCCGCGACGAAACTCACATGACCCAAATCCGGAACGCCGCATGGGACTTGACTTTTCGGGACCGCCCTCAGCCTGGTCTGGCGGGCGGGAAATCGCTCTCACTCGGGGAGAGTGATATTGTGTTTCTTTGGCTTGGGAGAGTCGAGGAGGATGAAGAGCAGGCCCGCTGCGCCCGCGGCTACGACGGTGCCGCCGGTCACCCAATACAGGGTGTTATGCCCGCCCGCTTGCTTGGCGGTCTTGGGGGCGGGGGCGGTATCCTGGGGCGCGATCGGTGCCGGCGCGGGAACCGTGTCCACGGCCGCCACCAGGGGAACGCTTTTCCCATGCTTGGTTTCGAACTCTTCCTGCACGTTGCGGTAGATGAGGTAGATCATGTCGCTCGCGTACATATCCAGGATCTTGGCGGTGGGCTCGATGGAGATAAGCTGCAGCATGTAGTAGCGGCCCTTCTCCCGGGTCGACGGGGTGGCCGCGTAGATGACGCCGAGATGCTTGAAGATGAAGACGCTGTCGCCGTGGGTCAACGACTTCCGGGATTTGAGCGCGCCATCGAGGATGCGGATGGCTTGATCGAAATCCCCGTCGAGATACACGGTATGGACATGCGCCGTATCCAGGATAAGCCGGCTGCCGGTCTTTGAGGACGCCGGCTTTCCGGCGGGGGTTCCCGCAGGGGCGGGAGGCGGGGTCTTGGCCGCCGTCGCGGGCGCGGGGGTCGAGCCCTTCGGGGCCGGAGCCGCGGTCGCGGTCGCGGCAGTCGCAGGGGATTTCGGCGACCCCTTGGCGGGCGCTTTCTGGGCACTGTCCCCGGACAAAGGTTTTACTGTGGCGGGACCGACGAAATCCTCGGCGGATTTCTGGGCGGCCACGGCCAATAGGCCGGCCAGGACTATCGTGGCAATTGCCATAGCCAAGAAGATAGTTATTCGCCCAAATTCCGGGGAAACCGGGGGCGCGGGCGGTCTACTTGAGGGCCCAGATCGCGAACGCCCCGTCGGCGGCGACACCGGCCGCGGAGTAGCAGTTCACGCCGGCGATGAAATCGGTGCCCCCGGCGGACCAACTGGAGACCTTGCAGCTTCCCGTGCCGCCGAACGCCGTAACCTGGACATTACCTGGGCGGGCATTCGCGGAGCCCAATCCGGCGAAGGTAACGCTGTACGTGCCGGTGGCGTTGCGTACTGCGGTGATGGTTCCGCCCGCGCTGTTGTAGGCATTGGCGTCGTTGAGCGTTACCGGCGTGGCGCCGATCCCGTTCGCGATGGCCCAGCCTTGCCCAATGGCGACCCCGGCCGCGAAGGGCTGCACCACGTCGACCGAGAACTTGGTGTCCGCCGGCGTGCCGGTAGGACCGTAGCAATGCACCGTGGACACGAAATCCGTGCCGGAGGAAGAGGGGCCATCGGTTTCGCAGCGCTCGTTCCCGAGATAGTTCGCGGTGGGTTTCACGTGGTACTTCCGGCCGGCCGCGTAGGTCTCCTTGAAGCGCACCGTGTAATTGCCCGTGGAGGCCCGATCGACGGAAATTTTCCCGTGGTCGGTATTGTACGCCCACAGGTTACTCGGGGTATAGCTGGCCGTGGTCGGCTGATCGAAGAAGGCGTACGCGCTGTTGCCGTTGGCCTTGGCGGTGGGCAGCCGCGGGACCACCGTGAACGGGATGTCGATGGAGGAACCGGCGGCGTCGTAGCAGTAGATGGTGGAGGTGAAATCAACCCCCAGGCCGGAAGAACCCCGGTCTTTGCAATAGGCGCCGGCCTGGC
>JAHFCH010000203.1 GCA_023249635.1 Fibrobacterota bacterium
AGAAACTGAGCCACCTGACCGTGGTTGTGTCGGACTAATCGGAGGAAACCTTGGGACAGAAAACACACCCGATAGGCTTCAGGCTCGGCGTCATCAAGACCTGGAATTCCAGGTGGTACGCCGAAAAGAGCTTTGCAGACCTGCTGTATGAAGACATGATGATCCGCCGCTACCTCAACAAGCGTCTTGGCCATGCCAGCTTGTCGAACGTGGGCATCGAGCGCACCGTCAAGGAAGTGACCGTGAATATCTTCACGGCCCGTCCCGGCGTGGTGATCGGTAAGAAGGGTGAAGAGGTCGAACGCATCAAGGGCGAGCTCCAGCACCTGACCGGCAAGGAAATCTATATCAACATCCGGGAAATCAAGCGTCCCGAAGTCGATGCCAAGCTCGTGGCCGATAACATCGCCCGCCAGCTCGAGAAGCGCGTGGCCTTCCGCCGCGCGATGAAGAAGGCCGTTTCCAGCGCCATGCGCCTGGGCGCCCTCGGCATCAAGATCCAATGCGGCGGCCGGCTCGGCGGCGCCGAAATCGCCCGCGTGGAGAAGACCCGCGATGGACGCATCCCCCTCCAGACGCTGCGCGCCGACATCGATTACGCACAGGCGCGCGCGGAAACCACCTACGGCACCATCGGCGTCAAGGTGTGGATCTTCAAGGGTGAAATCATCAAGCGCGAAGACATCGTCTCCGCCGATGGAGAAAGGGCCGTAGCCTAACATGCTGAGCCCCAAGAGAATCAAGTATCGCAAGATGATGCGCGGCAAGATGAAGGGTGTCGCGCCCCGCGGCACCACGCTGGCCTTCGGCGAATTCGGCATCCAGGCCCTCGAGTCGGCTTGGATCACGAATCGCCAGCTGGAAGCTGCGCGCGTAGCCATGACCCGCAAGATCAAGCGCGGCGGCCGCGTCTGGCTCCGGGTTTTCCCGGACAAGCCCTTCACCAAGAAGCCCGCGGAAACCCGTATGGGTTCCGGTAAGGGTAACGTGGAAGGCTGGGTGGCGGTCGTGCTGGCCGGTCGGATGATTTTCGAAATGGGCGGCGTCGAGCGCGAGCTCGCCATGGAAGCCCTCCGGGTCGCGGCGCAGAAGCTGCCGGTCCGCATCAAGATTTGCGAGGTAGATAAAAATGGCTAAGGCTAAAGCCCGCGAAATGCGGGAGATGGCGGCGGACGCCATCTCGTCGAAAGTCACGGAAATGGAAGCGAACCTTTTCAACCTGAGGTTCCAGGCCAGCATGGGCAAGCTCGAGAACACGGCGCTGTTGAATACGACGCGCAAGGATATCGCGCGCGCCAAGACCATCCTGAAGCAAAAGGAAACCGCCGCTAAGTAAGCGGGGGCGAGGAACCATGGAAGAAAGAGCAGCTAGGAAGACCCGGACCGGGATTGTGACCAGCGACAAGATGGACAAGACCATCACTGTCGCCGTGGTCAATCGTAAGTCGCATCCCGTCTACGGAAAGACCTTGACCACAACGGTCAAGCTCAAGGCCCATGATGACACGAACGACGCGAAGGAAGGCGACACCGTGGAAATCATGGAAACCCGCCCCCTCAGCAAGACCAAGCGCTGGCGCTTGATCCGCGTCGTCGAGCGGAAGAAGTAAGGCAGGAACGGGAAAATGATCCAGCAACAGACGAGACTCAACGTCGCCGACAATTCCGGCGCCAAAGAAGTGATGTGCGTCAAGGTGCTCGGCGGCACGCGCAAGCGTTACGCCAGCCTGGGCGATATCATCGTGGTGTCGGTCAAGTCGGCAACCCCGACCGCCGGCGCCAAAAAGGGTTCGGTCCAGCGCGCCGTGGTGGTCCGTACCACCAAGGAAGTCAAGCGCAAGGACGGCTCGGCCATCCGCTTCGGCGACAATGCCGTGGTCATAATCAATGAAGCCAATGAGCCCAAGGGCTCGCGTATCTTCGGACCGGTTGCCCGCGAACTTCGCGAGAAGCAGTTCATGAAGATCGTGTCGTTGGCTCCGGAGGTCATCTAGTCATGGCACTTAAACTCAAGAAGCAAGACCTGGTGAAGGTCATCTCGGGCAAGGCCAAAGGCTCGACCGGGCGCATCATCGCCGTGTTCGAAACGGAAAAGCGCATCATCGTTGAAGGCGTGAACAAGGCCAAGAAGCATCAGAAGCCCGGTAAGGGCGGCGCCAATGACAAAGGCGGGATCATCGAAAAGGAAATGCCGGTCCACATCTCGAATGTGATGCTGGTGAACAAGGGCAACGAACCCGTCAAGGTGCGTAAGACCGTGCAGAACGGCAAGCGCGTCCGCGTGGAGAGGAAGTCCGGCAAGTCGATCGACTAAGCGGGAAACCAAAATGAACAAGCTCAAGGAAAAATACCTGAAGGTAATGCTGCCGGCCCTGCAACAGGAGCTGGGGCTGAAGAACGTGATGGAAGTCCCCCGCCTCGAGAAGATCGTCCTGAATATGGGCGTCGGCGAAGCGACGGGAAACCAGCGCCTCATTGAAGAAGTGGTGACCACGCTCGGAGCGATCACCGGCCAGAAGGCCGTGCCGACCCGCGCCAAGAAGGCCATCTCGAATTTCAAGGTCCGCGAAAACCTGCCCATCGGCGCCAAGGTCACCTTGCACGGCGAGAAGATGTGGGACTTCGTGGAACGCCTGGTCTCCATCGCCTTGCCCCGCGTACGCGATTTCCGCGGCGTGCCGAAGCGCGGCTTCGACGGCAACGGGAACTATACGTTCGGCGTAAAGGAACAGATCATGTTCCTGGAAATCAACTACGACAAGATCAGCCAGCTGTTGGGCATGGACATCAGCTTCGTCACCAGCGCCAAGAACGACGAGGGCTGCCGCGCCCTGCTGCTCGCCTTGGGCGTGCCTTTCCGCAAGTGAACGGGAGATAAGGGAACATGGCAAAGAGATCGATGATTGAGAAGCAGAAGCGCACCCCGAAGTTCACGGTGCGCGGATACAACCGTTGCCGCCGTTGCGGACGTCCCCGCGCATTCATGCGGAAGTTCGGATTGTGCCGTATCTGCTTCCGTGAATTGGCCCTTCAGGGCGAGATCCCGGGCATCACCAAGGCTTCCTGGTAAGCCCCGGGCAACAGGTAAAAGAGGAAAGAGAGTAGCATGAGCGGAATCACAGATCCTATCGGCGATATGCTGACGAGAATCCGGAACGCCACCCGCGTGGGCAAGCGCATCGTCGAGATGCCTTCCTCCAACATTCGCAGGGAAGTGGCCAAGATCCTCGTACGCCGGAACTTCGTCCAGAAGTTCGTCATCCTCGACGACGGCAAGCAGGGCACCATGAAGCTGCTGCTGAAATATACGGACGGCCAACCCGCCATCCAGGGCATCCAGCGCGTCTCCGCGCCGGGCCGCCGGGATTACGCGCGCGCCACCAGCCTGCCCAAGGTCATGAACGGCCTGGGCATGGCCATCGTCTCCACGTCCAAGGGACTGCTCACCGATTACGAAGCCCGCGAGCAGAACATCGGCGGCGAAATCATCTGCAAGGTCTGGTAGAGGTAATATGTCGCGAGTAGGCAAAGCGCCCGTCAAGATCCCCGCTGGGGTCAAGATCACCATCAACGGGCAGGTCATCCATATCGAAGGACCCAAGGGCAAGACGTCCTATACGGTCCATGAAAATATCAAGATCGAGAAACACGAGGATACCCTCGTACTCGTTCGCCCGTCCGATTCGAAGACGGACAAATCGTTGCACGGAACCAACCGGGCCAACGTGAACAATGCCGTCACCGGCGTTGCCCAAGGGTTTACCAAGGAATTGGAAATCCGCGGCGTAGGTTATCGCGGCGAGCAGAAGGGCAAGGCCGTAAACCTGCTCCTCGGCTACTCGCATCCCATCGTGTTTACCCCGCCGGCCGGCGTGAACGTGAAGATGGACGGAAATGTGAAAGTGATCGTGGACGGCATCGACCGCCAGGCCGTCGGCCAGGTGGCAGCCATCATCCGCGGCTTCAAGCCCCCGGAACCCTACAAGGGCAAAGGCGTGCGCTATCTGAATGAAGTCGTGGTCCAGAAAGAAGTGAAGAAGTCGTAAGCCGTAAGGCACGGCTTGGAGAGGATGAAACAAGATGTTCGCCGATAAAGCGCTGATCCGACTGGGCAACCGAGTCGCCCGGCACCAGAGAATCCGTAAGAAGATCGACGGCACCGCCGCCCGCCCGCGTTTGGCCGTGCGCCGCAGCCTGAACCATGTCTACGCGCAGATCATCGACGATGTGAGCGGCAAATCCTTGCTTCTCCTGTCCTCGCTGTCCCCTGAGCTGAAGACGGCCATCGAAGGCAAGAACAAGGTCGAGACCTCCAAGGAGCTCGGCAAACTGGTCGCCCAAAAGGCCATCGAGGCCGGGATCAAGACCGTCGTGTTCGATCGCGGCGGGTACCTTTTCCATGGCCGCGTCAAGGCCGTTGCGGATGCCGCCCGCGAAGCCGGACTGGAGTTCTGATGAATCAAGGTAATCAGGGTGGTTTTCAGGGTCGCCGGGATCAAGAGCCCGAAAACAAGGAATACCAGGAGAAGGTCGTTGCGATCAACCGCTGCGCCAAGGTCGTGAAGGGCGGACGCCGCTTCTCGTTCAACTCCATCGTCGTGATCGGCAACGGCAACGGCCGCGTCGGCATCGGATCGGGAAAGGCCAACGAAGTGGCCGAAGCCATCCGCAAGGCCACCGAGAACGCCCATAAGAATCTGGTGGACGTGATCCTGAAGAACAAGACCATCCCGCATGAGATCAACATCAGCTACGGCGCTGCCCAGATCTTCATGAAGCCCGCCTCTCCCGGTACCGGCGTTATCGCCGGCGGCGCCGCCCGCGCCGTTCTGGAATTGGCCGGCGTGCACGACGTGCTCACCAAGAGCATCGGATCCACCAATCCGCATAACGTGGTCAAGGCCGTGCTCCGCGGGCTGCAGGCCCAACGCGGCAAGAAGGAATTCAACGCCTTGCGCCAGATCGTCAAAGCCGCGTAATAAGCCGCTTAAGGTTTAAGAGGAAAGCAAAATGGCAAAGATTAAAATCACCCAGCTCATCTCCGAGGTCCGTTCCTCGTTGAAGCAGAAGCGCACCCTGGAGGCCCTCGGTCTCCGCGGCGTCCGCAAGAGCGTGGTCAAGGAAAAGTTCGTTGGCTTGGACGGTATGGTCCGCGTCATCGCTCATCTCGTCAAGGTCGAGGAAGTCAAATGAAGTTGTCCGAACTGCGCCCCAAAAAGGGCTCGCGCAAGAAGCGTTTCAAGGTCGGCCGTGGCCCGGGTTCGGGCAAAGGCAAGACCGCAGGCCGTGGCGGCAAGGGCCAGACCGCGCGTAAGAGCGGTCCCGTAGGCGCCGCGTTCGAAGGCGGCCAGATGCCGCTGCAGCGTCGCGTTCCCAAGGTCGGTTTCCGTTCGCACTTCCCCGATGGCCCCCAGGTGATCAACCTCGGCGACATCGACAAGAAGTTCGCGTCGGGCACCGTCAGCGCCGTCGAGCTCGCGGCCGCGGGTCTCATCCGCTCGGCCAAGAAGCCCGTCAAAGTGCTTGCCACCGGTAAGCTGACCAAGGCCCTGACCATCAAGGCCGACAAGTTCAGCGAATCCGCCAAGGCTGCCATCGAAGCCGCCGGCGGCAAGGCCGAGGTCGCCTAAAGTGCAAGCGCTGCAGGGGTTCTTGAATATCCTCAAGATCAAGGATCTGCGTGATAAGATCATCTTCACGCTGGGTGTGCTCGCGATCTACCGTTTGGGCGGCTTCGTACCGCTCCCCGGGATCAACAGCACCGCCATCGCGGAATTCTTCTCCAAGAATTCAAATAACCTTTTCGGCCTGTACAATACCTTCGTAGGCGGCGCTCTCCAGCGCGCGTCCATCTTCTCCCTGGGCATCATGCCCTACATCTCCGCGTCCATCATCATCCAGTTGATGGGTACGGTAGTGCCCTCCATCGCGCAAATCCAGAAGCAAGGCCAGGAAGGCCGCGCCAAGATGACCCAGTGGACCCGCTACGGGACCATTATCATCAGCGCCCTCCAGGCCTTCGGCGTTGCGACCTGGCTCGGCAGCCAGGCCACTCCCACCGGGCAAAGCCTGCTGGCCGCCGGCGTGGGTCATTGGTCCTTCAACCTCCTGACCGTCCTTACCCTTACCACCGGCACCATCTTCATCATGTGGCTGGGCGAGCAGATTACCGCCCGCGGTATCGGCAACGGGATTTCGCTCATCATCTTCATCGGTATCATGGCCCAGATGCCCCGCGCCATCATCAGCGAGGCCGAAATGGTCCTTTCCGGTGAGCGCAGCATTCCCATGGAAGCCGTGATTCTCGCGGTGGTACTGGCCATCATCGCCTTCATCATCTTCATCGACCAGGGCACCCGCCGCATCCCGCTGCAATCGCCCAAGCGCGTTGTCGGCCGCAAAATCATGGGCGGTCAGTCGAGCTTCCTGCCCTTCAAGGTCAACACCGCCGGCGTCATGCCCGTAATCTTCGGATCCGCCATCATGTTCGTGCCCGCCCAGTTGGCCAGCTACTTCCCCAACATCGGCGTGGCCCAGACCTTCGGCGAAGCCTTCCTGCCCGGCCATTGGGTCTACTCCATCGTCTTTACCGTGCTGATCGTGTTCTTCAGCTATTTCTACACGGCCATCATGTACAATCCCAAGGACATCGCCGAGAACCTCAAGAAATCCGGCGGGTTCATCCCGGGCGTTCGCCCCGGACGCCGCACCGCCGAGTTCATCGACCAAATCTTGACGCGAGTAACGCTGCCCGGAGCCATCTTCCTGGCCGTCATCAGCGTCGGCCCTCTGTACCTGAAGCAGGCCATGAACATGCAATTCTACATCGGCGGCACCAGCGTGCTGATTGCCATCGGTGTAGCCCTGGAAACCCTGCGGCAATTCCAGACCCATCTGCAGAACCAGCACTACGAGGGGTTCATGCGTAAGGGTAAGATCCGCGGCCGGAGGGGTTTCTAATTGTCCAAACAAGAGGGCATTCAGGTAGAAGGTCGCGTCCTGGAGGCATTGCCCAACGCCATGTTCAAAGTGGAATTGGACAACGGACACGTCATTTTGGCCCATATTTCGGGCAAAATGCGGAAGAATTACATCCGTATTTTACCGAACGACCGGGTTTTGTTAGAATTGTCGCCCTACGATTTATCGCGGGGCCGGATTACTTACCGGCATAAATAAGGAAATTATCGATGAAAGTCAGGGCATCCGTAAAACCGCGTTGCGAGCACTGCAAGATTGTGCGTCGCAAAGGGGTTATCCGCATCATTTGCAAGAAAAACCCCCGTCATAAGCAGCGTCAGGGCTAATAGCCCTCTGTTATAGAGAAATCGTAGGAGAACTTCACAGTGGCACGTATATCCGGCGTAGACATTCCGAACAATAAGCGCACCGAAATCGCGCTCACGTACATTTTCGGTGTTGGTCGCAAGTCTGCCACCGACATCTGCAAAAAAGCGACCGTGGATCCGGCCAAGAAGGCCGGCGATCTCTCCGATGAAGAGATCGGCAAGCTCCGTCGCGCCATCGAGTCCGGCTACCAGGTCGAAGGCGATCTGCGCGCTCAGGTGGGCATGAACATCAAGCGCCTGGTCGACATCCAGTGCTACCGTGGCCTGCGCCACCGCAAGGGCCTTCCGGTCCGCGGCCAGCGCACCAAGACCAATGCCCGCACCCGTAAGGGTCCGCGCAAGACCATGGCGAACAAGAAGAAGTAATACGACGCGAGCTATCCAACCGAGGGTTGGATAGCTCGCCTCCAGATTAAACGAGGAATCGAAATGGCAGACGAAAAAGCGAAACCCGAAGAGAAGAAGGCCCCCAAGGCTCCTAAGGCCGAGGGCGAAGCCGCTCCGAAGGCTGAGGGTGCGAAAGCCGAAGGCGCCGAAGGCGCTGAAGGTGAAAAAGCCAAGATCAAGAAATCCAAGAAGAAGGTTGACGTGCAGGGTTCCTGCACCGTGAAGGCCACCTTCAACAACACCATCATCTCGATCACGGACGTGCGCGGGAACGTGGTGTCGTGGGGATCGCCTGGCAAGGTGGGATTCAAGGGCTCTCGCAAGAGCACCCCGTTCGCGGCCCAGGTCGCGGCCGAATCCGCCGCCACCGCCGCCATGGAAATGGGCATGCGCAAGCTCGACGTCCGCGTCAAGGGCGCCGGCGCCGGACGCGAATCCGCCATCCGCGCTTTGAAGGCCGCGGGCATGGACATCATGTCCATCAAGGACGTGACCGGCGTGCCGCACAACGGCTGCCGTCCCAAGAAGCGTCGTCGCGTTTAACAGTTCTGTAGTTGTAGTAGAAGATTATCGACGATCATTGTCGAACAATCATCACAAGGATAGAGGTAATACAGGATGAAATGGAAAGCGCTCCACATGCCGAAAGGCATCGTCAAGGAAAAAGGGGACTCCAAGTACGGACGTTTCGTGATTGAGCCGTTCGAACGCGGATGGGGCATCACGGTGGGCAATGCCCTCCGTCGCGTGCTGCTCTCCAGCCTACAAGGCGCCGCCATCGTTTCGGTCAAGTTCGAAGGCGTTCAGCACGAATTCTCCACGCTGGAAGGCGTGAAGGAAGATGTCGCCGAGATCATCCTCAACATCAAGCAGCTCCGCGTGAAGCTCCTCTCTGATGAAGACGCCACCCTGCGCCTGGATATTTCCGGCGAAGGCGAAGTGCGCGCCGAGCATATCGAGCCCAACCCGGACGTGCAGATCCTGAATCCGGAATTGCATATCGCCACCCTCGGCAAGAACGGCAGCCTCACGCTTGAGCTGCGCGTATCCGATGGCCGCGGCTATGTCGTGTCCGATGATTTGAAGCGCGAAGATGACCCGATCGGCGTGATTCCGATCGACGCCAACTTCTCCCCGGTCACCAAGGTCTCGTACGAGGTCTCGGACACCCGCGTGGGTCAGCGCACCGATTTCAACCGCCTGGAGATGGAAGTCTGGACCGATGGCAGCATCGACCCGGAAGATTCCATGGCCTACGGCGCCAAGCTCCTGGTAGACCACCTGGAGATGTTCATCAATTTCGAAGGCGATCTCGAAGCCGCCGAAGAAGTGGTGAAGGACGAAGAGAAGGAACGTATTCGTCAGCTGCTCAAGATGCGTGTGGACGAGCTCGAGCTCTCCGTCCGCTCCAGCAACTGCCTGCGTTGCGCCAACATCCATACCATCGCCGACCTGGTCCGCAATCAGGAATCGGAAATGCTCAAGTACAAGAACTTCGGCCGCAAGTCGTTGATCGAGTTGAACGAAGTGCTGAGCAACATGGGTCTGTCTTTCGGGATGGACGTGGATTATTACTTGGGCGACGAGAAGTAAAGAAGACAAGAAGGTTTAAGGTCTAAGGTTTAAGGGAAAACCGGCCGACAGCGGCAAATGGTTTTCTCCTTAAACCTTAAACCTCTGGCGCGAGACGAAGCCCAGCCCCCTTAAACCTTACCAGAATAGATTCGGAGAGATTATGTCCAGACACGGTGTAGTAGGAAAGCGGCTCGGCCGCAATGTCGGCCATCGCAAGGCCCTGTTGAAGAACCTGGCGACCTCGGTCATTTCCCAAGGTCTCAAGGAAGAGCCCATGGAACGCCAAGTGGTCACCACGGTGACCAAGGCCAAGGCCATCCGCGGCCTGGTTGAGCGCCTCATCACGTACGCGAAAGCGGGTGACCTCGCCTCGCGCCGTCAGGCCGCGCGTTTCGTGACCCAGCCGAAAATCCTCTCGGGGCTTTTCGAAGTGCTCGGCAAGCGCTATGAGAAGCGCGCCGGCGGCTACACCCGGGTGCTCAAGCTCTCGGGAAACCGCCATGGCGATGCCTCTCAGATGGCCATGATCACCCTCGTAGAGGAAGAGATCAAGCCCCGTACCCGCAAAAAGGCTCCGGCCAAGCCCGCCAAGGCGAAGGCCGAGAAGAAGGTCGACATCACTAAGGCCGAACCTGCGGCTCCGGAAGCTCCCGCCGCGTAAGGCGCCTTTCGCGGCCTAGGTGCCTCAGAGAATTTTTTCTAAAAACCCCCGGTACTCCCGGGGGTTTTTTTATTTCCGGTTTCCATGGCCCCCCTGCCAAGCGTTCAATGTCCAGGATGATACCCGCCTTGATCCGGACATCGACCCTGCTGGCCCTGCTGGCGTTGGCAGGTTGTGGTACGCAAACCCGGTTGGGAACCCTGAATGCCCGATACCAGAACCCTCACCTTCCCGTGCATTTCCGGGCTCCCCGCGACGGCGCATCCGTGGCGGGCTATCTCGAAGGCAACACTCAGGGTCCGGTCGGTTTCCATCGGACGTACCAGGCACGCGCGGAACCGGATCAGTCCGTACTCTATTTTTCCGAAGCCGGTTCCAATCAACATCCTCTCCAAACCATCGCCGAGGACTACCGCTTCGAGCGGGATGCTTCCTCCTTGGGCGGTTCGGTAACCTGGCAGGACCACTGGCTGTTTTCGGGACTCGCCGGCGGTACCTCACTGGAACATCCGGAAGACTACCATCTAGGGGGCTTCGTGGGGTTGGGCGAGCGTCTTGGGCCGATTACCTCGTCGGTAAGTTGGGGACTGTTCCGGAATGAATTCGCCCTCCATGCCGGATACTGGGAAGCTGCCGAGAACGGGCAGAACGGGAGCGCCGGCCTGATCGCGGATGAGGGCGCATACGTAAGTAAGCAACGGGATAGGGAAACCACCGGTTGGGAGCTTCGCTTCGCTGCGGGACTCAGATACGATGGCTTCTCTCGCGTAGCGCCTTACCTTTCCGCGGATGCCGGCTGGGTCCGTTTCTGGCCAAAGCCTGAGGAGTCGCAGGACAACCGCATACTGGGAGACTATGCCTTTGGAGGAGGCATCGAATTCAGGATTTGGGAGAGCCTGCCTATCCGGCCGGAATTGAAGTACGGTACGTGTTATCTGCCGGATGGCTTCCGGGGCAAATACGTGATCACCGGTCTCGGCATCGCGAAGGAACTTTGACGATTTGTTACCTTCCCGGCTTCACCAAGGGGGAACACTTGGGAGAACCGCATGCGCCTTATCATCCAACCGGATTACCTTTCGCTCAGCCAATGGACCGCCGCCTACATCGCGCGTAAGATCCTCGACTACGGCCCGACCGCCCAGAAGCCCTTCGTACTGGGGCTGCCGACCGGCTCTTCGCCCATCGGTACCTACCAGGAGCTCGTTCGTCTCCACAAGAAGAAGCTCATTTCCTTCCGCAATGTGGTCACCTTCAACATGGACGAATACGTCGGTATTCCCGAAGCCCATCCCCAGAGCTACCACAGCTTCATGCGCAAGCACCTGTTCGGCCACATCGACATTCCCGCCGACCAAGTCAACATCCTGAACGGAAACGCCAAGAACCTGGAGAAGGAATGCGCCACCTATGAAGCCCGCATCAAGGAGATGGGCGGCATCGATCTTTTCCTGGGCGGCGTGGGTCCTGACGGGCATATCGCCTTCAACGAACCGGGTTCGTCCCTGCATTCGCGTACGCGCATCAAGACCTTGACCTACGATACCATCCTCGCCAACTCGCGCTTTTTCGACAACGATGTCAAGAAAGTGCCGCGCCTGGCTTTGACCGTGGGCGTGGAAACCGTCAC
>JAHFCH010000325.1 GCA_023249635.1 Fibrobacterota bacterium
CACCAACAAGGCTTTTCTGTCGATCGTGGAATTTCCGGGGGAGTCGGAGCTGCTCTGGGTGCGGGCGCGGTTTCCGGGACATATCGAAGCGGCGTTCCCGGGGGCACCGGTGCGTGAGACGCCGGAATGCGACTACCGCTATCGGGCGACGGTGGACCGGGATGAGGTGGGGCGTTGGTTATCGAGGGAGGTGCGGGAGGTGCGCTACGGCAATTTCAAGCAAAGCATCTGTGAGAATTTCTACCACGATGCCTGCCTCTCGGTATGGACCGAGATGTTCATCTGGTCCAAGAAGCTGATGGGGATCTTAAGGCCGCTGCGGCCGGCGGCTTGATTCGCGGGAACGGCGATCCGCGACGGTTGCCTGGTTGCGGGCGCGACTCCCGCGGGCCTTGGAAGGCAGGTTCCACCAATCGCTGTAGGCGAGCATCTGGTCGACAAGACCGGCGGCTTGCCAGTCGACCGCATCCGCGATTTGGGGTAGGCCGGGGGCCCGGGAGGGGTCGGCCAGGCCGCGCGCGGCCGGTTGCGCAAGGGCGGGGGAGGTACGGGGGGTAGTGGTATCCATGTCCACATTAAACAAAATCGCCGGATCCGAAGCAAGCATTTTGACCCCGTTATCGTTGTTCGGATTGGACGTTCCAAACGCGCCGCGAGTGAATACTTTTTCCAATGCCGAGCGGAGGACCATGCCACTTTTTAGCAATGACCAGTGCGATATGATCGAGAAGTACGCGGACTCCTTCGCGGACTGGCTCAAGAAGAATCTCGTCGTGAAATTACAGGCCCAAATCGGCTACAAACTGCCTTCCGAGGTTGATTCCATCCTGGACAAATTGTCAACACTTGGCAAGTCGCTGAAGAAGCGTAACACCGGTGGTACCATCAAACCGGAGCACACCCTCCCGGAAGAGTACTCGCCGCTCATCAAAAGGATCATCATCCATCAGCGCCGGCTGGTGGCCTCCAAGCTGGAAGAGCCGATGGGGAAGACCTTCCATCCCGAGCTGATCGACAATCTGGAGAAGGAACTGGAGCCCATCAAGAGCATCATGGACGCTTCTTGGTTCCAGGCGTCTCCCGCCCTGCGCGTTCCGCACCTTACCGAATTCCTGTCGGTAAAATTCGTGGAGGACATGCACAAGTCCGATCTCAAGCTGGAGCCGCGTGATTACGACGAGAAATTCCACATCCTGCAGACGCCTTCCCTGTTCGTCAAGGATCTCCGCTATTACCGGGAAAAATGCGAGCTGCGCTCCAACGGATTGCTGGTGGCCTACCTCGACGTCGACGATTTCAAATCCTTCAACACCCGCTACACGGAAACCAAGATCGATCGTGATCTGCTGCCACGCTTCATGGAGCTGATGGAATCCCACCTGTACTCCCATGGCTTCGGCTACCGTTACGGCGGCGACGAGTATATCCAACTGCTGCCCAATTTCAGCCTGGCCATGGGCGTGGGTTTCATCAAGGAATTCCAGGCCAAGCTGCGTATGATCACCTACCGCGGCATCGCGGAGAAGACCACGGTCTCCATCGGCGCGGTATGGATCCCCCACGATTGCTTCCTTACCGAACGCGAGATCGAGGACCGGGCCAACCGGGCCAAGAATTTCGCCAAGAAAAACGGCAAGAATTGCATCGCCACGTACAACGGCAACTATTACAACGAGTCCGAACTCGTAATCGTCAAGTAACACCCGGGTTACCCCGGATCGAAAGGAACCCATGCTCACCGTCGAAAGCGTCATCGCCATCTGGGAAAAGGAAACCCGGGTCTGCATCAACCTCGCGTCCAAAGTGCCGGTAGGCGGACTGGATTACCGTCCCAGCGCGGGCCAGCGCACCACCCTGGAACTGATGCGGTACCTAAGCTACGGGCCTTATAATGCCGCGCGCCGTATCCTGATCGGCGACTGGGCCAATGGGCGCCCCACCGCCGAAGTCACGGCCGGCATGCCCGCCTCCGATTTCACCGCCCGCATGGAATGGCAGGCCAGCGCGTTCGCAAGGGAATTGCGGGCCGCCAGCCCGGCCGATCTGGCCAACTTCGATTTCACCTTTACCTGGGGCGAGACCTACAAGCGGGGCGAAGCCATCGCCATGTATCCGCTGCGTTGGCTTACGGGCTATCGCATGCAACTCTTCCTGTACCTGAAAGGCGCCGGTAACTCCCAATTGGGCTTCGCGGATTGCTGGCGCGCGCCCGTTCCCGCGGCCGCCTGAGCCCGTGTCCTCCGAGCCCGGCAAACGCCGGTACGTGTGCATGCTATGCATGTTCGTTTTCGACGAGGCCCTGGGCGACCCGGATTCGGGCATCGCCCCGGGGACATTGTGGGAAGACATTCCCGAGGACTGGAGCTGTCCGAAATGCGGTGCGGTAAAGGGTTATTTCGAACCTGAGACCCGCTTCGATCCGAAGGCTTGATGCGGCGCCTCATCCTATCCCTCATATCCGTCTTTTTGCTTTGCCTCCAGGTTCGGTCCGAGGTTACCGTGTACATGGAACCAGGGAACGAAATCACAGGGGAAGTGGTCAGGGTCGGAGTTGCGACCATTTCCGTCGAACGCTATGTCGTCAAGGTCATTCCTATCGCTAGGGTGACGGCCATCCAAACGCCGGAGGGAATGCGCAACGGCCCTTTCGATAGCGCCATTCTGCATTCCTTTTTTCCCGCTGCCGCGCTGGATACTGCCCACGTGGTCCAGGCACCACCGGTTCCGTTAGCCCGGGCGGATTCCATCCCGGTCGCACCGAAAAAGGAATTCGTCCCGCTTTTCCAAAGGGAAAAAGGCTTTCATCTTTCCGTTGAAGGCAAACCCTTCAACATCGCGTTCGGAAACTCCACCGGGGACGACAAGGTACCCTACCCGATGCGTATTGCCGTCATATGCCTGCGCCCGTATGGCCCCTTCGGGATAGAGTACGAGCCCCAGTTGATACTGGGCGGCCGGGGCGGTTGGGGATTTCTGGCCGGCCCGATACTTTTTACCCAAGGCGCCCTCGATGGGGAGCCTTTTTATTCCTTCGCTTTCAAGTACGATTACATGTCGATCAGGGGCTGGGGACCGCAATCGCGGTTCCAATGCGAGGCGGTGAAGCATATCGCAGGACACCGTTTTTTACTGGGATTGGGAGTGGAAGCCGGAGCCGGCTTGACCGGACTCTCGACGAACCCGAACCGGCCCATTCTCACCGGGCCATTCTTGGGCGGCATTTTCGATGTCGGATTCGGATTGATGTAGGCTGCGCTCCCTCGCGAACCCGCACCTTGTTGGCCTGGTGAGACTAAGGGATAATCTTCGAAACCATGGCCCAGCATGAGACCGGCATCCGCAGCCTGCTCGCTCTCCCGAGGGCTTACGATTTATTCCAGAACCTGGTGGGGGCCGCGGAGCTGCGCCGCCGCTTCGTGCGGGAAATCCTGAAA
>JAHFCH010000326.1 GCA_023249635.1 Fibrobacterota bacterium
GGGTTATGCTTCTGAAGTTGCACAATGGCTCGAAGTGGAAATAGAAACCTTGGATCGGATGATAGAAGGCGAAGAAACCAACGAGGAACGTACCTACTTCGAATAGTAAATGCGGCATCAATCCCGGTAAACTTCGCGCCTATGCGCAATTCGAATCACGATGACCACCAAGACTCCGTCGTAGACCTCGTAGACAACCCGGTACTCACCCACACGGATACGGTAAGCATATTTTGATCCGGATAATTTCTTGCACCCGTTCGGACGAGGATCCGAGGCGAGCCCATCAATTGACTTAATAATCCGAGCTTGCAAAGTTGATGAGAGCGCTGCCAACTCCTTCTCGGCGCTCCGTTGCACTTCAATTCGGTAAGTCAATCAGGCCGCCCGCGCCTTCTTCTTCGTACCTCCGGTCAGGGACTGCTTCACGGCTTCCCAGGGACGGGACGTCTCTCCCCGACGGTCCTCGATTGCCTTCAAGTCGGACTTGTCTTCCATCCGCTCCCATTCCTCCAACGCCTTCAATGCCTCAATGGGGATGATGGCGCAAGCCGGTTTCCCATGCTTCTGTACCACAATCCGTTCCTTGCCGTAGGACGCACGGCTGACTAGGTCTGCCAAGTCCTTTCGCGCTTGTGCAATGGATACGTTTGTCATAAATTCTCCGTTGATAAAGCCAAATTGTACAAAAGGCTAATTATGTACATATTATACACTTTATGGCTAAAACTCGCAATCCAGGGCTTGGGAAATGCCCTGGATTATTTACGTACTGAGTTACGTACTTCTCAAAATTGAGGTAATTTCGCAAATAATTGCGGGTTCGAATCCCGCCATCCCGACCATTGTGGGGAGTCGACGAAAGTCGGCTCCCCCTTTTTTTTTGCCCGCTTCCTGGAAAACCGACCACGACCGGGCCTCGGCTCAGGGCTCGTCCGCCGGTTCCATCGGCCGGAACTTGATCTGCAAACCCTTGAGGAAATTCCGCAGCATCTGGTCCTGGCATTTGCGGTAATTCTTATGCTCGGGTTTGCGGAATAGCGCGCTCAACTCCTGCTTACCGATTGGGAAGCCCGCCAGCTTCATCGTCGTGATGACATCCACGTCATTGAACTCGAGGGCTATGCGCAGTTTCCGGAATATGATGTTGTTATTCAGCACGGATTCCGGCTCGAAAGCGGGACCGTCCTTTTGGCCCCGCTTTTTAATGATCAGGCCAGTCAAAAAAATGGCCATTTGTGGATCGTCCAATTCCTTGAAGTCCGGCTTATCGTCCTTCTTAAGCCACGCGCTTACCTGCTCGCGCGTAACCACGTTGCCGGCCAATCCGAATAGCGCGATCATGGCTGAATCGTTGAAATCGAAGATAAAACGGATGCGGCGGAAAATATCATTATTGGTCACAATGTATCCTGATTAAAGGGCGAAATAATACTTATTCGCTTCCCGTTTGCGCCCTGGGCGGCTCCGCGAAGCGGAATCAAGGGCGTCGATCTCATTCCCGGTCCGCACCATATTTTATTGTTAAGTATTCGAATAAGCATGAGGAGGTCCAATGACCGGTGAACGCGCGATACTCGCAGGCGGTTGCTTTTGGGGAGTGCAGGAACTGATTCGCCGCATGGACGGCGTCCTGTCTACGCGGGTGGGGTATACGGGCGGGACGGTGTCCCATGCCACCTACCGGAATCATGGCGGGCATGCCGAAGCCGTCGAAATCGTCTTCGACCCGGCCCGCATCGGCTACCGGCGGATTCTTGAGTTCTTCTTCCAGATCCATGACCCGAGCACACGAAATCGCCAAGGCAACGACGCCGGGACCAGCTATCGATCGGCGATCTTCCATACCAGCGACGAACAGAAGCGGATAGCCTTGGACACGATCGCCGATGTCGATGCGTCCGCCCTGTGGCCAGGCAAGGTCGTGACCGAAGTCGTTCCGGCCGGGGAGTTCTGGGAGGCCGAACCCGAGCATCAGGATTACCTGCAACGGATTCCCGACGGCTACACCTGCCATTTCGTACGGCCGAACTGGAAGCTTCCAGTGCGGGGACCGAGGCCCTTGACGCCATAGCCCAAAAATCCGTTGCCATTACGGTTGCCGTCGGCGGCTCCCATTCTAGGCCCGGTTCTCCGCATGGGGAACCGGGCCTTTTTTTTCGCCAACCTCAGATACCCCACGCCAGTTGCGTCATCCAATACCAATGGCTGGGAGCCGCGGTCACTTCGTTATGATCGAATTGGGGACCGTAGTAGTAATAGGAACTGGTGAGACGGAGATGATCATCGGCCACCTGCCCGGAAAGGGTGATGTTGGCTGGGAACTTCTTCTTCAGCAGGATCGACCATTTAAAGTTGTCGTGCCTCGCCATGTCATTATAGGCATGCGCGGAAGCTATGGAGTCGTCCGCCAGGGGATAGGCCGGGATGTTGAATCCGCCGTTCCCCACTTGCGCCGTATTGTTGAGCCAAGGGGAATCCATATATTCGGCCTGGATGGCGAACAGATCCAGCAATCCGTAGCCAGGAAGGTTGAAGCCTACCATCACCGGCATCCGCTGCGTGATCTTGGTGAAGAAGACGGGATAGTTCTTGAGCCCCAGCACGGCAACCTCACCGTATAGCTTGAGATCCTCAGGTCCGAAGATCCCGCTCCCCAGGATCTTTTTCGGGTCGATGCATGCGCGCCCCATCAGGAGGGTTCCGGCCCCGGAGAAATACCTGAACGCGGGCCTGGCTGCGGAGGAATCGTTGATCACGTTTTGCACGGTCTGCGCATCGGCGGCCCATTGCTCGGCCCTCAGCGAGTCCCCATGGGCCCGGTAGAAATCGCTTTGAAAGCTGTAGTAGTCCGAGTTGCCCGAATAGGCCCTATCGTTCAAGGTGAAATAACCGTTCTTGGCCAACCGGGGCGCGGTCCGGGAAGGCTTGACCTGTACCAAGCGCTTGAAATCCACTCCCGCCCCGATATCCACGAGCCCGTCCGCGAAGGTATATCCGGCCAAGGCCGCCAGGGACCAGTCATATAAAGGGGAAAGGGAAGTTTCCGTGGTGAAGAAGATATCGGCCTGGAATGCTCCCAGATCGAGATTGGATTTGAATCCCTGCAACGTGGCAGCGGCGTTGTTCACCAGCGCGTACCCGCCCGTAACGGTATAGGTGGGATAGGCTCCGGATCGGAAAAGGAATTCCCCGAGATTGTACGCCTCGGGATTGTATTTCTCAGTGAACATGCCGCCGCCGATTTTCAGCCAAGGGTGATGCTCGTCAGCACCGATGTAATACACGGCTTGCGCATCGGTAGGCCCCGCGAAGAAGGCCTTGCGCTGGGCCCCGGAGAAGCCGGCATCCACCTTGCCCGAAGGCAGTTCCGGCTTGCGGAATTCGAATATGCCGCCCATGCCTCCGCTGACATGCAGCCGCCCGCCCA
>JAHFCH010000204.1 GCA_023249635.1 Fibrobacterota bacterium
TTGGTGCGATCGAGGATATGATCCCGATCCATGACCTTGCCCGGGCTGCGGGCGAAGAGGGCCAGCACTTCGAACTCCATGGCGGTAAGGTCCGCGGATTTGCCGGCCACGGTCGCCTCGCGGCGGCGGAAGTCGAGTTCCAGGGTCCCGTGGCGCAGCTTATCCGGGGCCGTGCCGCCGCCGGCTCCGCGCCGCAGCACCGATTGGATGCGCGCCACCAGTTCCCTGGGCTCGAAAGGCTTGGGCAGGTAATCGTCGGCGCCCAACTCCAGGCCCAGCACGCGATCGGCCACCTCGCCCCGCGCCGTGAGCATGATGATGGGCACCGCGTAGTCCCTGCGGATCTCCTTGCACATCTCGAAACCGTCCTTGCCCGGGAGCATCACGTCGAGGATGACGATATCGGGAAGCTCGCGGCGCAGGAAACGGATGGCCTCGTCCGGATGGAAGGCGGGCACGCCCTTCAGCCCGAACTTGGCCAGGTAATCCGTCAGCAGCTTCCCCAGCTTCTTATCGTCATCGATGATGAGGACGGTTTTCATAGAGATGCCCATGCTCCGGGGAAAGGTAGGGACTGCGCGCGCTAGCGGCAATGCCGACCCATCCCCATTTTCTCGAGCCGCGAGGCCAGTTTCTCCCGCTGGGTCGAATCCAGCATGGCATGGAACTCGGCCAGCTCGCCCACCAGGAAGCCGCGCAGCTCTTTGATCTTGGCCTCGCGCTCGTCCAGGCCGGCGTTCACTTTGGCCGTGTCCAGGGTAGTCGCGCGGAACTGGCCCAGCATCATGTCCTTGAAGCCGGCGTGGACGGCCTGGAAATCGCCCTTGCGGGAAAGCAGATCGGCCTTGATCTTGTCCAGCTTGATCTTCTGCTCGGCGTTGAGGTTGAGCTCGCTGGCGACCTGCTTGGCGATGTAATTGGCCTTGTCCTCGGGGCTGGCGGACCAGCCGCAACGGCGATGACAGCCGGAAAGGAGGAAAGCGGCGCCGGTGACGGCAAGCAGGGGGAAGGCGATGCGGAAAAAGCGGCGAACCAACATAGGGTCTCCTGGAAGTTACCGGCGAACCGCCGGGGCGCCCGGGTTTCGCCCGGGCTGGGTCCGGTTCTTCACCGGCCTGTGGATAGTATACCGAGCCCAGGTAAGGCCCCCGTGTTCGCAGGGTAACGGATTGTAACGCCATGGAATTCCGTTTCGGCTTATCCTGACTTCCCCGGAGGTCCGCTTACCGGGATTACTACTTTTCGTCCACCATGAACGGTCCCGTGTTCACCTACGCCTTGATCGCCTTGAACGTCGCCATTTCCCTGTGGGGCTTTTCTTCCTTGAAGGGCGGTAGCTTCAAGCGTTTCGTGTTCGCGCCTTTCGAAGTGGCGCGGGGCCGCAACCTGCAAGGCATGCTGCTTTCGCATTTCGCCCATGGCGATGGGTGGCACTTGTTCTTCAACATGCTCACCTTCTACATGTTCGGCCGCGTGGTCGAAGGCTCCCTGGGCCCCGGCATGCTGCTGGTTTATGCCGCCGGCGCCGTGGCGGGCAACGCCCTCATCTTCCTGATGCGCCGCAACAATCCCGACTACCGCGTGCTCGGCGCCAGCGATTCGGTCACCGCCATCCTTTTCGCCGCCATCGTTATCGCCCCGGAAATGAGCATCCGCTTCCTGGTGGTACCCTTCCCCATCCCCGCGCCGGTGTTCGCGATCATCTACATCGCCTACACCAGCTTCCTGCTCGATAAGGAAATGGGCAACGTTTCCCATGAGGCCCATCTGGGCGGCGCCGTGGCCGGCCTGCTGCTCGGGGGATGGCTGGCGCCAGGGCATTTCGGCCCGCTGATCGAACGCGCTCAGCGGTTGTTCCATTGATCGCGGAAACGCGGCGCCTCTCGCCTTGGCGTGAAAGCCTCGCAGCCGCCCGCTCCAACCTCGCGCCCGGCCTCGTCCTGCAGATCTTCGCGGCGGCCCTGGTGATCGCCTACTACTTCCATGCCCCCACGCAACGCTCCCTGGACGTGCTCGCGGCCTTCAAGGCCCGCTGGGGCCTGGTCTACAGCGCCTTGGCCACCGTGGTTTGCGGCGGCATCATCCCCTTCCTGTACATGCGTTCGCGCCCGGCCACGCGGGCGGCCAATCCCTGGTCGCACTTCCCCTTCCACCTGGGATTCTGGGCATACAAAGGCATGGAGGTGGATTTGTTCTATCGCTTGCAGGGAGTCATGTTCGGGAACGAGGCGCGCTTGATGCCCATCATCAAGAAGGTGGTCGTGGATGAATTCGGCTATACCATCTTCTGGGCCATGCCCACCGCGCTCCTCCTGTTCCATTGGAAGGAGATCGGCTACAGCTTCGCGGGCATGCGCAGCCTGAACGTGGTGGAGTTCTGGAAGCGGAACCTGCCGAAGGCCATCATCGGCGCGTGGGGCGTGTGGTTTCCGGCCGTGTGCGTGATTTACAGCCTACCCGCGACCCTGCAGATGCCGCTCTTCAACATCGTACTGTGCTTCTACGCCCTGCTGTTCGCGACCTTGAATTCACGCGGGGCCCCGGCTACGCGCGCTTGAAATGCGCCTGGGCAGGCAATTACGCCGGCGCGAATAGGATGGAATTGCCCCGCTTGCCTGCGCGCTGCAAAGTCTCCATCTTCGTCATGCAATAGGTCATGCGCGCGATGCGGAAATAAGGCTGCTTCAAGGCCTTGGCCAATTCCTGGTTGGTGGAGGGACCGGTCCAACCTTCCGGCAGGAGTTTCAGGAAGTCCGCGGCGGTTTTGAAAACATGGATGCCCGCTACGTCCAAAAGGAAATGGTCACGGATGCTGGTTCCCTTACGCCGCCAACTCCCCTTGCCATCTTCGCAGCGCAGCTCTTCCTCCTTGACGAGGACCACTTCGACGGAAAAGCGCGGGTTGAGGAAGAAATGCGGGAAGCTGACCAGTTCATCGAACAGGTCGTAGAGACTGCCGCGCTTGGGAGACTTGCGCCGGCTGACCACGGTAGCTCCATCGGCCTCCACTTTGGTGATCCATTTTTCGACCGCGACGGGATGTACGATACGCACGTAGCGCGAGGCCAGCAGCTCGGTCAGCTTGCGTTTCATGCTTCCGAAGCTGCCGGTTTGGATTTCGATGACGTCCTCGCCGCGGCGGATGTCCACCCAATAGCCGCCGACCTTGTCTTCCACCAGGTCGCCGGGTTTGGCGTACAGGCGTTTGAGGCGGGCGTGGAGGGAGCGTTCGCGGAGAGTGCCGATCGTATCGGGCGAGGCGACGGGAGCGGGCGGAGCGCCCGGGCCGGGCACTTGATATTGGGGAGTGGGCTCCATTACCTGAAAGTATAGCCTAGTAATGCCCGCAGCGGCATGGGACTCCGGGGTCGGCGATGGCCTGGCCGCCAAAGCTTTGGTAGAATCTGGTTAAGGCGTATCTTACCTCCGGGGGCCCCATGGGATTGCTGGAACTCTTCGACAAGCTTTGGCTCGACTATAGCGCGCTCAATCCCCAGGCGGGACGGATCCATGGATTGCTGGAAGCGCGCGGCGAGAAACTGGCGAATGATCATATCGCCTTCCGCACCTTCGCGCATCCCGGTATCGATATCGCCGCCATGGCCAAACCCTTCGAACGCCACGGATACGTCCCGGCCGGGGACTACGTCTTCACGGAAAAGAAGCTTACGGCCGTGCATTACCAGCATCCCGATCCGGCCTTGCCCAAGATTTTCATCAGCCAAATCCACATGGAAAAGCTGAGCGCGGGAGCGCGCTCGTTATTGCTCGGCCTCATCAACCGTATCCCGCCGGCCTTTTTGGCCCGGGAGGATTGGATCGCGGGCGGCCGGCCATGGGAGGTGGAGTATACCAGCTACGAAGCCTTGGAACGGGAAAGCGAATATGCGGCCTGGATGTCCGCCTTCGGGTTCCGCGCCAATCATTTCACCGTGTTCGCGAATGGATTGCGCACCTTTCCCGGGCTGGCCGAACTCAACAACTACCTCAAGTCCCAAGGCTTCCGCCTCAATGCGGGAGGCGGCGAAATCAAAGGCGGTGCGGACATCTTCCTGGAACAATCCTCCACGCTGGCGAATGAGGCCGAAGTGGAATTTATCGGCGGGGCGCGTACGGTTCCGGCCTGCTATTACGAGTTCGCCCGCCGTTATCCCATGGCCGACGGAAAGCTGTTCCAGGGCTTCAACGACAAAAGCGCGGACAAAATCTTCGAGTCGACGGATCGCAAGGCCCGCTGAACCGGACGCCCTGGGAGGCGTGGGTCCGGGACGATCTGATCTTCCCCCGATGTAATGTCATTGTCCGTACACAGGTCGTAGTTACAATGACATTACCGAGAGCGGGAGCATAAGCCGCGAAAGTCGTAACCGGCACGTAACCTCTTTCCCAGAATCCGGCATCGGAGACATGGCAGCGCCGGCCAAGGGCCCGGCAATTGGATTTGACCGCGGCTTGTCCCGGACCCGCGTATTTTGGCGCTACAGGTATTCACCATGCGCGCACCCCTACTTATCCCGGCCCTTGCCGCCGTTCTCGCGTTTACCGCTTGTTCCCGGTCGCAATCCGGTCCCTCCGCCACTGTCGTCCTGGCGGGACGCGGCTATGTGCATTATCATCTGTACCCGGATACCGGGCAATGCTATTGCGGCATCGAATACCCTTTCACAATCCACGGCAAGATGATCGCGGCCGCCTCGGAATCCATCCACGCGCGCTTCGGCGAAAAGATGTGCTCGCAACCCAAATACGCGAACCTGACCTCGCAGAAGACCGGGAGAAGCATCCGCGTCCTTATCGTGGATAAGGGCGGGCAGCCTACCGACGATTTCGGGCGCGAGGAGCAGCATATCATGGACATCAGCGAAGAGGCCTTCGACGCTCTGGACAGCGACGGATCAGGGAAGCCCGCGGGCCGCATCTACGTGGATTGGGAAATCACCCCGGCCGAATGATATCCGCCGGGCGGCGTGGGTCTAACCCGCGAGAACCTTGGGCAAACCCAGGATATCGTAAATGCCCCGCGTGGTGATGCGGCTCTCCTCCGCCAGTTCCGGATCGGCCAGATCGGACGGCAGCAGGCGATCGCGATAGCGTTGTTCGATCCAGGCCTTGAGGCGCGCGTACACGGTGTCCCCGAATTTGACTCCGGCGGGTACGGCCGACCATTCCACCTCTGTCAGGACGGCGCGTAGGCGCAGGCAAGCGGGACCGCCGCCATTGCGCATGCTCTGACGCAGGTCCGCGAATTCCACCGCCGTGACGCCCCCGCGCCCGGGCAGTGAGGTGAGGAACTTACGCGTTCGCGCATTTTCCCCGCATTCCTCCGCGGCCAAGAGCAGCATGCCGCCTCCGGGCAAGCTCAGCAATTGGCTGTTGAACAGGTAGGAGGATACGGCCGCGGCCAGGGAAACCTCCTTTGCCTTCACTTCGATGACCTGTAAGGGACCGCCGCCCAAGGCCGCGTACTTGCGGCACAGCTCCCGCAAAGCCGCGGCGCGGTCGCGGAAGGCCGCCTCGTGGCAGAACAAGACACCTTCGTTGCCCACCGAGATGACGTCGTTATGGAAAACCCCGGCATCGATGGCCTTGGGGTTCTGCGCGGTGAAGGCCAGGCGTTCCGGCGCCAAGGCATGCAGGCGGGCCACCGCGGCGGAGGCCTCGCGCGATTGGCGGGCCGCGTACTTGCGTAACACGCCGGTTACCTTGCCTCCCCCCAACGCCTCATGCCCGTAAACGAATACCTGTAGGCCGGGCGCGGCATGGGAAGGCGCCAGGCGGATATGGTTGGCAGCGCCTTCGTCCCCGCAGCGGCCGCCGGCGGGCACGGGCGCATGGTGGAGGAAGAGTTCGCCTGGGAACACGGCCCGAAGCACCGCCGCGGTATGCGGGGCTTCCAGGCTACGGTGGAGTTGGCTGGCGAGATTGGCCGGAGTGATATGCGCGCGCCCGTCACCGGAATCCGCTGAAGGCGAAATCGTCCCGGCATTGGCGGTCCACATGGAAGATGCGCTATAGCAGGCGGCCAGCAAGGCGGGATCGGCCTTGCCTGCGCGTCGCAGCACTTCGTCGTCCGTGCCCGTGAAACCAAGGCTGCGCAACCAATCGGTATCGGGCCTGGGCGGGGGTGGGAGAATGGCTTGACGGATTCCCAGGGCCGCCACGCGACGCATCTTTTCCAGTCCCTGTAGGGCGGCCGCGCGGGGATTGGCTGGTTTGCGGCGATTGGCCTGGGAGGCTACGTTCCCGTGGGCCAGACCCGCGTAATTGTGGGTGGGTCCCACCAGACCGTCGAAGTTCGCTTCGGGATTCGCCATAGGGACGCTCCGCTCAGGCCGGATCGATTCCCGGCGGCATTTGCGCGGGCAGGGCGGCCTGCTCCGATTCCATCGAGGCCATGGGGTAGGCGCAATAGTCGGCGGCGTAGAAGGCGCTGGGCCGATGGTTGCCGCTGTCCCCCACCCCGCCGAAGGGCAGCTTGCCGCTGGCCCCCGTGGTAGGTCGGTTCCAGTTCACGATGCCCGCCCGGATGCCGTCGCGGAATTCCTCCCAGCGTCCGCGCGCGTCGCTGATGAGACCGGCGGCCAAGCCGTAGCGGGTGCGGTTGGCTTCCGCCAGGGCTTCGGGGAAACCTTCCACGCGAATCACCTGTAGCAAGGGGCCGAAATATTCCTCGTCCGGAAGGCCGGCGACCGAGGTAACGTCGATGATACCCGGGGTGAGCAGGGCGGGACCGATGCGGCGCATGGGGGCGAGGATAACGCCGCCCGCCTGCTCCAGGGAGGCTTGGGCGGCGAGCATGCGATCGGCCGCGGCGGCGGAGATGACCGGTCCCAGGAAAGGTTCCGGATCGGAAGCCGGGACTCCGGCGCGGAGGCGCGGCAGCAGTGCCTGTAGGGCGGAGAGATAGCCATCGCCTTCGCTGCCTTTGGGGATAAGCAAACGGCGCGCGCAGGTACAGCGCTGGCCCGAGGTGATATAGGCCGATTGGGCGATGAGCAGCGCCACGGCCGCGGCATCGGCGCAGTCCCATACCACCAGGGGATTGTTGCCGCCCAATTCCAGCGCCAGGATGCGTCCCGGGCTTTCCGCGTTCTGCCGCGAAAGCGCGACGCCGGCGGCGCGGCTGCCGGTGAAGAACAGGCCGTCGATGCCCGCGTGGGAGGCCAGGGAAACACCGGTGTTACGTCCGCCCTGGACCAGGTTGAGGACACCGGCCGGCAGACCCGCGGCCACCCAGGCTTCCGTCGTCGCCTGGCCCACTCCGGGAGCCATCTCGCTGGGCTTGTAGACCACGGTATTACCGGCGAGCAGCGCAGGTACGATATGGCTATGGGGTAAATGCCCGGGCAGGTTGAATGGCCCCAACACGGCGACCACGCCGTGGGGCTTGAAACGCTTGACGGCGGTGAAGCCCGCCTGGGCCGAGGCGGTTTCGGCGCAACGTTCCTGATAGGCTTCCAGGGAATTGGCCACCTTGGCCACCATGGTTTCCACTTCCTGGCGCGATTCCCAGCGGGGTTTCCCGGTCTCCTGGGAAATGGCCTGCGACAAGCCGGGCATCCGCTCTTGCAGGCGCGCGGCGAAGGCTTTCAGGTAAACGGAGCGCCCCGCGCTCCCCAATGCGCTCCAAGCGGGTAAGGCCGAGCGCGCCGCGGCCACGGCCGCGTCCACCTGGGATGCGTCGGCCTCGCGGCCTTGCCATGCCGGCGCGCCGTCGCAGGGATTGGTGGAATGGAATTCGGCACCTCTCCCGGGCTCCCAGGCGCCGCTTATCAGGGACCCGCCGGTCATGCCGACCTCGGGGCCCGCAAAGGCGCGATGCGCACCGCGTCGCCTTTCTGAACGTCCAAGGCCAGGGCGGTTTCGCGATTGATCTCGATCCCCTTCCCCGGCACGATGGAGATGGGGGCGGCGGTGGCGCGGAACCCCTGCGAATACGTATTGGAGATGATGTACAGATCGGAATCGATGTCCTTGGAAGCGACCTTGTGGACCACGGAAGCCTGGCTTTCGCGCACGGTGCGGATTTCGTCGGTGGCGCAGCTCACGATGGGTCCGGCTTCGAAGATGTCGACCATGCCCGTGAAGGCGAAGCCCTCGCTTTCCAGCAGCTTGATGGCCGGTACGGTTTCGGAATGCACGCGACCGATCACGTCCTGGGCCACCTTGGGGAGCAGGGGGATGTAGATGGGATGCTTGGGCATCAGGTCCGCGATGAATTGCTTGTCCTTCATCACCAGGGAATCGGCCTTGGGGAAATCGATCTCGAAAAAATGCCGCCCCAGGGCGTCCCAGAAGACCGAGCCGCCCTTTTCGTCGATGACGCCGCGCATCTCGGCCAGCACGACGGGGTCGAAGAACTCGCGATGATCGGCGATGAACAGGAAGCGGCTCAAGGAGAGCAGGCGGCCGTTGGCGCCCTTGCGGGCCTCGGGGGCCAGGAACAGGCTGCCGATCTCGGAAGGTCCGTTATGCTCTTCCACCAGGTGCAGGGCGCCGATTTCCTTGCGCACCTTAAGCATCTTCGATTCGGCGAGCGTGGAGACGATGCGGTAGGAATAGAACGGTTCGAAGCCACCCACCTTGGATACGATGCCGGCGGTGCCCACGGCTTTCTTCTTCTCCAAATCCTCCATGACGAACAGATAGGTTTCACCGCCGGGCTTGTCGGCCATGCGCGCGAAGCCGCGTTGCGATTCCTTGATGCGGCGCTTCAGCAGCGGCCTATCATGGGGCAAGGTGGTAAGGCCGAAACTGGTCTGGGAGGCCAGATCCATCAGGGCATCGATATCGTCGGGATGTACGGGGCGGATGATGACCATGTCAGGCACCGCCTTTCTTGGCCAGCGCGTCACCGGTCTCGACCAGCACCTGTTCGATGAAAGGGAATGCCGTGTCGATGTCCGATTCCTCGACGCCGCCGACCGGCAGCAGGAAGCGCGCCTTGGCGGGAGTCCCGCCGGCGATGAAGCCGATCACGCCCGCGTCGAAGAGATTCTTCAGGTACCTGGCCACCTTATCCGGATCCCCGCCCAGAGGCGTGAAGGCGATCATGCCGCCCAGGCCGAAAGGCCCCGAGGCCAGATCGGGGCGGCGTTTGGCGAGGTCTTTCAGCTTGCCGGTGAAATGCCGGCTCAGCCGCATGATTTTACCGTCCTGGCCCAACAGTCCCTCCCCCTCGATATGATCGAGGATGGCCAACGCGGAACGGATCGCGACCGAAGGCGCGGTGAAGGTCTGGCTCACCAGCCCGGGCTTGGGTTGGAACTCGGCCCGGATCAAGGTCGCACAGGCCTGGCTCAGCTTGCCCAGGGTCACCACGTCGGCGAATTCATCGAGGCCGAAGTGCTGGAAGGCGAACAATTCCGAAGTGCGTCCGAAGGTCTGGATCTCGTCGAAATGCACGGCGACCCCGGCCGCCCGCAGGGGGGCGATGAGGGCGCGGAAGAATTCCGGGGTACCTGGCGCGTAACCCCCGCCTTCGCCTTGGATCAATTCGAAAATCATGCAGGCATGGCGTCCGGGATGCCCGGCCAGATGACCCTTGAGGGCCGCTGCGGCTTCCGCCGTGCTCTCGACCGGCCGAGCCTCGTCGTAGAAAGGCACGTAATCGACCGCCAAGGTTTCCGGAAGTCCTTGCCGATAGGCGGGCTTGTCCGTCACTTGGGACAATGCCAGGGTGCGGCCCGCGAAGCAATGGGAGAAGGCCAACACGCGATCGGCAGGCTGCTTTTTCTGGAACAGGATCTTGAGGGCGTTCTCGTTGGCCATGGCCCCGCTGCTGGTGAGGAAGCCATGCGCCAATTGCGCGCCACGCCGGTTGGCTCCCGCCAGCAATCTTCCCAACAGGATTTCGCTTTCGGTATTCTGCTGCAGGTTTCCCTGCATTACGGTATTCGTCAAAGCCGCGTCGATGCCGGCTTCCAACAAGGCCGGATGGTTATGTCCCAGGTAGTGCACGCCGATGCCGGTGATGAAATCGTATTTCACGCTCCCGTCCGCCAGCTCGACCAGGGCGCCGCGCCCGATGCCGCTGCCCAGGTAGGGGTAATACAATGCCGCGCCCCGCATATCCCCGAAGCGTTTCAGGGTCTCGGCATATCCCGCGCGCAATTCCGGATCCGGAGGCTTCACTCCCGTCAAGGAAGCCTGCGCATCGCGCAGGGCATCCGCCAACAACCGCTTGGCTTCCGCCACCCGCCTATCCGCGGACAAAACCCCCGCCGCCAAGGCCCGCGCCGCCAACTTCCCCATGTCCCTATGCTCCTTCCGCCCCGGACGCGTCGCCTACCGTCGCCGGGGCCCACTTTACCACGTCGCGGTCATGCCGACGTTTATGCCGGCGGCCACGTCAATTCTCCCGCGCCCAGCCGCATCAAAATCAATGCGGTCAACCGCGCGCGTTCCGCCAAGCTGTCCAGATCCAGGTATTCCTCCGGGCTATGGATATTGCCCCCGCGCGCGCCCAGGGTATCCACGTTCGGCAACCCGGCGGCCGCCAATTTGTTCCCATCCGACACGCCGCCGCTCGGCTGCCATTTCAGATCCATCCCCAGGTCCGTCCCGCAAGCCGCCACCGCCTCCAGCAAACCCAGACCCCGGCCCTCAAGGGGCTTGGGCGGAGAAGCGAAGTATCCGTGGATTTCCAATCCGTAACCCTCGCGCTTGGCGAACGCGGCCACCTGCGCGCGCAGGAAATCCTCCGCCGCTTCCTGATCCTCAGTACCGCGCACGCGCAGGTTGAAACGCGCGATGGCGAGATCGGGGACGCGATTCACCGGACCTCCGCCCTCGAGTTTACCCACGTTCACGCTCAAGCCTGCATGCGATTTTCCCAAACGATCCAGCTCCACGACGAATTCCGCCAAGGCATGGATGGCGTTGCGTCCCAGATGGGGATCGCGGCCGGCATGGGAGGCCCGGCCCCGCATCACCGCGGTGAAATTCCCCGATCCCTTGCGCGCTCCCACCAGACTGCCGTCGGAAAGGCACGGCTCGAACAAGAGCCCGATATGGTTGCGGGCGGCGGCTTCTTTGAGCAAAGGCAGCGAACCCGGCGAGCCCAACTCCTCATCGGGATTGAGCAATACTTCCCAGCCGACGCCGGCGGCGAAGGGGCTGGCTTCGAAGGTCTCCAAGGCCTTGAGCAGGATGACCAGGCCGCCTTTGGCGTCGGCCGCCCCGCAAGCCCGCAGGATGTCGCCTTCCAGCCGTATCGCCGCGGCGGGTAACCGATCCGTTACGGCAGGGGCCGACCCCGGCGCCATCGCGTTGTCCGCGGCCGCGGCCGTATCCCCATAGACCACGTCATAATGGATTCCCAGGAACACGCGTATCGGCGCGTTCGGTCGCTTGCGGAACCGCAGCGCCTTGCCGAGAGGCAACGCGCAATGGCCCCCGTGGGCATCGATGGCCGCTTGCGGGGAGAGGGCGATTTCCTCAACGGAACCGCCCAGGGCGGCGAAGGCGGTTTTCAGTTTGGAGGCCATACGCTCCAGGCCGGAAATGTCG
>JAHFCH010000205.1 GCA_023249635.1 Fibrobacterota bacterium
CGGTGCGGGCTTCCTGCAAGTGCAATTGCCCAGCGGCGAAATCGGCTACACCCGCGACGGATCCTTCAAGGTTTCCAATGACGGCACCTTGGTCACATCCCAGGGCTTTCCCCTGGAGCCCCAGCTTTCCATTCCCGACGGTTCCTCTGACATCCAGATCGATGCCCAAGGCAAGGTATCGGTCTTCGTCGGGGATTCGGGCACCACGGAGGAAATCGGCCAAATCGAAATGGTCAAGTTCCTCAACGAGGGCGGCCTCAAGTCGATGGGTAACAATATCTACCAGTCTTCGCCCGCCAGTGGCGAACCCGAAGTCAGCACGCCCGGCAGCAACGGGATCGGCACCCTGGCCCAGGGCTTCCTGGAAGCCTCCAACGTGGAACTGGTCGAAGAAATGGTGAATATGATCGTGGCGCAGCGCGCATACGAAATCTCGGCCAAGGCCATCCAGACTTCCGACAGCATGCTGCAACTCGCCAACCAGTTGAGATCCTGATGAACGCTTGCCTGTATCTTGCGGCCATGGCCCTCGCGGCCATGACCACGGCGCCGGTGACGGCGATTCCGGGAGACGCATCCTCCCGGGTCGCCTTCAACGTCGTCCCCGCGCATGTGCAGCATCAAGCGGCCAAACCCGAACAGATCAGCATCCGCTTCCGCGACTTGTCCGTAGTGGACGGCGAAACCGTACGTCTGGGCGACGTGGCCCGGGTGATGGCCGGCGGCGAACGCGCCGTGGCCGCCTTGGAAACCCTTGTGGTGGCGAAGTCCGCCGGCTTCGGGCTTACCCGTATGCTGGATACCGAACTGCTTTTCTCGCGCGTACTCCAGCCCTTTTCCGATCTTTACGAATTCGATTACGACAAGAAGGTCATCCGTATCTCGACCCGGGCGGAAAAGTACGCCAAGGATTCCCTCGCCGCGTTGATTGAAGCATTCGTACAAGGCACTCGGGGCAGCGACGTCGAGGTACGCCACTGGGAAATCGCCCGTTCCCCAGCCGAAATCCTGGTCCCGGTTTGCCCCCACCGCCTAGAAATCGCATACGCCGGCGCCAAGCGCAAGGGCAAGGTGGACCTGACACTCTCCATCCGGGATTCTTCCCGAATCCTGCGCAGCATCCCCATTACCATCAATCTGCGCATAGAGGCGCCTGTGCTGGTCGCCAAGCGCCAGATTACCCGTGACCAGGCCCTGGTAGGCGACAACGTGACCGTGGAAATGCGCGAGACCACGCTGATGAATGACGTCATGATGGGGGACCCGAAGAAACTCCTGGGTTACCTCGCCAAGGTCAATCTCAATCCGGGACGGGTCATAACCCCCCGTATGGTCGCCATTCCTCCCACGGTCAAGCGTGGCCAGGAGGCCAAGATTATCTATCGCAACGGATCCGTAAGCGTTACCGCCGATGCGGTATGCCGCCAGGACGGATTGGTAGGCCAGGTCATCACCGCCAAGAGCCTGGCCAGCCAGCGCTTGGTGCGGGTACGCGTAACTGAAGACGGTTGGTTGGAGCCCGTTCCGGGCGGTTAGGGGAGATATGTCGAAGCGAATCCGAATACTGATGTTGGCGCTGGTGGCGGCCGCATACGCTGGGGCCCAGTCGGTGCCGCGCAACTACTCCTTATACACGGACAAGAAGGCCAAGCGCGCTGAAGACGTGATTACGGTTTTGATCGTGGAAAACGCCAAGGCGAGCAACGATACCAAGAGCGCCACCGACAAGTCCCAGGACGCCGGCATCGACGTAAAGCCCTTCAATGTAAGCTGGGGCGGCGCCGCGGTGAATCCCCTTACGCCCCAATTGGGTTTCGCGGGGGGCGTGCACCAGAAATACGACGGCAAGGGCACTACCTCCCGAGCTGGGGAGGTCAAGGCCACCCTATCGGCCCGCATCGTGGCCGTCTACGATAACGGCAACCTGCTCATAGAGGGCAATAAGGAAGTGGAAGTGAACAACGAGAAGGAAATCCTGCGGGTATCCGGCATCGTACGGCCCGACGATATCTCTCCCGATAATACCGTGTTGTCCGAAAAAATCGCGGACGCGCGCATACAGTATACCGGAACCGGCGACAACCACCAAGCCGCCCGTCCCGGTTTGCTGGCCCGCTTCTTCAACTGGATTTTCTAAGGGGAATGCCAATGCGTAAGATCATCGCCCTCGCATCCGCCCTCGCGGCTCTGGCCGCGCAGCCCACCTTCGCTTCGCGCATCAAGGACGTGGCCAAGCTGGACGGTCTTGCCGAAACCCAGCTCATCGGGTACGGCCTCGTGGTGGGCCTCAAGGGCACCGGTGACGGCCCCCGCACCCAATTCACCACCCAGAGCGTGGTGAATATGCTGCGTAATACCGGCATCGAAGTACCCCGTGAACGCATCCAGGTTCGCAACGTGGCGGCCGTCATGGTTACCTCCAAGCTGTACCCGTACCTTAAGCGCGGCAGCAACATCGACGTTACCGTGTCCAGTATCGGCGACGCCAAGAGCCTGGAGGGCGGAACCTTGCTCATGTCCCCGCTGCAAGGCACCGACGGCGAGATCTATGCCTTGGCCCAGGGCGCGCTGAGCATCGGCGGCATCAGCAAAGAGGGCGGTAACGGCAAAGCCTCGTTCTCCAAGAATCACACCATGGTGGGCGAAATCCCTAACGGCGCCATCATCCAGAAAGAAGCGCCCGGGGGAGTCATGTCCTCCGAGGATTTGCGCATCTCGCTCTCCAGCCCCGACTACAGCTCGGCCGTAGCCATGGCGAAAAGCATCAACGCCAATTACAAGAAGCCCATCGCCGAGGCGAAGGATCCGGTAACGGTCAGCGTCGCGGTCCCCGAAGAATTCAAAGGCAAACGCATGGAATTCATCGCCGAAGTCGAGAACCTGGATTTCCTGGTTTCCACGGTGGCCCGCGTGGTGCTTAACGAAAAGACCGGAACCGTCATCGCGGGCGGCAACGTAAGCATCTCCGAGGTGGCTGTTTCCCAGGGGAGCATCACCATCCAGGTCAAGGACAACCAGCAGGGCCAGGTATCCAATACCAACGCCGCCAACTCGGGCACTACCCAGCTCTCGAGCACCACCCAGTCCACGGATATCAATGTCAATGAACCCAAGGCGGAGATGAAAGTGCTCCCCACGAGTTCCAACGTCGCTGACCTCGCCAAGTCGCTCAACGCCCTGGGCGTCAGCCCCCGCGATATCATAGCCATCTTCACGGCCATCAAAAAGGCCGGGGCCCTGAACGCGGAGTTGGTGGTTATGTAGCTTGGGCGGCGCTGTGAAGCGTTGCAAGAGGCCGGTATCGGGGAGCGCATCCCCCGGTAACGGCCTTTTTAGTTTATCGAACGTGGACCTTGGCCGCCGGCGTCGGCAGACACGCCGCTTGGCGGCATCCCTTCGCGGTTTTGCCATCGGCAAGTACTTTCGTCACGGCGCGCGCGCGCGCGCGAACCTGCGAGCGGAATCAGTCGGGTCGCGTGGGCCTGGCTCACCGCGTACTTCACGGTTTGCGCGCCGGTCCCGCCGAATTTGATGGCCAGCGGATGGCATTGCAGTCCCGGGAAAGGCGCCCAGTATTTCGCTTTGTCTTCACCCGATGCCAGCACGTAGGGACCGGTAGCGCCCGTGATACGTAGCTCCCAGATACCCCCTTCGGCGGTCGTGATGCGGAACAGGCTGTCACCGGATAGGGCATAGGCATTGCCGGGCAAATCCACGAAGGGAAGTACGATGCGGACGTTCTGGGCCGATGTCACCGTCGCTTCGCCGGAATAGCCTTCCGGGGTAAACCGGTGTATCCAGGTGAAGCCGATGCCCGAGGAGACTCCTCCCGAATCCCGGAGGTTCCCGGTGGAAGTGGCTTTGTAGCCTGTACCTTCCGGCGCCATGGCGAGGGTTGCCTTCTCGTCGAATACGTTGGCGACCCAGGGGGGCCCAAGCTTCTCGATGCGTTCGGTAAGCGGCAGCAGCGCGCCTTCCTTGGGCATATGCGGCGCTTCTTCGCGGATGTAAATCGACGGGGAGGAGCTTTGCAGGAAGCCCAGCTTCCCGTAGCCTTCGAACCAGAGGTTGGTGATGCTGCCCCCGCGGACCACTTCGCAACGATCGTATTGCCCTATGCCGTCGTATGCGCTCAGGGTGGCCATCACCTTGTCCGTGCGCACCAGGCCGGTCTTGGCGGAGGAAAAATATTCCCACCAGTTCTTCGCCTCCGAAGGGATGGTTCCCGGCGCTACCGCCTCGGGGCCATACTCCACCGCGGTTGCCAGGCTTTGCGCGCGCGCAAAGGTGGGGTAGAGGCAAGGGGGATTGCTGGTCGCATGCTGTGCGGCCGCGGGACCATAGACCAGCAATTTCTGATCGCCGATATACTGTTTCGAGAGCAGGTCGAGGCTCAATTTCGATCCGCGGCTGAAGGCGGGATCCTTGTCCGCCAGCAATCCGAAAGTGAAGGGGATTCCCGGCGCGGTCTTGGTGCCGCTCTCCAGCATCCACTTGTACGACCGGGTACCCCAGGAATTATCGATGGCTCCGTTGGGATACATGAATTTCCCGTGCACCTTGAGCACGCGGGCTGCGAAGGCCACCGGTTCCGTCTTCCCGGTCAGGATCCCGTACAGCGCGATGTATCCGATGGATTGCGCGATGTTGTAGCCCATGTCTATGCCCATACCTTCGCCGGTAATGAAATCCTGCGCGTTCACCGATTGCATGGTCTGGACCATCAGCGCATCCGCCTTCGCCATCCACTTTGCGGGCGGATTCGCGATTACGTTGGCGGCGAACTTGAGCGCGACCGCGCCGGTGGGCAGGTAATTCAGATTTCCTTTCGGGAAGTTGGCTTCGATCCAATCCGCTGCGCGCTTGATGCTGTTGGTCCAGGCGGTATTCTCATCGGTCGTCAACCGATCCTTCAAAATGGCGTATGCGCCCGCCATGGAGATCAACTGGTCGGCCGTGGTCCCGTCCCATCCGTCATGGTTGGGCCAAACCTCACCCCAGGCCCCGGCGGAATTCTGGATGGTAATCAGCCAATTCCCCAGCTTGACGGCCGCATCCGCATACTTGGCATCATGTCCGCGCTTGAAAGCCACCGCGAAAGGAAACACGGCTTCGGCGGCGCGCGAATGGGTGGGATGAATATCCGGATTGATGCTGGGGCACACCAGCGCGCCGTAATCCTTACCGGCCTTGAGATTCTGGGTGGCCAGCAATCCGTCGCAAAGCGTATACAGATTGGACAGGAATTCCGGCGCGGCGGCGCGACCAGCCATCGGGAACAATGTTACGAGAAGGAAAATCCACCGGATCATGACCACCCCACGCGAAACGCGACCGGGGCGGCGTTACCGCATGGCCGGTCAGTTCAGGAAACCCCCGGGGAAGAATATAGGCCGGGCCTCCCTACGGATTCCGGGCTTTCATGTGTGGAAAAGGGGGATTCGCCTAGAAGTGCTTTAGGGGGGCCTTGCCGATGGCGAACACGTTGAAGCCGAGCTTGAAAAGCTTGCGGTGATCCAGGATGTTGCGGCCGTCGAAGATGAAGGCGGGCTGGGGCATGCTGGCGAGGATGCGCTCGTAATCCAGGCTCTGGTACTCCTTCCATTCCGTCATGACGGCGATGGCATGCGCTCCGGCCGCGGCTTTGTAGGGATCGGGTTCGAAGCTTACGCCGGATTTGATGTCCCGCAGATCCTCGCGGGCGTGCGGCAAGGCCTTGGGATCGGTGATGATGACTTCGGCATGCTCTTCCAGCAGGCCGCGCGTGATGGCCAGGGCCGGCGATTCGCGCGTGTCCCCGGTGTTGGCCTTGAAGGCGAAGCCGAACAGGGCGATGCGCTTGCCCGCCACGGTATTGAACATGTTCCCGAGCATGTTCTTGATGAATCGCTTCTGTTGCCACTGGTTGAGCTTGACTACGGATTCCCAATACTCCGCCACCTCGTGCAAACCGTAGCCGTGGCAAATGTAAACCAGATTGAGGATGTCCTTCTGGAAGCAGGATCCGCCGAAGCCTACGCTGGCCTTGAGGAAGCGGGAACCGATGCGCGAATCGGTGCCGATGGCATAGGCCACTTCGTCCACGTCCGCCTCGGTCTTTTCGCAAAGCGCCGAGATGGAATTGATGGATGAGATGCGCTGGGCCAGAAAGGCGTTCGCGGTGAGCTTGGAAAGCTCGGCGCTCCACACGTTGGATTCGAGGATGTTCTTCGCGGGCACCCAATGGGCGTAAATAGCGACCACTTCCTTGCGCGCCTTGATGCCTTCGGGGGTTTCCCGGGAGCCGATGAGGACGCGGTCCGGCTTTTCCAGATCCTGCATGGCGCTGCCCTCGGCGAGGAATTCCGGATTGGAAAGCACCTCGAAGTGGATGCCCTTGGTATTGGCGTTGAGGATTCGTTCCATGGCCTCGGCGGTACGTACAGGCAAGGTCGATTTCTCGATGATGATCTTGTCCGATTCCGAATTGGCGAGGATCTGGCGAGCGGTCTTTTCCCAGTATTGCAGATCGGCCGCTTTACCGGCTCCTTCCCCGAAGGTCTTGGTGGGAGTGTTCACCGATACGAAGATGATGTCCGCTTCGCGGATACCGCGATCGGTCTCAGTGGAAAAAAAAAGGTTCTTGCCCCGGGTCTTGGCCACGACTTCGTCGAGCCCCGGTTCGTAGATGGGGCAGTTGGGCCCGTTCCAGGCGTCGATGCGATCCTTGTTGATGTCCACGACCGTGACCTTGTAGTTAGGGCACTTGTTGGCGATCATGGTCATGGTCGGTCCGCCGACGTAGCCGGCTCCGATGCACAGGATGTTTTTCTCGAACTTCATCTGGGCTCCCATGGGGTAGGGCATAGAAATACCATCCCCGGGCTGAAAATTCAAGGTGGGCTCTTGGGTCCCATACCCGGCCGCACCAGGGTGGCTCCGGGGTTGCCGGGTTCCGGTTTGAACCCGCGGATACGGCCTTTCCAAGTCGTTTCCAATTGACGACGCAAAGCGCCCTTGATGGAACCCCGGTCGCCCGAGCTCGCGCCATGGATGAGGCGGATGCACGCATCCGGGGCACGGCCCCAGCGGGCCAATGCCATTTCGGTCTGGGCCAAGGCCTCGGCGATGCTCAAGCCGTGGAGATCGAGTTCCTCATCGACCTGGATGGGAAGCCGGGACACGGGTTTGGCGCGATCCGGGCCCGGCCGGCCGGAGTCCGCGCGGCCGGCGCGTCTAGCGGCCATGGGCGACTCCCGCGGAATCGCGCAGCAGGGCCGCGACCGTCGCGTAGAAAGGATGGGCGGGATCCCAGGCTTCGGCCCCTTCGCGGCTGCCGTACTTGCCGCCTGAATTCTGGAAGCCCAGCTTCTTGGTAATCTTGCGCAGGAAGCGGACGGCCGGTTGGCGGCGTTCCGCTTGTTCCAAGCTGTCCCAGCTCGCGCGGATTTCGGTGCGTAGGTATTCGGGGAAGTGGATCCGCTCCCCGGATTTGCGCAGGTACATGATGTCGCCCAGCATACGGTAGCGCGCATCCTCGGAGCGGCTGAGGGCCAACTGCGTGAGAATCTCCGCGTCCATTTCGCGGGTGAAACCCTTGGCATGCGCGGCCTCGTGGCATATCCCGATCAGACGCCAATACCGGGTGGAAGGGTGGTCCTCGGCCCGCACCATGGCCATCTCCCCGAAGAAGGGATCATGGAAGGCGGGACCGCCGTAACTGAGCCCGAGCACGGTGGTCAGTGGGCCCATGGGTTTCATGGAAGCGACCTTGCGTCCGGGCGCGAGCCCCAAGGAAGCCAGTACGCCATCGAGCGCGCAATCGCATCCCGTCAGGATTTCGTCTTCGCCCAGGGACTGGTAATATAGCGGGGAGAATTCGCGTTGCAGACGTTCCTCGCGGAGCTCCAGTTCGCGCTTGAAATCGGGATAGGGAAGCGGAGGGCCCGCGAATGCGTGGGCCAAAGGTTCGCGCCAAGCCGTGGGAGCCAGGCTCAGGGGGAACGCGCCTTGACCCAAGGCCATGCATACGAGCAGGATGGGGCCCGCGGCGAGCAAGGCGAAGAGGGATGGCCGGGATCGCAATTGCCGCCACTTGCCCGTAAGCGCGACGACGATCAAGGCGAGCGCGAAGGCTACGCCGATCCAGATCATGCCTTCGACCAGGGAAAAGGGTACCCGGTCGACCAAGGCGCCCTTGGCGCGGGAAAGCGGCAGTCCCAAGCAGCGCCAATAGATGGTGAAAAGGGAGGACACACCGGGAATTTAGCAAACCGGGGCCGACGCGATGCGGGCGGTTCCTGATGCAAATGCAAGCTACTTGCATCTAGGACTTCGCTAGGCTATCTTTCCCGGCATGGAAGGCGCATTCCTTGCCGTTGGGTTATTCTCGGGCGGAGCCTGTGGCTTCGCCTTGGGAGCCAAGCCCGGTTTGCTCGCGCAGGGATACCGCGCGCTGCGGAGGCGTGGGCCCGACCTCGACGGACACGCACACAAGCATGCCCATGGCCACGAGCACGAAGGCCATGGGCACCATGCCTACCAGGCCCACGAAGATCAGGAAGCCCAGGACATCGTCGATTTCCTGTATCCCCTGGCGGTGGCCTTCTTCGGCGGGTTCGTGTTCTCGACCCTGGTACCGGACGCGCTTTCCCATTCTAAGGGAAGCCTTGCCGCCTTCGCCGCCGGTCTGGCCGTGATGGGCGTTCTCTCCAAATGGGTATTCAAACGGGATCCCTGTTGCGAAGGCGGACACGATCACCGCGGGTTCGGCGTGGTATCCCTGCTGGCGATGGCTGTGTGCTCCCTCAACGACGGCATGCTCCTGGGCCTGCTGTCGCCGGAGTGGTATTCAGGCCTGAACATCGGCATGGTCATCCACAAAGTTACCTCCTCCTTCGCAATCGCCCAGGTGCTCAAGCAGACGCGCTTCAAAGGCGCGGGCTTGTATGCCTTCGGCGCCTTTTCCGTACTGCTCAGTCCCATGTCCTTTATGGTCGCCCATTCCGATGCGGTCCGCTCGTTTCCGGATCCCGAGATCCTGCTGGCTTTCAGCGCCGGCCTGCTGGCCTGGGTCACCGCGGCCAGCCTGGTGCCGCACGCCCGCGCGATCATCCGCCGTCGCCCGCGCGCCGCCATCGGCTTCTCCATCGCTTTTGCCATCTCGATCGGCCTGGGGTTCTGGCATACCGACCTGCACCATCGGATGGAAGGCGCGTCCCTTCCGCATCTTCCGCCCCCTTCCGCCAAGGTACCGTAAAAGCCCGATGAAAGATCGCGAAGCGAAAAAGATTCCCGATCGCGAGGCGCTACCTCCCGCTTGGGAGGAAAAGCTGCGCTCGGGAAAGGTAAAGGTGACTCCCAACCGGCGTCGCGTGCTTGGCCGCTTCCTGGATGCGGATGCGCCCTGGACCCTCAAGAGCCTGCATCGCGCGCTCAACGAAGGGGAGGCCTGCGAACTGAGTTCGGTATACCGGGCCCTTTCCGCGTTCCGGACCGCGGGGTTGCTGGAGGAGTTCCGCCTGCCGGGTAAGCGGGAGACCTACTACTCCCTGCTCCGGCCCAGCGCGGGCCGCCGCGGCCAAGGCAAGTCCTCCGGGCATGACCACCATCACCACCACATCGTATGCCAGGATTGCGGCACGGTTTCCCACCTCGATGTGTGCGTACCGACGGCATTGCTGGGCAGGGTGGAAGATGCTTCCGGGTTCCGCGTCACGGAGCATCATCTGGAATTCAAGGGGTTGTGCGGCGCCTGCCGCTGAGAGTCAAGGTAGCGGCCGGGTTACTCCGGTCAGGCCCAGCCCAGGTTGCGGAAACCATCTTCCAGATACGGGACGAAGTCGGCAATGGCCTCTTCCAACGAGAGCACGGGCGCGGAATAGCCGACGGCGCGCAGCTTGGCCATCTCGGCCTTGGTGTGGTACTGGTATTTGTCCCGGATGGTTTCCGGCATGGGAATGAAGTCAACCTTGGGCTCGCGGCCGATGGCGCGGAACAGTGCCGACGCCAGGTCCATCCAACTGCGCGCCTGTCCGGTACCCAGGTTGTAGATGCCGCCGGGAATGGCGGGATCCAGGAAAAATAGGGTCATGTCCACCGCGTCCTTGACGTAGAGGAAATCCCGCAATTGCTGGCCGTCGCTGTAATCGGGGCGATGGGATTTGAAAAGCCTCACCCTCCCGGATTCGCGGATCTGCTCGAACGCTTTGACGGCCATGCTGCGCATGTCGCCCTTGTGGTATTCATTGGGGCCGAACACGTTGAAATACTTGAGGCCCACCGCGCGATCGAGGTAACCGTGCCGCAGCATCCACAAGTCGAACATGTGCTTGGAGTAGCCGTAGGGATTGAGGGGTCGCAGGGAAGTCAGGCGCGCATGGTCATCCCGGTAGCCTTGCTTCCCATCGCCGTAGGTGGCGGCCGAAGAGGCATAGATGAAGCGGGTGGGGGAGGAGCGGCCCAGGCACCATTCCGCGAGGATCTTGCTGTATTCGAAATTGTTGCGCGCCAGGTATCCCACATCCGCTTCCGTGGTGGAAGAGCAAGCGCCCAGGTGCAGGATCGCCTCGATGTCCATTTCGTCCATGGATCCGTCCTGGACGGCGGAGATGAAATCCTCCTTGTCGGCGTAATCCTGGAAGGCAAGCGGTACCAGGTTCTTCCACTTATCTCCCAAGCCGAGCTCATCCACCAGCAACAGGTTGGTCTTGCCCGCCTGGTTGAGTCGCCAGGCCAGCGCGCTGCCGATGAATCCCGCGGCGCCGGTAATGATGATGAGAGGTTGTTTCCCCATGCGGGAATTATGTTTATTTTCCGGTCCACCAACAAGGTCCGCGGCGACCTGGCCGGAAGGAACCATGACGAAAAAGGAGAAAGCGGAAGCCATCCGGGCCTGCCTGGAGCGTCTCTACCCCAATCCTCCCATCCCGCTGCTGCATAGCAACGCCTTTACCATGTGCATCGCGGTGCTGCTTTCGGCCCATACCACCGACAAGTCCGTGAATTCGGTGACCCCGGCGCTCTTCGCCCTGGCCGACAATCCGGCCGACATGTACGCATTGGGCGCGGACCGCATCGAGACCCTGATCAAGCGCGTGGGCTTGTCCAAAACCAAAAGCCGGAACGTCAGGAACCTCTCGCGGATATTGCTGGAAAAGCATAAAGGGAAGTTGCCGCGCACCCTGGAGGAACTCGAAGAGCTGCCCGGAGTGGGGCACAAGACCGCATCGGTGGTGATGTGCCAGGCATTCGGCCAAGTCGCCTTCCCGGTGGATACCCACATCCACCGGCTGGCGGAACGTTGGGGCCTTTCGGACGGGCGCAACGTGGAGAAGACGGAAGCGGATCTCAAAGCCCTGTTCCCCCCGGAACTATGGGCCAAGCTGCATTTACAGATGATTTATTTCGGTCGCGAACATTGCCCGGCACGCAACCACGTTGCGGCGGCATGCCCG
>JAHFCH010000023.1 GCA_023249635.1 Fibrobacterota bacterium
TTCGTGGGCCTTCACCCCATCCGCGTGCGCCATGGCAAAACCATCGGCCAATTGGCGGAGCAATTCAAAGTCGAAGCCTTTCCCGCTTGCGGCCTGACCGTGCTGCCCATGGAAGGCTGGGAGCCGGAGATGTATTTCGAGGACACCGGCCTGCCTTGGGTGCTGCCCTCGCCCAATATGCCCACCGTGGACACGGCCGTGGTCTATCCCGGCATGTGCCTGCTCGAGGCCACCAACATGTCCGAAGGACGCGGCACCACCAAGCCCTTCGAACTTTTCGGCGCCGGCTATATCACGGACGCGCGCGACTTCGCCGCCAAACTGAATCGCCTGGGCCTGCCGGGCGTATTCTTCCGCGAAGCCTGGTTCCAACCCACCTTCCACAAGTTCCAGGGCCAGCTCTGCGGCGGCGCCCAGTTCCACGTCACCGATCGGAAAACCTTTCTGCCGTGGAAATCGACGATTGAAATGCTCAACCTGGTGCGGCGCGATTATCCGGGCTTCCAATGGAAACCCCCGCCCTACGAGTACGAGCACAAGAAGCTGCCCATCGAAATCCTCATCGGAGGACCGGTGGCGGGCCAGTTCCCTTGAGGCCGCCCGCGCGGCCGGTTTCCACCGTAACCTGTCAGCTACGTAGCGCTCCGGATATATAACCATGGCTGATACCCTCTCCGCCTTCTTCCTCTGCGCCGGTTACGGCCAGCGCTTGCGCCCCCTGACCGATCGTATTCCCAAGCCCGCGATCACCTTCCAGGGCCGCACCGCCCTTGAGATCAATTTCCGGCGCGCCCAGGCCCTGTTCCCGAACCGCATTTTGGCGAACACGCACCATCTTTACGCGGAAATGGAGAAGCCCGCGCAGAAGATGGCCATGAACATCCTCTACGAACCCGAGATCCTGGGCACCGGAGGCTGCCTGCACAACGCGCGGCATATCCTAGAGACCACGGATCGGTTTCTGGTGCATAACGGCGATCTGATGCATACCATCGATCTCAAGGATTTGCTGGAACGGCATCGGGCGTCCGGCGCCATCGGAACCCTGGCGGGCATTTTCCGCCCCACCCACAACACCCTGAGCGTGGCCCCGGACGGCCATCTGTTGGGCGTACATGGCTTCGAGGATTTCTCCCCGGCCGGCGCCGAGCTCGCGCGGCTCACCTTCGCCGGCATCGCGATCTACGAAAAGGCCTTCCTGGATTTCGTGAAACCGGGCTGCGAGGACATCAAGCCCTATTGGACCGCGGCCCTGCGGGCCGGGCACTCCATCGCGGTGGCCAATTACAGCCATGACGCGGCCTGGTTCGACTTCGGTACGCCCCAAGGGCTATGGGAGGCGTCGAAGTTCTACATGGAGCAGACCAAGGAGTACAGCTACGGCTACACTCCCTTGGTGCGCGAGATGCGGCCCTACGTTTCGAACGAGGCGGGGGTGGATGTTTTACCGGATCATTTGCGGGACGTGCTGATCTACGAGGAGCCGATGGCGGCGATCCCGCACCATACCGTGAACCAGATCATCGGGCGGGATTTCCGGTGGGAGATCAGACCTTAAACCATGCGGGGGGATAAGAAAAGGCTTTCCTACTACTCCTACGACTCCCCCGGCAATCCTTGGCTCTCCGGCGGGGGCGCCTTGCGCGACTTCGAAATCCTGAAACGGCAGCGGGGTTCCTGGGCTTCCATCAACCTGTTCGTAGGTGGTTACCCCGGGTTCGTGCCCGGGGAGCGCGAGGGTATCCGCTACCGCGCCCTGGGCTCCGGCAAATCCTATTTGCTATCGCGCCTCGCCTTCACGCTCTTCGCCAACCTGCGCGTCCTTTTCGACACCGCCGACGCCATCGGCAACAGCATCTCGGCCTACGCGCCATTGCTTGCGGGCCTGCTGAGGCCCGGGCGCTTCTACCTCGTGGCCCATCATTACGTAGGCGGCAGGTCTAAGGAAAAGTATTCCCTGCTGGGCCGCTTCGCCTGGGCCGGCGAGTGGCTGCTGTTCCGCTTCTGCCGGCGCCTGATCGTCTCCAACGGCGAAGTGGCCGCGCGCGCGCGCGCCATGAACCCGGGCATTCACCTGCTGCAGACCCAGAACGGTTTCGATCCGGCCTTGCTCGCGCCGGAACCGGAAGAAGCCGTCCCGCCGTTCCTGCTCTTCGTGGGGCGCTTCGATATCTATATGAAGGGACTGGATCGCCTGGTGGCCGCGTTCGCCGCTTTGCATCCGGGCGAGCGCGGTAGCTTGCGCCTGATTTTCGCGGGGGCCGCCTCTCCCCAAGCCCTTGCGGCCGTGCAGGAACTGGCGGCCGGGGCGATCGCGGCGGATGCGAACGCGGGCCTCCGCATCGAATTGGAGCCCAACGTGGCCGAAGCCCGTAAGCGCGAGCTCTTGCGGACCTGCCTGTTTTTCGTGAGCCCGTCGCGGTTCGAAGGTTGGGGCATCGCCGCCTTGGAAGCGAATGCGGCGGGCAAAGCGGTGCTGGCCACGCGCGCAGATGGCTTTCTCGATAGCCTGAAGGATGGGTACGCCGCCCTGCTGGTCCCCGTGGACGATGCGGATGCGCTGCTCAAGGGGATGCGCGACCTGATCGCGGATGCGACCCTGAGGCGGAAGTTGGCGGGAAACGGCCGGGACTGGGCAGCCCGGTTCACTTGGGAAGGCATTGCCGCCCGTGAACGCGAATGGCTGGGAACGGCCCTAGGAGAGACATTATGATTCAGAACCCCCTGCGGATAGCCGCCCTCGTTACGATCTTGGCCGGCCTGCCCCTGTTTTCCGCCGAACTCCTGCGCTTGGATTTCACCGATCCGGCCCACCTGGAAACCCAGGCCTCCCCCCTGCCTGCAGGAACCGTGCTCGGTCCGGTGACCGCCGCAGCCGGCCTCTCCGGGGTCGCCGATTTCCATGGCGGCGTGGTCCGCATCCCCTCCTTCCAAGGGCCGCAAGGTCCGTTCAGCATCGAGGCCCGATTCCAGTTGCGCGGATACGGCCCGGAAGACAGCCGCTTCATCGCCGATATCCTCAACACCGCCACCTGGGACAACGGCCCTTCCCAGGGCTTCGCTTTCCGCGTGGGCGGCAGTTACCTGTATCCCTACGCGCCGCGGGAAGCCTACCGCACGGACGCCGAGTGGCAGGCGGCCCAGGGCGATTACTCTTACATCGATCGCGGCCGCATGTCGGTGTGCTTCGCCGATTTCGTGATCGCCCGCAAGGACGATGACCGCAGCTGGAAGCAAGCCCTCACCGATCGTTGCATCGAGCTGGGAGCCTGGACCCATCTGGCCGCGGTGTGGGACGGCGCGGACATGCGCATCTACCTCAATGGCCTGGATGCTACGGACACCTGGCGCATCGACGGCGCCGGCAAGCCGACCAATATCGACTCCGTGGAAACCGCCTTCGTGGGCTCGCGCTACGAGGGCAGTTATGATCCCCGCCACCTCGATGGCTTGATCGATTTCGTGAAGGTGGAGAACAAGGCGCTGACCCCGGCGGAAATCCATGCGCGTTACAAGGAGACCTTCATTCCCGAAAAGCGGGATTCCCTCTGCATGGGCGTGGTGGTCCCCAAGTATCCCGAGGCCGGGCAGATTTGCAAAGGGAAAATCAAGATCGAGATCAAGGTGCTGAACCATGGCGCCTGCACCGATCCGGCTTTCATCGCGGGCTTCCTGGCGGGGGACAGCATCGCGATCGAACTCTCCAAGAACCCGGCTTTCAATCCCGTGGCGGTAAAGGCCGTGGTGGGGTCGATGGCATTCGATCTGGATGCCAAGGACCTGTCCGCGTTGGCCGGATACACCGGGGAAATCTTCTGGCGCGTACGGCTTATCCCCAAGGCCGGCGCCCACGCGCCTTTGGCTAAGCGTGCGGGCGCGCCAGCTCCAGATCCGGAGTGGAGCCCGGCCCGTCCCATGCTCCTGGATCTCGCCGGGGTAACGGCCCTCGCGGCCCCGCGCCGCAATTCCACCTTGGTACGCGCCGAAACGGGAATGTTCTTCGCGGGCGCGGAACCCCGCTTGTTCGACCTGCGCGGTACCCGCGCTCCCGTCCGATTGGTCCGCGTGGAAGGCGGTTGGCGCCTCGCGGACATGCCCGCCGGCCCCGGCCTCCTGTGGCTCTGCCCTGGCCCCGAATAGTATATTTGCTCCCGTAGCGAAGGGCCCGGAGGACTGATGTTATACCGCGAAATCGAGCGCTGCCGCATCTGCGGCAATACACGCTTGGAGCCCATCCTGGACCTGGGGATGCAGGCCCTGACGGGCGTCTTCCCCAAGCGGGGTGAAACCGTCGAGAAGACCCCGGTGGTTTTGGTCAAATGCCACGGGACCGGTTCCTGCGGCCTGGTCCAGATAAAGCACAGCGTCGATCTGGGCCTTATGTACGGCGACAATTACGGCTACCGTTCCGGCCTCAACAAATCCATGGTCGAGCATCTCCAGGGCATTTCGCGCTACACCACCTCGTTGGTGAAACTGGCCGCGGGCGACACCGTGCTCGACATCGGCAGCAACGACGGTACCTTGCTGAAGTCCTACCTTAAGCTCCAGGACGAAGGCGCGGCCACCGTTCCCAAGGACGTGACCTATCTGGGCATGGATCCCACCATCAAGAAGTTCCGCCAATACTACGATCCCCGCATCGTGCCCATCGCCGACTTCTTCAACTCCAAAGCCTTCTTCGAACATTTCCAAGACCCCGGCCGTAAGGCCCGTATCGTCACCTCCATCGCCTGCTTTTACGATCTGGAAGATCCCATCGCTTTCGCGCGCGACGTAAAGAAGGTGTTGCATCCCGATGGGGTATGGGTTTTCGAGCAAAGCTATTCCCTGCTGATGCTCGCGAAGAACATGTACGATACCGCCGTGCAGGAGCACCTGGAATATTATTCCCTGGGCAACATAGAACGCATCCTCAGCGAGGCGGGCCTGCGGGTGCGCGAGGTGCAGCTGAACGATTGCAACGGCGGCAGCTTCCGCATCGCGGCGGAACACATGAACAATACGCCCTCGCATCCGTCCGTGCGCCTGCTCGAAGAAGCCGAGAAGATCCTCGGGTTCGACGGGCTGGCCATCTACCGCCATTTCGAGAACAACGCCAAGATGCACAAGCTGGAATTCCGTAAGCTGCTGCAGGACATCAAGGCGCGCGGCCAGACCGTGTACGGCCTGGGCGCCTCCACCAAATTCAACGCGGTGCTGCAATATTGCGAGATCACGCCGGAACTCCTGCCCGCCATCGGCGAGGTGAACGAGGACAAATTCGGGTGCGAAACGCCGGGCAGCGCCATCCCGATCATTCCCGAGAAGGACGTATTCGCCTTGAAGCCGGATTACATGGTGTTGGGGCCCTATCACTTCCGGGACTACCTGCTCGGCCTGCCCCACGTGAAGAAGTACCTGGCTGCCGGCGGCAAGCTGATCATCCCGCTGCCCTCCCTGGAGATCGTTTCCGAATAGGGTCCATGAGAATAGGGCCCCGCTCCAAGTTCCTCCTCAAGCTCGCCGTCAGCCTCGCGCTCGTCTCCTACCTGGCGGTGCGCATCTCCTGGAAACAGGTGGGCGGCGCCCTGCTGCACTCCCGCCTCGACTGGATCGCCCTGGGATACGCCCAGATGCTGTGCATGTTCTGGTTGCAGGCCTTCCGTTGGAAACTGATGCTGCGCATCCCGGGACTGCCGGTATCCAAGTACCTGCATTTCATCTTCGTGGGTTTGTTCTACCGGGTGATCCTGCCCGGCAGCCTCTCCGCCGACATGCTCAAGGTGGTCCTGTTCGGCAAGAAGTACAACAAGCCCTTGCATGAATCCAGTCTCATTTTCTTTTCGCAATTCCTGGGCATGGCCATGCAATGGATGGTCGGCGCCGTCGGCCTCTTCTATTTCGGGAAGCCCCTGCTCGAAGGCATGGGTCAGGCGGAATTGTCCTGGCGTAAGATCGCCTTGATGGGCGCGGCCGCCCTGGTCGGGGCCATCGCCATCCCTTTCATCCCCGCGGTGCGCGGCTTCGCCATGCGCTTGCTCTCGGCGGTGCGCGAGATGATCGCCACCCCGGGCGTTCTGGTCCGCGTAATCGCGGTGACGGTCGGCATCCAACTGCTCACCATCGGGTCGGCCTATTGCATCTTCTGGGGCGTGGGCGTGAGCATACCCCTGCTCTTCCTCTGCTTCCAGATGGCGCTCGCCATCGCGCTTTCGGCCTTGCCCATCAGCATCAACGGCATCGGCGTGGTGGAATACCTGAACCTGTTCCTGCTGCAGAAGACCCTGGCTACGCCCGCCGCCGCCATCATCGCAGTGAGCGTGGTGAGCTATTCCCTGCTGGTGTTCAATGCGCTGCTGGGGGGCGCGTGGATCCTGTTCCGCAACGTATCCGGAGCCCGCGAGGAGAGAAAATGACCCTGAAATTCCGCCGCCTAGCCTTGCTTATCCTTGCCTCCGCTTGTACCGCCGTCTTCGCGGGCCAACACGGGTACAAGGTCAGCAAGATGTACAGCCTCATGTCCTTCGACAAGATCGAATACTTCACCCGTGACCAACTGCTGGCGCCGGATAAGGAGAAAGTGGAAAAGGGCAAGCTCGACGCGAACGAGTACAAGATCAAGGAAAGCATGACGCCCAAGGGGGGCGTGCTGGCGGCCAACATCACCACCCAAAAGAAATTCCTGGGAGAAGCCGACCCCGTGGTCGCCATTAAGATCATGAAGGATTCGGCCGGGCCCGCCATCGAGACCTGCGATGCGGACAACCAAAAGCCCGGACTGGCCATGGGCTATGCTTCCAGCTTCACCGGCAGCTACAAAGCCCAGGAAGACGAAAACAGCCCGACCATGATCTTCGAATGCGGGTTCAAGAAACAATTGCCCGATACCTTCTATATCGATCTTGTGACCTTCGACGGCAAATCAAAGTCGAAGTACAAGCTCTTCGGAGAGAAGTAGGGGAATCGGGTTTACCCTCGATGTAATGTCATTGTCATTACGCGGGTTGTACTGACAATGACTTTACCTGCGGGGAAGGTCACCTCCAGAGCGTTCCCGCCCCGGCGGTAAGAGGCTCCGGCCCGTGATTTCAGGACTGGAGGAAAGCGACGTAGCCTTCGGCGGCCTTGTCCCAGTTGGCCGCCTCGCGATAGCGGCTGACCCCTTCCAGGTACTTGGGATAGTCGGCGAAGATGGTTTCAATCGCCGCGCGGAAAGCCTGCGGCTCGAATCCCTTGACCACGATGCCGTTGCCGAAGGTATCCGGCACTTCGGTGAGCGGGCCCAGATCGGTGAGCACCACCGGGATATTGTAGACCCCGGATTCCGAAGCCGCGCCGCTCTGGTAATGGCCGCTCACGTAGGGCAGCACCAGCACGTCGGCGTCGGCGAAGTACTTGTCCTTTTCCTCGTCCCCGATCCATTCCTTGCAGATGAAGGTGAGGTTGGCGATGCCCGCCAGCTCGCGTTCGCATTGCCGTTGGTAATCGACGAACTTGGCTTCCACCGAGGTGGCCAAGGTGAAATGGACCCCGGGACAGGCGCGGGCGATGCCGGCGAACAAGTGCACGCCTTTGATGGGCGCCAGCTTGCCGAAGAACAGGGCCTTGTCCAGGTTCTTGCGATCCCGGGGTACGGGCTGGGTGCGGATGCCTAAGCGCACGCAGCGGACGTTCCGCATGCCGTAGCCGCGCACGATGCGCGCCTGGGTCTCGGTGTGCACGATAACGCCCGCGCTCAAGCGCGCGATGAGCCCCTCAAGGGCGATGTGGAAGAGATCGAGAGGCTGGCTGAAGACCTGGCCGAAGGAACGCAGGTAATGGATCTCGTGCAAGGTGACGATGACGCGGATGCCGCGCCGGCGCAGGCGCCACAGCAGCAAGAGGAAGTTCAGCCCGAAATGCTTTTTGCCGTAGAAGCTGATGATGAATTGGATGGAGACGTGTTGGACGCCTTCGCGCTCCAGGATGGGTAGGATTTCCAAGAGCCCGGTGAGGGTGCGGGTATTGAGCGGGTGCTGGCTTTCGGACTCGTCGATGCCGAAGGTGACCAGGCTATGGCCCTGGGCCCGCAGCCGGTCGAAGAGGTTCACCGTCAGGTAGGCGATGCCGCACTTGCGGGGAGGGAAGCTGGAGAGGATCCCGATTTTCATCAGGCCCCTGCGGGTAGGAAAAGGAAATCGTTGATGTAGGCGGGGTAATCCGGGTCCTGCATGTTTTCCCGGTATTCCGAGAGCGGGACCTGTTTGCCGTCACGGAAGAAATAGCCGCGGTACCCGAGCGATTCGATCAGTTTGTGGGTCTCGCCTACGGGACGGCCGGTATGCCGCTTCTCGATTTCGATCACGAGCACGGGCCTGTGCTTGCGCAGGGTTTCCATCCCGCCGCGGATCACCTTTTCTTCGTGGCCCTCCACGTCGATCTTGATGAAGCCCACGTCGGCGAAGCCTTGGCCGTCCAGGGTTTCCAGCTTGATGGATTGCACTTCGAATTGCTTATCCGTTTCCGGCGCCGGAAGGATGCGGCCCTTGCCGTGGATGGGAATGCCGCCTTCCAGCACCAAGGCCAGCTCGGTTACGCCGGGCGCATCGGAGAGGCCGCAGCGATGCAGGGCGCAATTGGAAGGCAACACCTTGGCCAGGAAATCCCCTAGCTCCTGGTTGGGCTCGAAGGAGTGCACCTGGGCGAAGCGCTTGGACATGCAATAGGATACGATGCCGCGATTGGCCCCGATGTCCAGGGCCGAGCGCGCCGGGTCGGCCGCCGCGAAAGCGGCCGTGAAGATGGCCTGGGACGGGATGGTGGAACGGCGGATGAGGATGCGGTAGAGCAGGGACGCGGGCACCTGCTTGGCGATCCATTTGGTAAGCCGGATCTTGGCCGTGTTGGGGACGGCCGTGGGGGTGCCGGGGGCCGGGGCCCCGCGCGGGGTAGCGCCCATGTTACAGGCCTTCCAGCTTGGGCGCCAGGGCCTTGAGTCCGAACGCCAGGGCGATGAGCAGGAACAGGGAGAGTACCGCGACCTTGAGTCCCGTGGCGATCCAGGGCGAGCGGTAGGCGAATTCGACGCGATGCGATCCCGCCTCGAGTTTGACGCCGCGGAAGGCGTAGTCGGCCCGCAGCAGGGGCGCGGGTTTGCCGTCCACGCTGGCCTGCCAATGCGGGAACCACAGTTGGGAAAAGACCACGATGCCTTCTTGGGGCGCGTCCACGGTCCAGGAGGAATGGTTGTAATCCTGCTTATCGAGCCGGATGGAGGCTGCGGCAGTCGAATCCTGCGCCGGTTTAGGCGCCAGCCCCGAACCGGAAAGCCAAGCCAAACTGCGGGGATTGAAACCGGGCTCCTGCATACGCTGCAGGGCCAGGCTGTCGGGCAGGGTATCCCAGGCGGTCACGAACCAGGCGCGGCCCAGCGTGGTGGTGTTGGGCGCCAGGCGCAGGGTGCCATCGCCCTGCAGCTTGTAGGCCAGGTACTTCACGTTGAGCATGTCCAGGAAATTGCTCCCGGATACCGAGCCGTCCGCGTTCTGCTTGAGGCCGGCCATGAAGTTCGGGTTCTGTTGGTAATCCTTGCCGCGGTAATTGCGGTACACGACGTATTCGTTGTCGGTCCAACCGTCGGCGGTGAACACCTCGTGGTAATGGATGGCGGAGAGATCGTACGAGCCCGGCAACCCGAACACGCGAGCCTGCGCCGTATCCGCCTTGAGGAATTCCGTGGCCTGTTGGGGCGCCAGGTAATGATCCGGATCGTAAGTGCGGATGAAGTTGGAATCGACCCACATGAGATCGACGCAGGTGATGGCCAGCAGCGCCAACCCGAAGGGGAGCGTTTCCACCGAATCCAAAAGCCATTTGCGCGTGGCCATTACCAACAGGCCCAGCAGGATGCCGGTGCGGATGGCGCCCAATTGGAAAGCGCCTTGACCGGCCGCGCGGTTGGCGATGTTGGACGCGCCGTCGGCGCCGAACACGGCGTCCCAGATGCCGAAGGCGATGCCGGGAGCGAGGCCGAACAGCACCAGCGCGCCCGCGATGCCGAGCCCGATTTGCAACAGGCGCTTGGACCAGAGCTTGCGCTTGTCGGCCGGTATGCCCTTATCCGTCCTTGTCAGGCGATGCAAGGCATCGGCGCTCATGACGAGCAGGGCCGTCGCCAGCCAGAACAGCATCATGCTGGGCGCGCGGAAGGTCTTGATGCCGGGGATGAAGGCATAGAACAGCTTGAACAGCGGCGTATGCGCTCCCAGGCCGAAGACGATGGAGAGCAGGGCCACGGATCCCCACAGCCAGAACCATTTCCCCTTTTCGCGGCGGAACAGGACGAGACCGAGAACGCCCAGGAACCATACCGAAATGCCGGGGTATTCCGAATTGAGCTTGAAGGGATTGCGGCCCCAATACTTCTCGTTCAGTCCCGTGAACTCGGGCACGATCAGGGCGGCGGTCTCCTCAGGATGCATCGACCACGAGGTCGCGTGCTCGTACGTGGTCTTTTCGCCGCTGCCGCGCACGCCGAAATGCTTGGTCCATTGCATGGGGGGATAGAAGACGAAGAAGATCATGCCGATGCCCAATAGCACCGGGCCCCAGAAGCGCACCGCGGTGATGGCGGCGGCGGGAAAGCGCTTCTCTTTGACCAGCCAGAAGGTGCGGTAGGCCCAGGCCAGGAAGAATCCCATCAGCATGTAATAGGCGAACTGGGGATGGAAGGTGGAAAGGATGAGGGTGATGGAAAGCGCGAAGCCGAGGGTATGGTACCAGCGCGCGTCCCGGCGCAGGTTGCGCAGTAGCAGGTACAGGGAGAGCGGCAGCCAGGCCATGATGTAGAACTTGCCGGTATGCCCCGCGTGGATATGCGAGATGAAATTGGTGTTGAGCATGTACGCGGCCGCCAGGGCCACGGAGAGGATTTTGTCGAGCCCGAAGAAGCGGCGCACCAGGTAGAACGAGGTGAGCCCGGCGATGAGCACGTGGACCACGAAGCACCACGAGATGAAGGTCTTGATGGGCATGAGCATGCCGATGAGGATGAAAAGCGGATAGGCGCTATCGCCGAAGCCGGCGTCGAAGGTGGGCATGCCGCCCAGGGAATGGGGCTGCCACAAGGGCACCTGGAAATGGCGCAGGTATTCGAAGTAGAAGCGCCAGGCCGGCGCGCCCAATTGATCCGAAGCGAACAGGGCCTTGCCCGAGGAAAAGAGGAAACCGCCCTCGCTGTCGGCAGGGAGCGCGAAGGGGATGAGCCCGATCGCCAGCACGGCGAGCAGCGCTTTCCAGTTGTCCTTGAAAAATGCCGCCATGCAGCCTCCGGTTGGCTTATTTGGAAATGGAGAAGGCTGGAAAATAGCAAAAAGCGCCCTTCAGGGGCGTCTGAGGCGCGTCTCAGGGGGCGGGGAGCACGGCCCGGAGCTCGGGCCAGCCCGCGCGTTCCAGAATCCAGGCCAGGCGCTTCTCCCCCGGATCGATATAGGCCCGGAATTGCGTCAGGCCCTTAACGCGGGAGAGGAAGCAATACGCGCCCAGGGCCTGCATGATGCGCTGCGCGGCCGCGAGCAGGAATTGGCGGAACATGTCGTCGAAGGCCAGGGGATTGAGCGACTTCATATGGTAGTCGCGCAGCAGCGCCTCGATCTCGTCATCGGGCAGCATGGTATAGGGGTCGAGCAGCAGCGACGCCAGGTCGTAGTAGACCGAGCCCAAGCGGCTGCCCTGGTAATCGATGACGCGCACCGTGCCGTCGAATTGGATCATCAGGTTCTGGGATTGGAAATCGCGATGCATGATCGACTTGGGTTGGCCGTCCACGCGCCGCGCCAGATCATGGAAGAGCGCGTCCAGGGAGGCTTTCTCCGCAGGGGCGAAGGCGATGCCGCGATGGCCTTGCAGGTACTGGGTCGCGTAGTAATCGGTTTCCCACAGCAGATCATGTTCGTCGAAGATGCGCGAGCGGATGTCCGGGCATTCCTGATGCCATTGGAAGCACCGGGTCTGCAAATCCACCAATTGGTGGATCACCTTTCGGTAGGCATCCAGGCGCGCACCGCCCGCCTTCACTACATCGTACAAGCGGCGATCGCCGAGATCCTCGAGTACCACCTGGTGGGCGGCATCGTCGATGCAATAGACCATGGGCACGGGGAAATTCATCAAGCGGTAGAATTGCGTGATACGCAGGAAGCGGCCGAAATCCACGTCGTCCGAAGGGGAGACCAGCACGATGAAAGTGCGCAGCCCCGCGCTCAGCCGGAAATACACGCGCCGCGATCCCGCGGTGCCGGCCAGGGTGATGCCGCAGTCGGACATGAACCCGTAACGCGCGAGGAACTTCACCAGCACCGGGGAGAGCTGGTCGAAACGGAGTTCCATCGGGTTTGCTTCGGACATGGAGTGGTTGTGTAAGCCATCCCGACAGAGCGGGATTTTTTTTACAGAGGGAAAATACCTTCCCGCGCGGATTCTGGCATAAATAATCCAAAAAAGCCCCCGTATCGGGAACAGCGGCTTTGGCACGGATTTCCCTTTATATCGGAATGTACCCGGGTCCTTCCCAGGACACGGGCATCACACGAGGGAAAGACGGGATCTGCGAGGGTCCCGTCTTTTTTTTATGCCTCCGCGATTCCGATGAAAACGTAGCCGTCTTCGATCTTCACCGGATACGTGTCCAGGCAATACGCTTCGCCGCCCAGATTCTTGCCGGATACCAGGGAGAAGGTTTTCTTATGCTGCGGACAGGCCACCTTCGGCTCGCCTTTGTCATCGCCGATCAGGCCGCGGCCGATGACCATGTCGCCCTTATGCGGGCATTGGTTTTGGCACGCGTACCAGGCGTCCGGGTTGCGGAAATGGAATACGGCGAATTGGCGGCCGTCGAGCAGTACGGTGCCGCCGGATTCGGCGGGGACATCTACGGTGCGCACGGCGCGTTTCCAAACGAGGGTTTTTTCCGAGGTCGGGACGGTCATAGGTTGCCTCTCAGGGTTCCGTGGTGCGGGTGGCTTCGGCGATGGCGGCGGCCTCGGCGGCCAGTTCGGGATGCCAGTTGGCGGGCCGCTTCTGATCCCGCTCGCGGGCCCAGGCCAAGGTCTCATCGCTCTCTTCGCTGTTCAGGAAATGGCGGAAGCGCTTACGCAGTTCCGGATTCTCGACCACTTCCTTCCATTCGCATTTGTAGGTATCGACCAGGCCCTGCATCTGCTTTTCCATTTCGGCGCAGAGGCCGAGGGAATCGTCGATGATGACCTTGCGCAACTTTTCGATGCCGCCTTCCAGCTTGTTGAACCACGTGGCCGTGCGCGTCAGGCGGTCGGCGGTGCGGATGTAGTACATCAGGAACCGATCGATGTACTTGATGCAGGTCTCCTCGTCGAGATCCGAAGCCAACAGCTCGGCATGCTGGGGCTTGGCGCCGCCGTTGCCGCATACGTACAGGTTCCATCCCTTTTCCGTGGCCACCAGGCCGAAGTCCTTGCTCTGGGCCTCGGCGCATTCGCGTACGCAGCCCGAGCAGGCCGACTTCAGCTTGTGGGGCGCGCGTAGGCCCCGGTAGCGCTCCTCGATGCGGATGGCGAAGCTGGTGGAGTCCTGCACGCCGAAGCGGCACCAGGTCGAGCCCACGCAGCTCTTCACGGTGCGCAGGGCCTTACCGTAGGCATGCCCGCTCTCGAAACCGGCCTTCACCAGGATTTCCCAGATGTCGGGCAGCTGTTCCACGCGGGCGCCGAACAGATCGATGCGTTGGGCGCCGGTGATCTTGCAATAGAGATCGAATTGCCGGGCCACCTGGCCCAGCACGATCAGCTTCTCGGGACTGATTTCGCCGCCCGGCACGCGCGGCACGATGGAGTAGGTGCCGCCCTGTTGGATGTTCGCCAGATAGCGATCGTTGGTATCCTGCTCGCCTTGGTGCTCCAGGATCATGTCGTTCCACAAGCTCGCGAGAATGGAAGCCACCGCCGGCTTGCAGATCTCGCATCCCTTGCCCTTGCCGTGGGAAGCCAGCAGCTCGGCGTAGGATTGGATCCGCTTGATGCGCGCGATCTCGAAGAGCTCCTGGCGGGAGTATCCGAAATGCTGGCACAGGTGATCGCTTACGGTCTTGCCTTCGCTCTCCAGCACGCCTTTGAGGATGTCGGCCACCATGGGCAGGCAGCCGCCGCAGCCGGTGCCGGCCTTGGTGCAGTTTTTGAGCGGGCCTATCTCGCAGACGCCGTCGCGCACGGCCTTCACGATCTCGCCCTTGGAGACGTTGTTGCACGTGCAGATCTGGGCCGTATCGGGCAGGAAGATCGGGGACAGGCTGCCGACCTGCTTGGAATCCCCGCGCGGCCCCAGGATCAGATCCTCGGGATTGGGCGGCAGGGTGGTCCGGTTCTTCATGAACTGGATCAGGGATCCGTACTCCGAAGCGTCGCCCACCAGCATTCCGCCCATCACGAAGTCGCCGAAGGGCGATAAGGTGAGCCGTTTGTAGACGCCGGCTTTATCGTTGCGGTAAACCACGGTGCGCGCGCCTTGGGTTTCGCCGAAGGCATCCCCGAAATTGGCCACGTCCACGCCCATCAACTTGAGCTTGGCGGAAAGATCCCCGGCGATAAAGCGCTTTTCGCCGCCCATCAGGGTGTTGGCGGCGACCTCGGCCATCTCGTAGCCCGGGGCCACCAGGCCGTAGATGATGCCCTTATGCAAGGCGGCTTCGCCGATGCACAGGATATCCGGATCGGAGGTCTGCATGCAATCGTTGACGATGATGCCGCCGCGCGGCCCGGTTTCCAGGCCGCAGGCCTTGGCCAGTTCGTCGCGCGGACGGATGCCGGCGGAGATCACCAGCAGATCGGTATCCAAGCGCGATCCGTCGGCGAAGATGAGACCCTCGATGTGGCCGTTGCCGGCGATTTCCTTGGTCGACTTGTTCAGATGCACGCGCACGCCCAGGGCCTGGATCTTCTCCACCAGGATGGCCGAACCCGGCTCATCGATCTGGCGCGGCATCAGGCGCTGCGCGAACTCGACCACGTGGGTTTCCAGGCCGAGATCGTAAACGGCTTTGGCCGCTTCCAATCCCAACAGCCCTCCGCCGATCACGGTGGCGCGTTTGGCGTTCTTGGCGTAGGCGATGATCCCGTCGAGATCGTCGAGGGTGCGGTACACGAATATCCCCTGCTTATCGACGCCGGGGACGGTGGGCACGAAGGGCGCGGACCCGGTCGCGAGCACCAGGGTGTCGTACGCGAGGATGGCGCCGGATTGCGACGTGAGCGTACGCGCGGCGCGATCGATGGCGGCGACGCGATCGCCCAGGCGCAATTCGATCCCGTGGTCGCGGTACCATTCCGGACCCGCCAACGTGAGATCGTCCGCGGTTTTCCCGGAGAAGTATTGCGTGAGTTGCACGCGATCGTATGCGGGGCGCTTCTCTTCGCCGAACACGGTGACGGCGAACGCTTTGGCGCCGCCGTTCGCGACAAGCTTCTCGCAAAACTTGTAGCCCACCATGCCATTTCCGATGACAATGATTTTCTTGACTGACATAATGTGACCCCACCCTCGTTTGGAGTGGTGATCAATGTACCACTATAGGAGGGTAACCCGCAGATTGCGGTGGGTACGGCGAAATGAAATTAAGGACACGCACGCATCAACGCGGCGATACGATTGCCACTTCTTGACAGTGGACAATTTTTGCCAATAGTCGGGATCGCGTAATCCGCCGCGGGGATGCGGCGCGGGACGCCTCCCGCTTTTTTTTAAGCCGTCATATCGAGCAGGGTGCCGAGCATCTCATCCTTGGCCTTGATCACCTTGGTGTTGACCGCGACGTCCTGCTTGTCCGAGGGAAGCTCGGCAATATCCTTTTCGAATTGCGGATCGTTCTCGGCGTCGGCCAAACGTTTGCCGCGCGCCGCGTTCCGTTCGAAGGCCCGTTGTACGCCTTGGACCGAAGAATTCGTTGCGGAGATTTCCATGGATTTCCCTGAGCCGGACCCATCCGAACCGGAAGGGGGGCCTCCGAAACGGAGGACCGGGGCTGCTTCCATTGTACGGGGGCGGGGCCCGGGCTGCAAGTGCGCCGGATCACGGGTTTGCGGGGGTTTGGGTTTGCTTTGGGAAGTTTTGCCCGCTCGCACCGACGCGCCCTGGGCGCGGCCGCTAAAAGCGTAGGGGCTCAGAACGGATCGACGGAAATCCGGCCCATGGGACCGCCGTGCAGGCCGATATCGTTGCGGCTGCCGTCGCGGTCCTTGAACTCCTTGCCCTCTTTGCCCGCGTCGACGAGCTTGGAATACTTGGACAGGACATAGGCTCCGCTGCCCAGGGGTTCGTACTCGCGTTTCTTTTTCTTCTTTTTGGCGGCCTTTTCCTTGGCGGCCTCTTTGGCCTGGGCTTCGGCCTCGAGCTTGGCCAATTGCGGATCCTTCACCAGATGGGCGGGAGTGGGTTCGGCCACGTCGGCCTCTTTGGCCGCGTCATGGCTGGGTGACCCGATGAAGACGGGATCGGCCGCGAGATTGCCGAAGCGATCGCAGGCATCGCCGTTGGCGTTCTGCTTGGCGGTATCCAGTACCGCGTACGGGCATTTGTAGCAGGCCTCTTCGCGGTTCTGCCAAAAGGCGTTGTTCCAGGTCTGGATTGCGGGCCGCGCGTCGCCCCAGATTCCGTAGGCGCGGTTGCCCATGAACAGGTTGTTGGCGATGCGCGGGCTGCCCTTGCGGATGACCACGCCCGCGCTCACGTTGCCGATGAAGTCGCAATTGAGGATGCCGATGTCGGCGCGGAAACCCGCCCAGATGCCGGTGTTGTTGCCTTGGAACAGGCAATGGTGGATGAAGAATCCCGCCTTCTCGATGGTGACGGCCTGATTGGCGCCGTGGAATTCGGCGAAACTGATCTCGGCGGCGCCGGCCTTCTGGCCCGTGAGGCGGACGCCGTCCCAGCCGATGACGCCCGGCTTGCTATCGGCGGCTTCGAAGATCACCGGTTTTTCGTCGCTGCCGATCACGTAGAAGGTGCCCTCGGCCTTGATGCCCGTATACATGGAGTCGGACCAGTCCATCTGCTCGATCTCGGTTTTCTCCAAGGGGCAGGGACGCGGTTTCGCGAAGCGTACCGTGACGCCGGGGCCGATGCGCAGCCGCGAGTTCTCCGGGATGTAGATATCGCCGGTCACCAGGTAGGGGGATTCGTGGGCGGTCCATTCGGTGGCGAGGCTGAAGGTGCCGCATACTTCGGTATCGGCGTGCGCGCGGGTGAACGCCAGGAGCGCCAGGCAGCCAGCGCATAAAGCGGCCCGCAAGGGGGCGCTGAAGGAAGTCGGGGGCATGCCGCCATTTTACGAATACGGCCCGGCCGACCGCAACCTTAAGCGGGTTTCTGGGCCAATCGCAGCATTTGCGCGGCCGCGAAACCGGCCCCGAAGCCGTTGTCGATATTGACCACCGTCAGACCGGAGGCGCAGGAATTGAGCATGGCGAGCAAGGCCGTCATGCCTTTGAGCGAGGTTCCGTACCCGATGCCGGTGGGAACGCCGATGACGGGGCAGCCGACCAGGCCGGCCACCACGCTGGGCAGGGCGCCTTCCATACCGGCCACGGCGATGATCACGGAGGCGCGGCGCATGGCGGGAAGCTGCTGCACCAGGCGATGCAATCCGGCCACGCCCACGTCATAGATGGTCTTCACCTTGCAGCCCAGCAGGCGCGCGGTGAGCGCGGCCTCTTCGGCGGCGGGAAGATCGCCGGTACCCGCGGCGAGCACGAGTACGGAGCCCCGGCGCAAGGCGCGCGAGGCCCGTAACGCCGAGGTTCCCCCATACCAGATGGCCCGCGCGAAAGGGTGATAGCTGAGCTGCGGGTACAGCGGCTTGAGATGCAGCCAGACCTCGGGGGCGGCGCGGGTGATGAGCAGACGGCCCGAGCGGGCGAGCAGGCGTCCGGCGATGGCGGCGATCTGCTCCTTGGTCTTGCCTTCGCCGAATACCACTTCGGGGAAGCCTTTGCGCGCTTCGCGCCCATGATCCAGGCGGGCGAAGATCCGATCCTCCCGCTCGTGCGCGCCCTGTGCGGTGTCGGATTTCTTGGCAGGTTTCCCGGTGCTTACGTTTTCGGAAAGTATTTTACGCGCACGCGCGAGTTCGGCGATCGCGCGCTTCGACGCGACGTTTTTTCGACGGTATCTCGCAGGTTCCTGGGGGTTTTGGAGCGCCATTTACGGGGTCGCGGAGCACGCCGCGGAAGCTAAAATCATAGTAAAATCGCTAAACGGGAATTCAACAATTTGAGGCGCATTCCCAGTTAATCCGAGGGCGGGCCGGAAAGACCCCGGCGTTCCGTAGCGGCGGAGAAAAACGCGGTGCGACCCCGGGTTTTGCGACTTACTATATCTAAGTCCTCGGGGAGGGATTCAAGGGCATGACTCTGCTGGATATCCACGGCCAATCGAAACGCTTTGAGCCGCCCGTGCGCTCCAAGCTGCGCGCCGAAGCGACCCACTCCGGCGTTCCCGCCACCCGCTTCCTGGCCCTCTTCGAAACCATCCTCGAAAATCCGCTCCTCCCCGCCGTCGCATTCGGAATCTTCTTCCATCTCGTCCGCTTCGGAGTGCATCTCGCGCTCAACCACGGATCGATCGCCGGGTTCATGCCTTCCGATCCCTTGCATTGGGTCGCATGGCTCCCGGAGTTCCTGGTTCCGTACGCGGCGCTGTGGGTCATCTCCTCGGCCTATCGCAAGACCAGCGAAAGCATGCATGAGCGGATCCTGGAAGGGCTGGAACGCGGCAACGAGATCCAGAAGGTCTCCATCCTCGGCTTCGCGAAGATATCCGAAGTGCGCGATCCCGATACCGGCGACCATATCATCCGCATGAGCCATTACTCGCGCATGCTCGCGCAGGAGATGGCCAAGTTCCCGGAATATTCCAACTACATCACACGTACCTATTGCGACGAGATCTTCATCGCCGCGCCCCTGCACGATATCGGCAAGGTGGGCATCCGCGACGATATCCTCAAGAAGCGCGGCGGCCTGACCGCCGACGAGTTCGAGATCATGAAGATGCATACCATCATCGGCGGCGATCTGCTCCATGAGCTGGAGCTTAAGCTGGGATGGCGCACCTTCTATTCCCTCTCCAAGGAAATCGCCTACCATCACCATCAGCGCTATGACGGCACCGGATACCCCAACGTGCTGGGCGCCACCAAGGCCATGTTCGTGGAACCCGGTATCGGCAAGCCCCTCAAGGGCAAGGATATCCCGCTCTCGGCCCGCATCGTGGCCATGGCCGACGTCTACGACGCCCTGGTTTCGCGCCGCTGCTACAAGGAACCCATCCCCCACGAGAGGGCCCGCGAAATGATTGTCGGCGAATCGGGCAAGCATTTCGATCCCGACCTGGTGGAAGCCTTCCTGCGCATCGAGAAGGATCTCATCCGGGTCTCCCGCGAGTTCTCCAAGTAGCCTTCCGCCGGCGCGGCTTCCCGCTTTCCCGGCCCACCCCGCTTTTTCTAATTTGGAACGGTCCTTTCCTTGGAGCGCCCCATGCATCTGGTCGTCACAGGCGGCTGCGGTTTCATCGGATCGAATTTCATACGGCAGGTACTGGCTTCGCGGCCGGACTGGCGCATCACCAACGTCGATAAGCTGACCTACGCGGGCAATCCCGCCAGCCTATCCGATGTCTCGGGTAATCCGAATTACAAGTTCTTCAAGGCCGACATCTGCGATCGCGCGCTCATGGCCGAGATCTTCGCGGCCAAGCCCGACGCGGTCGTGCATTTCGCGGCCGAGTCCCATGTGGACCGCAGCATCGAAGGCCCGGAAATCTTCGTGCAGACCAACGTCATGGGCACCCAGGTGCTGCTCGAGGTGGCGCGCAAAGCCAAGATCGGCCGCTTCCTGCACGTGTCCACGGACGAGGTGTACGGATCCCTCGGCCCCACGGGTTTGTTCTCGGAGACCACGCCGCTGTCCCCCAATTCCCCCTACTCGGCGAGCAAGACAGGATCGGATCTGCTCGTCAACGCCTACCATCATACCTACGGCATGGACACCGTCATCACGCGCTGCTCCAATAATTACGGCCCGTACCAGTTCCCGGAAAAACTGATTCCCCTGCTCGTCACCAACCTGATGGACGGGCTGCAAATCCCCATCTACGGGGACGGCAAGAACGTGCGCGATTGGCTGCACGTGGAGGATCATTGCAGCGGCATCCTGCTGGCGCTGGAGAAGGGCAAGTCGGGCGAGGCGTACAACATCGGCGGGAACAACGAGCGCGAGAACATCGTCATCGCCCGCAAGCTGCTGGCCCTGCTGGGCAAGGACGATGCCTCCATCAAGTACGTGGAGGATCGCCTCGGCCACGATCGGCGCTACGCCATCGACGCAAGCAAGATCTGCCGTGAACTGGGCTGGGCGCCCAAGCACGATTTCGAATCGGGGATCAAGGCCACGGTGGAATGGTACCAGGCCAACGAGAAATGGTGGCGGCCCCTGAAGAAGGCCTGAAGGTGTCCGTACCGGTACGCCTCCGCCTCGCCAGGGGGCTTTTGCCCCCGATTTCCCCCGCCTGATTTCCCCAAATCCCGCGCGACCCCGAGTCCGTCGCCCTACCTTATGCAACGGTGGGCAAGGGGCTTTTCCACTGATTAATCCTTCTTCGGGCGCGGCCTTGGCCGCCGTCTTTTTCACCGCGTTCGTCGGGGCGTATGCCGCCCCCAAACCCATGGAATACCTTTGCTACTCCCCGTATCGCGACGGCCAGGCCCCGGGCGCGGGCGAACCCACGGAAGCGCAGATACGCGAGGACTTCAAGATCATCGCTCCTCTGGTCAAAGGCATACGCACCTACACGGTCTCCGGCATCCACGCGCAAATCCCCAAGCTGGCCCTGGAAGCGGGACTGGAAGTCTACCTGGGCGCCTGGGTGGGCAAGGACGACGCGGCCAACGTGAAGGAGGTCAACAACCTCATCGCCATCGCCAAGACCGGCAACGCATCCATCAAAGGCCTCATCGTAGGGAACGAAGTGCTGCTGCGCGGCGACGTGACCAAGGCGCGCCTGATCGAATACATCAAGATGGCCAAGGCCGGCGCCCCCGGCATCCCCGTGACCACGGCGGACATCTACCAGCGCATTGGCGACAACTCCGCCGATCTCGCTCCCGTGGTCGACTACGTACTCTGCCATGTGCATCCCTTCTGGGAGAACGTGGCGGCCGAAGGCGGCGCGGCCCACGTATTGAAAGGCTGGAACGGGGTCAAGGCCAAGTACCCGGGCAAGCGCGTGATCGTGGGCGAGACCGGCTTCCCCACCGCGGGCCAGAGCCGCGGCGCCGCCGTCCCATCCGAGGCCGCGGAATCCCGCTTCGCCGAGGATCTGATCAAGCTGGGCGCCCAGAACGGCATGTCGGTGATGTTCTTCGACGCCTTCGACGAAGCCTGGAAAGGCGCGGAAGGACCGGTGGGCGCGAACTGGGGCCTGTGGAAAAGCAATCGTAGCGAGAAGCCGGCGGTTGGCAAGGTGCGGTCCTTAAGCGTCGTGGGCCTGGCGCCACGCGTCACTCGGCTCGCGCGGGGGGCGGCTGGCTTCGGGGCCATTGCGGGGTTGCGGGTGGATGCGAACGGAAGACTGGTGCCGGTAAGCGGGGCTTGGTTCGCAGCGCAAGCGCCGAAGTGGACTGTAGCGCCTCAGGAGTAAAACGCGATACGAAGCTTTTCGGCGGCCCTGTGGAGGGCTTTGTCGCGAGTCCAGAGCGCGAATCCCGAAACCTTGGCGGAGGCGAGCAGGGAAACATCCACCCAGCCCATCCCCAACCCTTGCAATTTGTGCAGCTCGACGAAGGTGAGGGTTTCCGGGAAACTCAGTATCGGCAGGCCCGGGAGCTTGAGCAAGTCCGCCAGGAACCGCGGACGATCGGCGAGGTTACCGCAAACCAACTCCCCTACCACGAAGGGGTGGGTCCTGATGGCTTTGTCGCGCAGAAGCGAGGACATCCCGCGGTTTGTTTGGCGCAGATGATCGATCCATATCGAGGCGTCGGCTAAAACCTTCACTTCCGGCTCCAGGGACGTTTCCTAGGCGCGGCTGCGGCGTTTTTCATGGTTCCGCCCATCGCGGCCAGTCGTTCATAAGCCGCCGCGATGACGAGGTCCTGCAAGGCTTTGTGCACCAATGCCGTCTTTTCCTTGATTCCAGTGGCCTCGCTGGCCTCCCTGAGCAAATCATCGTCGATGTTGATAGTCGTTCTCATATGCATAAAGATGCCTCCTGGATGCATCAAAGTCAACGAGATCCAAGCTAATCCATTCCGCCACTTGCGAGTGTGACCGCGATTAACTCCATTTGGTGACATGAAACTCGTCTTCATGGGCACCCCGGACTTCGCCGTGCCCTTTCTCGAATCCCTGCATGCCCGCCACCAGATCTCCCTCGTGGTCACCCAGCCCGATAAGCCCAAGGGCCGCGGCATGAAACTGGCCGCGCCTCCGGTCAAGGAGAAGGCCCTGGGACTGGGCCTTCCCGTCGCGCAACCCGCTTCGCTCAAGACCCCGGAGTTCCACGACCTGATCAAAGCCCAGGGCGCCGATCTGCTGGTGGTGGTCGCCTACCGTATCCTGCCCGCTACCCTGTTCCCGCTGGCCCGCCACGGCGCCGTCAACGTGCACGGGTCGCTGTTGCCCAAGTACCGCGGAGCCGCGCCCATCCAATGGTCCATCGCCCAAGGCGAAAAGGAAACCGGCGTGACGGTGTTCCAGCTCGACGCCGAGATCGATCACGGCGGCATCCTCGCGCGCGCGGTAACCCCCATCGGACCGGAGGAAACCTCGGCCGATCTGTTCGGGCGATTGCGCGAGCTGGGCCGCGATACCTTGCTCAAGGTGTTGGAGGATCTCGAAGCCGGCCGCGCCCGGCCCATCACCCAGGATCACGGCGCCAGCTCCCCGGCCCCCAAGCTGAAGAAGGAAGATGGCCGGCTGGATTGGTCCCAGTCCGCCCAGGCACTGCACGATCGGGTGCGCGCCTTCAACCCGTACCCTATCTGTTACGGGGTCACGGAAGCCGGCAAGATCCTCCGCATCCACCGTACCCGGCCGGAGACGGCGCCCGCGGGTGCCGCTCCGGCTGAACCGTCCGGCGTCTATGACCGCGTAGAACCGGGGATGGTCCGTTTCGGGAATGATCGGCATCCGTATGTAAAGGCCGGGGAAGGGTGGCTCAAGCTGATCGAGATGCAGTGGGAGGGCAAGCCGCGCGTGGCCGGGCCCGATTTCGTGAACGGATTACAGCCCGCCGAACGCGACGGGCTGCGTTTCACCATCGGGCTTACTTGACGACGATTTCGCTGAGACCGGGGTTGGCTCCGGTGCTCTGATCGATTACGACCTTCACCCATTTCAGGGTCTTGGCCGTGAAGGCTAGCTTGGTCCCCGTGGTCCCGCTATCCTCCAAAGCGCCGAAGGCGATGTGCGCCGATCCATCCGAAAACTCCAGATGACCGGCCAGTACCTGTTCGCCGCAGGCGCGATCGAAAATCGTGACCGAGGTGACGCTCTTGTTCGCGGGGAAGGTGACCTTGGCCCAGCCCGTCGGTAGGGATGCCGTCGACCATTCGTTTTCGTTGCACGATCCATGCGCGTTGTCCAGTACCTTCCGGCACCAGCCCGCTTCCAATTCCGAACTGCACGTGGCGTTCCACTCCGTCAGGAATATGTCGTTGGGCTTGATCAGGTAACGCCACCAGTCGTTGAACTTGCCATCGGGGCCGGTACCCGGGACCTTGGGCAGATGCTGGAAGAAGTAGCGGTAGTAGGCGACCTCGTTGCAGCCCCAGGCCTGGCAGGAGGTGGTCTTGAGCACCGTGGCCGGGGCCTTAAGGTTCGGGTAGTTGAAGAAGTCGTCGCAATTGCTCATAACGGGATTGGGATTGGAATAATCGTAATCGCTGGTGGAAGTTGGGGTGAAATGGGCGCTGCCGCAGCCGCTATAGTTGAAGGCCGGTGACTGGTAGGCCACCAGGGCGAAGCGATCGAAGTTGTTGGCCGTGCGGTTCTCGGCCCAGCTGCCGTACACGCGCGACATGGTGGCCTCGGTGCGGTGCATGTTGTCGTGGATCATTTCGGCCAGGGAGCGTTCGTAGTTGAAGCCCATGATGGGCAACAGCTTGTTGCAGGCGCTGCCGGAAAGGGGCGGCGAATTGTACTCGAAGGCGTTGGGGCCGGTGAGCTGGGATTCGTAATAGCCGAAGTAGGGGCCGCCGAACATCCACAGTTCGTCCGTGAGGCCGCCATTGGCGTCGCTGCAAACGTTGTGGGAGGACAGGGTGCCCAATATGTCGGCCGCGTCCGGGAAATGGCAGGCGTTAGGGTCGGCCATGCACGCCAGGTAACTCGCCTGCGTGTACTTGAAGCCGTCGGCCTTCTTGTGGAAGTCGCGGACGATGTCGGTCTTCACCAGCCCGTATTGCACGCGGCCGTTGGTGATGGACTTGATGGCGCGCCGGTAACGGTTGACCAATTGGGCGGGATCCTCCCAATTCATGTATGCGGAAAGCGCGACCTTGGAGCCGTCGGTTTTCGTGATCCAGGGATCGTAAATCACCACCGTCGCCTTGGGCGAATAGGTGGGGGCCTGGCAGCCTCCTGCCGATCCCGAGAAGTCTTCCACCGCGTTGACGCGCAGCTTGGGCAGGTCGGCCGAAGGCGCGCAGAACAAGAGGCCGGTTTTGGAGGGCGTAATCGTGTACGCGCCCGCCGCCAAGCCGGTGAAGCCGTAGGCCCCATTGGTTCCCGTGGTATAGGACTTGGCGGCCGAGCCGCTGAGCGTCAGCTTGACGCCGGAGAGCGGCGTTCCCGTGGGCGAGGTGACGCGCCCGCTGATGACCAAGGTGCCGGTCGCGGCGGAAGCCGCGTCGGCCATGGCCAGCAGGCCCAGAATGATGGCGTACGTTTTCATGTCGAATCCTTTGCGAATGCGGGTGAATCAGGCGGGGCCGTCCGGGGCCGGCGCATGCGGGCAAATAAAGCACTCGGGGGCGGACCCCGCAACCCCGCCCCGTGCAAATGCTGTGCATTTGTTGGCGAACATTTTCGCGGGCCGCGGCATTAGCTAACTTTCGCCCGAACCCATCCGATCGGAAGTTCGTGCAAGGTTACGCATCGCGCGAAGCCGCTTTGGCCATCCTCCTGGAGCAAGAGGCCACGGGCGCCTTCCTCAAGGATCTTTTCCCCCGCTTCACTTCCGATCTGGCGAAACCGGATCGAGGTCTGGTCCGGGAAATCTGCTTGGGTGTAATCCGCAATCGCAGCCTGCTCGACTACAACATCGATGCCTACGCGACCAAGAAGCCCGGGCCCGGCGCCCTGCGCGCCTTGCTGCGCATTTCCGCCTACCAACTTCTGTTCCTGGACACGCCCGCCTTCGCAGCCGTGAACCTGGGGGTTGAACTCGCCAAGCAACGGCTGGGCAAGCATCAAGGCGGTTTCGTGAACGCGGTGCTCAAGAAGCTCGCCGCCGCCGGCAAGTTGGTGCCGCCGGGGGAAACCCTGAAAGCGCAAGCCGTGGCCTTCTCGCATCCCGAATGGTTGGTTCGCCGCTGGCATAAGCGCCTCGGTCCCTTGGGCGTGCGCCGCGCCCTGGAGCGCAACAATCAAGAGGCACCGCATTACCTGCGCGTCAATCCCGTCCGGGCCACCGTGGCCGAAGCCCAAGCCGCGCTTACCGCCCTGGGCGTCACCGCCGATCCCGATCCGGAAGCGCCGTTCTTCCTGCGCCTATCCGGCGACGGCGCAGGCGAGGCCGCCTTGCATTCCGATCTTTTCGCGCGCGGGGCGCTCTCCTTCCAGGATCCCGCCGCGGCCCTGATCGCGCGCCTGGCCGCGTGGCAGCCCTCCGAATCCCTGCTCGATCTCTGCTCCGCGCCCGGAGGCAAGGCCGCCTGCCTGCTCGAATCCGTCTGGCCCTCCGCGCCCGCCGGTCCCGTGGTCTGCAATGACATCTCCTTCCGCCGCTTGCGGCGCATCCGCGATGCCATCGATCGCCTGGGCCATGGGCGCCTCGCTCCCCTCGTCATGGATCCCGCGCGCCCCGCCTTGCGTGCCTTTTTCGACTGCATTGTGGTCGATGCCCCTTGCAGCAACCTCGGGGTCATCCGCCGGCGTCCCGAAGCCCGCTGGCGCCATGGCCCGGAAGACTTCTCCCGCTTGGCCGCGGTACAACGCGACTTGTTGGCCTCGGCCGCCCGGCTCGCCTCCCCCCTGGGCCGTATCGTATACGCTACCTGCAGCCCGGAAGAGGAAGAGACCATCGAGGTGGTCCGCGCCTTTTTGGCCGAACATCCGGATTGGAAATTGGACCCGGCTTCGGGCTTTTTACCCGCCTGGGCGGTCAAACAGGAATGCCTTTGGCTGCACCCCGGAGAGAGCGAATACGACGGGTTCTTCGCCGCCCGGCTGGTCCGGGAAAAATCTATCGTTTGATGGTGAATCGGGAGGATCGGGCGTGAAGGTATCCCAGCGAACCGGCCTACGGGCCGTTTTTTCGGGCATTTTCCTGGTGGGTACGGTTGCGTCCGGGACGGGCTCGGCCGCCGACGCGCCTCAGCCCTGGGAACACGATGCAGGCGTTTCCGCCGAAACCGACTTCCTCCAGGATCGCCTGGACGAGCCCCAAAACAAATTCCTGCTCAATGGCCAAGAAGGCTTCCTGGCGGGCAAGGATTTCTACCAGTCCATGGGCGATGCCATGCCTTTCCTGTGGCCGAGCCATCCTTATCTCCGCTTCGGTTCGGATCGCGGCTGGGAAAACGACAGTTCCACCTTCTCTTTCGAGGCCCAAGGCGCCAATGCCATCGGAGAAGGCGCCTCCCCCTTAAGCCAGGGTGAGATCTCCTGGTCCCCCCTGGAAGAATTGCGCCTGCACCTGGGCCTGGACCAGAATGCGCTCTACTCCCAGGCCACCCTCCCCGCTCGCAAGAGCATTTCCACCGCCGAGAATAAAGGGGACTGGGCCTGGTACGGGGGCGATGCCCCCTTGAAAAGCCAGGCCAGCGTGGGGGGAGCCTACAGCCGTCGCGGTTCCACCATGGCGGCGCAGTATAACCAGGGCTGGTGGTGGACCACCTCCCCGGTTTCGGGACAGGCCTATCCCTGGGAAGGCTTCAATGCCGAATTGCTCTACCACGAAGGGGAGGATTTCGATCTCACCCTGGTGGAACAGCAATGGGATTCTCCCAGCCCCTTCCAGTTCTACAAATCCCACTGGCGCCGATCCGAGATCAATATGAGCTTTCTGGGCTCATCGGAAGGTTCTTGGCTATGGAGATTCGACATCGGCTACGAGCGGCGGGCCATGAATTCCCAGGGAGTGTTCCGGGAGTTCGAGGAGAAGACCTACCCTTTCCGCTTCCGTTATAGGCAGGATTGGGGCGCACCCGATTCCATTCCGTTGCGGATGCTATCCCAGGGCCAAATCGGCTACCGGGAGGGCATGTTCCTGGCCCAACATGGCAGCGAGTTCCGGGAAAACCTGGGCACGCATCAGCCAATGCAGTTCTTGAAGGGGTACTACCGGTATCCTTTCAAGGGGTACACCATCGCCACCGAACAACTCACGGCAGACTCCCAGTTTCTGGCGACGGTTACTCCGGGTAAGCAATCGCGCGGGTGGGTTAGCGGTGCCGAATACAAGGAGGTCCGGAAGCGATTCCTGGTCGGAATTTCCGGGGAGTATGCCATGGAATGGGAGCTCCCCCTCTTCGAGGGCGCCTTGCTGGATACCGTGGGAGGCGTAATGCGCCGGCAGGGTGGCTATATGGGGAGCAACTACCTGCTGCAGAATTCCACCGGGAAGGTCTTCGCCTCCGGCAACCTGACGCCGAAAGGAAACTGGCGGATGCAGGCGGGAATGCGGGAGTTCTGGGGTCACGATGCGGACCAGATTGAATTCCTGCCCTCCCCTTGGTGGGGTTTGGCCGGTGCCGGCTATGCGTTCCCCAGTAAAACCCGCCTGGATGCCCAGGTTGCCTACCTGGGACCCAAGGAAGTCCGGGGCTGGGGCCCCACTTTCAAGGTGGACTCCCATTGGGAAAACAACTTTTCCCTCACCCAAACCCTCTTTTCGGACGATTTCAAATTCGTAGTTGCCGCTTTACATGCCTTTGGGGCCGATTTCCGGGAACAGCCAAACGGCAATCCCCTCCGATTCCGCATCGCGGCCGGACTTCAGGGCTCAATCGAGTAAAAACGGGTATTTTGGTCGAAAACGGGGCTATCGACTACTGGATTGCGACCAGCTGCTCGGCAGAAGGTCCCCGATCCAAGCGATGGGACTTGGCCTTGAGCTCCATGACGAACAGTTCCGGGGTCCAAGCGGTGCGTTGGCAGTACTCGGAAGGCGATTCAACCACGGGCTCCGTTTCCATTTTCTGGCCGGCTTTCAGGTGCACTTTGGCCAAAGGGGCCGACCATCCGGGGGGATCGGGCACATCGGGAGCCGCCAGGGCGCGATTCGCGATGAAACCGAAGCAGGTGCCTTTGCCGTCGGCCTTGCGGCTTTCCACCAGGCTCCAGCCATTTCCCAGGTCACTGAGTACCGCGACCTCATCATTATGGCTGAAATGGCCCAAAACAGAGGATTTCTTGGAAGGATACTTGCGGAATTGCACGGCGGCCCATTTGACTTTGGCCTTTTTGCCCACGCTGGGGGAGGGGTTTTCCTTCTTCCACTGTTCCAGGAGTTCGCTGGCCGGGAAGGTAAGCAGGTAGGCTGCCATGAAAGCCGTGTCGCCGGATTGGGTTTCCACTTGCACCCATTTACCCACCACCTTGATGACATGGAGGGGTTCGTCCTGGATGCGGACGCCGATGATCTTGGACTCGAGGGAAGGACCGGAACGGAGGCGCGCTGCGTCGACCTTTACCTTGGCGGTGCAGTTCCCGATGGCGATGGGGTTGTCGGGCAAGGACAGGGAGGCGAAGTTATTATCCGGAGCGGCATGGGCAGCCCCCAACATTCCCAAACACATGAGGAGCTTACGCACGGTGGCACTCCCTTTCGGACGGTCGGCTTCATTACGGGTTCGTAGAAGCGCTTTAAAAATTATAGGGCTCGGGCTCATTACGGATCAAGTGGACGTGCGCGGGAAAGGCGGAAGTAACACCATGATTTTTGGGGTATTTCAGGAAGCAGGGAAAGAGCGGAGCCGGATTGCCGCCGGCCCGGTCAAAGGTTAGATATCGCCCATGCCCGCCACCCGTCCCATCCTCTTCATCACCCGCAATTTCCCTCCCACCCGGGGCGGGATCGAGACCATGGCCCTTGAGCTTGTGAAGCAGGCCCTCGCCGAGGGCGAAACCATGGTGGTGCTGCATATCGGGCAACCCCCGCGCTACCAGCCCCCCGATGGCTTGCGGGCCTACCATCATGCCCCGGGTACGGGGCGTTGGCCTGCCCTGTTGGTCTCCCTGCTGTGGGTGCCTTGGCTCACGCTGCGCCATCGGCCCCGGCTGCTGGTTAACATGCAGGTTACTTCGGCGCCGGGCAGCCTGCTCGCGAAGCTGCTTACCGGCGTTCCCTACATCGTCCTGTGCATGGGCCTGGAAATACTGCCCGGAGGCATCCCGCCCTGGCGATGGTTGCGGGGCGTCGCCCTGCGAGCGGCCAAGCGCGTCATCAGCATCAGCCGGTTCACGGATTCCCTGGCCGCGGCCTTCCGCGTTCCCGCCCAGCGTCGCGAAGTGATCAATCCCGGCACGCGCCAATTCCCGGACATTCCCCCGCGCGCGCGGGAGACCTTGTTCGGCGCGGGGTCCGCCGAGCGTTATCTGGTGCTATCGCTTTCGCGCCTGGTACCGCGCAAAGGCATCGACAAGGCCATCGAAGCCGTAGCCCTGGCCGCGCGCGCGTGCCCGCGCATCCTGCTCTGCGTGGGCGGCTCCGGTCCCGATCTCGATCGCCTCAAGGCTTTGGTCGCGTCCCTGGGCGCGGAAAACCACGTTCGCTTTCTGGGCCGCATCGCCGAGGCGGATATGGGGCCGTGCTATGCCAATGCCGATCTGTTCGTATTGCCCAGCCGCGCGTCGATCAATCCCCCCGATGCCGAAGGCTTCGGTATCGTGTTCCTGGAGGCGGGCGCTTGCGGCACGCCCTCGGTGGGCGGCGCGAGCGGTGGGGTGCCCGATGCCGTGCTCGACGGCAAGACCGGATTCCTAGTTGACCCGGAGAACGCTCCGGCCATCGCGGAAAAGATCCTTCAGTTGGAACGGGAACCCGCCTTGCGGGCGGAGATGGGACGCGCCGCGAAGGAATTCGCCCTGGCTTCCAGCTGGGACAAGGCCTGCGGACGTTACCTGGCGGCCTTCCGGATCGTGGCCGGCTGATCGACGTAGTTATAGAGCCGGAAGCACGGGCAATACCGCCCCCCGGTAAAGGAAAGCGAAGGAGTCTGCTATGAAGGTCCTGGTATTCGTCAAAGCCACCAAGAATTCCGAAGCCGGCCTGATGCCCAGCGAGAAACTGATGACGGACATGGGAAAATTCAACGAAGAGCTGGTGAAGGCCGGGATCATGCAGGCGGGAGAAGGTTTGCATCCTTCCTCCAAGGGCAAGCGTGTCCGCATTTCCACGGGCGGAAGCCGCATCGTGGTCGACGGTCCCTTCACGGAAACCAAGGAGCTGGTTGCGGGCTTCTGGATTTGGAAAGTGAAGTCGATGGAAGAAGCCGTGGAATGGGCCCGCCGTTGCCCGGACCCGATGCCCGGCGAGGATGGCGAGCTGGAACTCCGCCCCGCCTTCGAGATGGAGGATTTCGGCGAAGCCTTCACGCCCGAGTTGCGCGCCCACGATGAGAAGTTGCGCGCCGAAGTCGAGCGTCAGCAGAAGAAGTAGCCGGTTACTCCGCCGTGAAAGCGCCGAAGTCCGGCTTGTGCCGGTGGCCCTTGGTGAGGAAGGCCTTGTTGCGCTCGTAATGGTTCTCGGCGCTGTAAGGCGTCAGGAATTTATCCTTCACGAGATCTTCGCGCACGAAGAACGCGTTCACGCCGGTATAATCGCAACCCACCAGCTTATAGCCCTTTTGCGCGCCCAGCAGTTCCAGCGACTTGAGGCTGGAGTTGTAGTAGACCGAACCGTTCCAGATATGGTTGGGATTGTACTTCATGATCCAGCGCGTGGGCGGGCGGAAGATGCCGTTGAATTCCATGCATACCGCGCGCGGCCGGAAATTCTTGATGGCCTTCCAGATCCAGTAATCGTTGCCGTCGAGATCGATGGAGAGGAAATCCGGCTCGGCGGGGACTCCGCCTTCCGTGAACAGGCTTTCCACGTTCTCGGCGTTTATGAAGGCCCGCTGGAATTTCAGCCGGCCGTCGGAAATCAGGGACGCGAACTTGTCCTGGATCAGCTCCGCGTTCTCTTTGCTGCCGTCCATCCATAGACCTTGCCAGCCGTTCACCAGTAGCAAAGCGCTGTTGTTCTCCAGCCCGTTACCGCAGCCGAATTCCACGAAGCGTTTGTTCGTGGTGCCGATGCGGTTGAAGATCTCCTCGATGATGCCGTCTTCGCCGTGCTGCGAGAACGTCTGGAACTCGGAGCCGTTGAGGCGGAGGGGATCTTGATACCGGGGATGCTGGCGCAGGTTGCGCTCGAGGTATTCCTCGATGGCAACGTCGCGCATGTTCTTGAGATGGTGGAGTACGCGTCCTAGCATGCTGGCTAAGGTAGCAAACTCGCGGCCCGGGCGCGTCGGCGGGCCAACCAGGCATTGCCGAACAGGGCCCATAGCACGCCCGCATAGGGCAGTACGAAGACCATGAACCAGGCGCCCCGCGAGATCAGGGAATCGACGCCGAAGCGGCGCCATAGCCAATAGGACAAGCCGGTGAGCGCGACCCCGGCCGCGAAATTGACGAAGACGGCGGCCCGCAGGGGTACCAGGCGGATGAGGTAGATGGTCTCGCCGAACCAGACCAGGTTGGTGAGCAGGATGGATAGCGATGTGCCGAGCGCGGCGCCGGCAATGCCGTAGCGGGGCACCAGGATGGGCGTGAACAAAAGGGCCAGCGCGAGGCAAATGAGATCGTTGACCATGGCCCAACGGCTCTTGCCCATGCCCAGCACCACCACGCCGGATAGCCCCAGGTAGCCGATGATGATTAGGGTGAACGCGAAAATGAGCAGGGCCGGGCCGCCCTGCGCGTACTCGGGGCCGGAGAGCGCCAAGAGCGGTTGCGCGAAGAACGCCAGGAAGGCGAAGATGGGGATCTGCAAGGCCAGCGTGGTCTGTCCCGCGTGCAGGTAGGCGTCGCGGATATTCACGCTGTCGGCGCCGCGCTTGAGCTGCGCGATCACGGCCAACAGGATGTTGTCGAACGCCTGCCGGATGGTCTTGATGGAATTGGCGATGGAGAGCGCCAATCCGTAGATGCCGATGGCCTTGGGCGGCAGGAACAGGGCCAGGCACCAGATGTCCACGCGTTGCTGCAGCGAAAGCAGCACGTCGCGCGCGCCCATGGGCCAGGAGTAATGCCAGAGCACGGCCACGGCCTTTTCGGTATGCTCGGTCTCGGGACGCAAGGCGAGTTCGCGTTTCAGCGGCGCGGACAGCAGGCCGCTGGCGATCCATCCCAGGATGCTGCCCATCAGGTAGAAGCCTGCCAGCATACGCACCTCATGCGAGAGGAAGGCCAGGGCGCAGGGCAGACCCAGGTAACACGCGGGGTACAGGATGCCGCGCACCAGCACCTCGTGCTCCATTTTCTTGAAAGCCATGGACACGCCGAGATTGAGGTTGGTGAGCATGATGAAGGGGACGGCCGCCGCCATCAACGCCAGGGATACCGGCTCGGTGAGCCCGCCGGGGGAGGGCTTGCCGAACCCGAGCAGGCGGTAGCCGGCGAACCCCAGCAATAGGCCAGCGCCGATGAGGAACATGCGCTTGCGGATCCAGGTGAAGAAATGCGGCGGCGGGCGCGAACCATGGTGCCGCGACAGATACCAGATGACGCCCTTATCGAGACCGGCGCAGGCCAAGCGCATCACCGGCAGGAAGAGGGTGTTGAGGAAGATGTACTGACCCCACACGTGCACGCCGTAAAGGCGGGCGGCGAGCAGGGTGAGCAGGAACTCGGCGAGCTTGAAGCCGTTGCCGGCGAAGGAGATGGCGGCGCCGCGATTGATGTCGCGGCGGATGGTGTCTTTTTGTTCCGCCATGGGCGGGATATAAACTAATAAGGTTCGTCGACGGACATGTTCAGCTGGATGCCGTGCAATCCGTGGAAACCCAGCTGCAAGCGGAACAGGTAGATGTCCGGGCGGCGGACGCGGATACCGAAGCCCCACGAGTTCTTGAGATTGTCCAGGTAATCGATCTTGTCCCAGGAACGGCCGTAGAAACCGTATTCGTCGAACATGACCCCGTCCACCAGGCGCATGATGGGGAAGCGGTATTCCGCGCCGGCCGAGAGCACGGTGTAATCGCGGAAGCGGCTGCCGCTGTACCCGCGCATGGGCGTATCGTTGCCCAGGGTCTGCAGGCCGTATACGGGCATGTGGTTGCCGGCCAGTTCGTATACCTGGGACGAATACAGATGGGTGACGAACACCTTGCGGTTGAACAGTTCCTTCTTGAGATTCTCGATCTCCATCTTCTGGAGCACTTTTTTCACCGAAAGCGGTCCTGACTTGCGCTCCTCCTCCCCGGAGATCTCGTAGCGTTCCTTCCCCAGCTTGAAGTAGTTGGTCAACTCGGCTTCCCAGCCGTGGAAGTCATGGTGGTCCGTGGTAAAGTGGTAGTGGTAGGTGGCGCCGAAGTCGCTGCCGGCCAGCACTATGTTCTGGTTGTTGCGGGTATCCCGACCGATGCCTACGGCGATGATGCGATCTTGCCACTTGTTCGCGCCCGTGGAATCGGCCAGGCCGCGCATGCGGGTGTCGAATACGCCGGAGTCGTTCTTGAAGAAGTCGCTGCGCAGCGCGAATTGCTGCACCGGCGGCAGGCCGAAATGATTGTCGCGGAAAACGAAGGTCCCCTTCATCGCCACCTTTTCGAAAAGAACGTGGGAAAGCGACCCCGAAAAGGTGTTGGTGGTATCGGCATAGTACCAGAACACGGGGGTTCCCGGCTGGTTCGCGGAGGTGTTTTTCACGCGGGTCAACGCCATCAGGATCCTGGAGTTAAAACCGGTGCCGAGGATATCCTCCGCGGTCATGTAGCTGCGGAATTTCCAGTCCCCGTTCACGTAGAGCACGCCCTGGGCCACGCCCCGTTCGGTATTACGGCCGAACAGGGATTGGTTGCGCAAGGTAAGACCCGTGGACGAACCGGTGCCCGGCGCCAGGTTCATGGTGGGGTAGAGCATGATCTTGTCCTTCTCGCCGAAACTGATCAGCTTAAGGGTGCGATCGATGACGTTCTCGTTGAGCATGTACCGCAGCGGGGGTTTGCTGGGATACAAGGCCAGCTTCACCACCGGCATCAGGACCACTTCGATTGGCAGGGTGATCATTTGCAGGATGGGGTAGGAAACGTATTCGTAGAAGGTCTTGCCGGGAACGCTGTCGGCCGCGGCAGTCGAAGCGTCCAGGCTGTCGGTTACGGCGGCGCTGTCGCGGGTGGCGGCCGAATCGAGCACGGGCGCGGAGTCCGGCGCTTTGGCGGCGATGGCGATCGCCGACAGTGCGGACAGGAGGAGCATGCGTGGAAGCATCCAGGACCCTTCGCGAACCATTGAAATCAAATGCGCGGTACGACGCGCATAAAATACCTCAAAACTTCGCGTAATTCCAAGCAGCAAGCCACCTCAACGGTTGCCGGGGCCGGGAAGGACGCGTCCTGGCTATTCTACTATCGGGCAGGGTCGGGAAAAAGGCGGAAAGGGGCGGGGCGACGGCTTTCAGAAGGTGATGAAGGGAAAAACGGCCTTGGCGAGCGAAAATGCGCAAATACCCAGCAAACCGCCGCCCAGGATATCGCTCAGGTAATGCACGCCGAACAGTACCCGCAAGGTACCAAGCAGCAACGGGAAGAAAACCGCGGGAACCAGCAGCCGGGGGAAATGCAGCGTCAGGACCAGGGACACCGCGAGATTGTTCATGGTATGCCCGGACGGAAAGCTGTACTTATCCAGCGGCGGGACCATGGGGGTAACATCGAGTCCGCTATCGTATGGCCGCAATCGCTTCGCGATGAATTTGACGGGCAGGTAGATGCAGAGGCTGACAGCAATGGCCAGGGCGCATTGCAGCACCACGGTTTCCACTTGCGCGAAGGGCAGCGCGAACCAGAGCGCGACGGCGATGATTCCCCAGATCCATCCGTCGCCCACGCGCACCAGCAGGATCAACGGCCATGCGATCGCTTTGGGAAGGGGAAAGGCCGCCAGCAGGCGGAAGAATGCGACATCAATCGCGAGTATGCGGGCACCCAGGGCGCGCCAGCCGACTTGCAACCGTTCGCGGCCTGTGCTTTCCAATTCAGTAGCGTCCATGGGTTTCACGATCGGAAAAGATAAATAGTTAGACCAGCGAAGCCAGGATCCGTTCCGCGCAAGTTTCCCAAGTGAAGCTTTTTTGGATACGCTCCCGGGCCTTGCGGCCCATGGCTTTCCCTCTTTCCGGGTCCAGTAAAAGCGCGATCAGGGCTTTTTCCAGTTGCAGCTGCGATTCCGGATCGATCAGCAGGCCGGTCACGCCGTCGGCGACGGCATCGGGTACGCCGCCGGTTCGGCCGCCCACCACGGGTACTTCGCAGGCCCCCGCCTCCAAATACACAATTCCGAAGCCTTCCACGTCCTTGGCGGAAGCCAGGCTGGGCAAGGCGAAAACGCTGCCGAGGGAATAATGCGCGGCCAATTCCGCATCGCCAATGCGACCCGGGAACAGCACGGCATCGCCGAGGGAGAGTTCGCGCGCGCGCGCCATCAGGGCATCGCGTTCCGGTCCCGTGCCGCCCAACAACAGACGCGTCCTAGGGATCGCGCGGCGCACCGCCGGCATGGCTTCCACCAGGCGGCGCAGGTTCTTGCGCGCCACCATGCGCCCGATGGAAACGATTACGGGCGCGTCCCCGAGGCCGTAACGCGCGCGGAGGAAAGCGGAATCCACCGGACGGAAGGCTTCCGGGTCCACGCCGGGATGGATCAGCTGCAAGGGACAGGCAGGATGGGCGCGTTCGCGGGTCAGGCGCATCACTTCGTTGCTGTTCGGGAACGCGGCGTGCAAGCGCGCGAAGGCTTTGCGCATCATCCAGGGACCCAAGGGCCCGAACACGGAAGTGAGCAGCTCACGGCCATGAATCAGGGCGAACTCCTTGCGCTTACCGCGCGGAACCCGTATGGCTCCTGCGGCCCCTTGCCATTGGGCGTAGAGGATATGCGTGATGGAGGGGCGCTCCTTAAGGTAACCGGGAAGGTACGTCAGCAGCCGCGACCACAGGAAGGAAGAGGCGACGTCGAGACGCACGCATTCGCGGAGGCCGGGCAGGGGATTGGCATCGGTCCGCTTGCCGGGGCACACCACGCGTACCGTGTGGCCGCGGGCGAGAAAACGGCGCGCCAGTTCCAAGACGTAGGTCTGGATGCCGCCCTGCTCGGGCGGAAAATCCTGGGTGACGATGAGGATGTCCATGGTAGCCTTCAACGGTTAGGCACCGGGGGCAGCAGCGCGTCGCGATCGAGCACGCGCCCGTAGGCCCGCGCGATATCGCGGTAGCGATCCGGATCCAGGCCCGCGGGAACCTCACGGGAGAGTACGGCGGTATTGCCTTCCAGCAGCGCATAGTTGCGCTTGTTATGCTTGTCGAGATCCCAATGCATCACCCCATCGCCATCCATCTGGAACAAGGTGCGGCTGCCTTCGGAGATCAAAGCGAGATGCCCGTAACGCATGCAGAGGATGTCGCGCCGGGCCGGTTCCAGCAGGCTGCGGCCGATGAAATGGTTGGGAAAGCGCGCGTCCAGCAGCTTGAACAGGGTGGGGGCGATGTCGATTTGGGCCACGGTCTCTTCGCGCACGCCGCGATCCTTGAGGCCCGGCCAGCCGCCCCAGAAGGCCAGGTTGGTCCAGGTGTGCCCGGGGTTGAATTCGCCCACGGCCTCGGTATTGCGCATCTGCCAGGCCGTGTAGTCGGAATGATCGCCCACCATGATGACCAGGGTGCGATCGAAATCGGGGCGGGATTTCAGCTTGCGGAACAGGCGCAGGATCTGGGTTTCGGTATACCCGATGGCCTGATCGTAGGCTTCATCGGCGTTCTTGGCCTTGGGATAACCGGCGTCGGCGGGTACGTCGAAAGGCGGGTGCATGGTGGTGGTCCATACCGCCTCCATATAGGGCCGGTCGGTAGGCAGGGTGTCGATGATGGACATGAGCCTATCCATCAAGGGCCCGTCATGGGTGCGCGCGGGATCGTATTCGTAACGGTCGTACCATTTACGCAGCCAAGGGGTGAAATTGTCGAAGGAGGGATCGTAGCCGAAAAGGATCTCGGAGCGGTAGCCCAGCAGGCGCAGGCCTTCGGGAAGCGAGCGGGTGCGGATATGCGTGTAATCGCTGAGGAAGGTGCGGCGGAAATGCGACCATAGCCCCAAGTGGATGCCGATGCCGCCTTCGACGGAAGGGAAGCCGTTGGAATGCGTATAAGGGAAGACCAGGCCCTCCCCTTTGAGCACGCTGTCGAGATGGGGAGTGGCCGAGGGCATGGTGGAATCCTCAGCCAACCCGGTTTTCCAACCGCGCAGGGTTTCCACGATGAGCAGAATGATGTTGGGCCGCTGGGAGAGCGGCAGACGCTGGAATTCCTCCGGCGAGAGGCGGCCGAGGTTGTTGGAATCGAGCAACGGGTATTCCGGAATGGTTTCCAACGCATGCTCCGCGGGCTTGCCCGTGCGCGTCATGGCGATGAGATCGGAATACGCCCGCTTGGGCCGCTTCGGGGCCTCGTCATCGACGAAGCCCTTCCAGGCATCGGCCACCATGCCCCAGGGGGCCGGGCGGATGCGGCGCCAGCGCTTGTCGGACCAATGGAACCAGAAGGGGAAACTGATGAGGCCCGCGCACAAGGCCAGGCTGACGGGAGCGGCGGCGGTGCCCAGGGTACCATAGCGGTTACGTTCCAGCCAGATGCGCCAGGCGGGCCATATAGGCGCCAGCAGGATGATCCCGGCGATGAGGAAATGCTGCCAGTCCGATTTGACCACGCGGCTCCACATGAAGGCGTCCCGGAACCCGAAATACGTGCAGAGGAAGGAGAAGTTGATGTGTTCCCCCATCCAGCGGACGACCTCGTTGTCGATTTGGCAGAACCCGATGTACAGGCAGCCCAGGATCAGGAGTTTGCCGCGGGCCATGCCGGTGAGCCGTATGCGCGCGGTGGCGGAGAGGGGCAGACGCGTCAAAGCCGATTCGCAGGCGGCGAAAAGCAGGCATAACGCGAGAAGGAGGCCCAGTTCGAAGAGCGCGGCATTGGGGAGGAAGCGCCAGGGATTGAGCACCACGGGCTCGCCGTACGGGTTGTTACCCATGAAGTGGAGGGTGAGCGACAAGGCGCGCAAGCCGCCGAAGAGCAGGAACGCGCGCAGGTACAAGGTATTCATCGGTGGGCGGCGTCCTGCATGCAGGGCTCCTAAGGTAAAAATGTTAGTTTTTGACGCGTGCCCGGGCCCGGAAGGTATCCCCGGCCGGGCCGCCGATAGGGAAAACCGCCATGACACTCCAAGAAGCCCAAGCCCAGGTGGACACCTGGATCAAAACCGTCGGGGTGCGGTACTTCACCGAACTCACCAATACGGCCATCCTGATGGAGGAAGTGGGCGAGGTAGCGCGCATCATGGCCCGCACCTACGGCGATCAAAGCTTCAAGAAGGCGGATATGGCCAAGGACCTCGGCGACGAGATGGCCGATGTGCTTTTCGTGCTCATCTGCCTGGCCAACCAGACCGGCATCGACCTGACCGCCGCATTCGCCAAGAACCTGGAGAAGAAGACCGTGCGCGACGCCGATCGCCACAAGAACAATCCCAAGCTCCAAGGCCCCGCCGGTACCGGTCCCAAGCCCTGAATCTCGCCAGAGCCGCTCCTCGAGCCGGGCTCCCTCCGATGCCTTCCACCCCCATGTAATGTCATTGTCATTACAGGGCTTGTCCGTACAATGACATTACAACAGGGGGCGCGCGTATCCCCTCGGACGTCCCAGGCGTCGCTCCTGTCGGGCCCCGATAATGTGACCTTTTCTATACTTGGATCATGTCCTCAAGCTTCGGCAACCTGTTCCGCATTTCCACCTTCGGCGAAAGCCACGGCAAAGGTGTCGGCGTCGTGGTCGATGGCTGCCCCGCAGGCCTGAAAATCGGCGAAGCCGAGATCCAGGCGGAACTGGATCGCCGCCGCCCCGGGCAGAGCAAGTTGACCACGCCCCGCAAGGAAGCGGACGCCGTCGAGGTCTATTCGGGCTTGTTCGAAGGCCGCACCACGGGAACCCCCATCGGCATGCTGGTCGCGAACACCGATCAGCGCTCGCACGATTACGGTGACATGGTCGATCTCTACCGCCCCTCCCATGCCGACTTCACCTATGATTTGAAATACGGCTTCCGCGACTACCGCGGTGGGGGACGCGCTTCGGCGCGCGAGACCATCGGCCGCGTGGCCGCCGGCGCCATCGCCCGGAAAATCCTGAAGGAAGTCTGCGGCACCGAGATCCTGGCCTACGTATCCCAGGTGGGCGGCATCGACGCCAATCTTGATCCGCTCTCCGCCACCTTCAAGATGGTCGAGGCCAACCCCGTGCGCTGCGCGGATGCCGCCGCCGCCATCAAGATGGCCGCCGCCATCGACGCCGCGCGCAAGTCCCAGGATTCCCTGGGAGGCGTGATCCAACTCGTGGTGAAGAATCCGCCCAAGGGCATCGGCGAACCGGTGTTCCATCGTTGCGAGGCGGAGCTGGCGAGGGCCTTCCTGTCCCTGCCGGCCACCAAGGGTTTCGAGATCGGCAGCGGCTTCGCGGGCACGCGCTTGAAGGGCAGCGAGCACAACGATCCGTTCGTGAACAAGTCCGGTAAGAGTAAAGGTAAAGGCAAGCAGCAGACCGTGCAATCGGCTTCGCCCCTGGAAGCCATCGGCACTTCGTCGAACCGTTCGGGCGGAGTGCAGGGCGGCATCACCAATGGCGAGCCCATCCTGTGCCGCATCGCCTTCAAGCCCACGGCCACCATCTCGCTGCCCCAGCAGACGGTGGACAAGCAAGCCAAGGCGCGGACCTTGGCCGCGAAGGGTCGCCATGATCCCTGCGTGCTGCCGCGCGCGGTGGTAATCGTGGAGGCGATGGCGGCGTTGACGCTGGTGGATTTGTTCCTGGAGCAGAGGGCCAGAGCGGGATTGTTTCCCATCAGTAAACTGCAGCAGGCCTCTGAAATTGCCGATCGGCAGGGCGTTAGCTCGAAAGGCAAAAAGTGGAAGCGCGAGGATGCTTATGACAGGTGAAGAATCAGGCCAGCTACTCCAAGGGATGTCGCCACTTTAACCCTTTGAATCGCGCAAAGTCCCGATCGCAAGTAATCCACGTGCTTCCGGATTCCAAAGCGAGGGCGGCCAAATAGGCATCCGGTACCAGGTTCGCCTTTGCACCTGCCGTAAGGCATAATCTCGAAAAAATGTTCCAATGACTGTCCTGCGGGGCTATCCTTATGGCGCCCGGACTTTTCCTCAGGGCGTCCGCGAATCCGAGCGCATCTTTTAACGTGCTGGGTTGCGCAAAGATCCGCGGATGGGTCACAATTCGCAGGAATGATGAGAGGATAAATTCGGAAAAACCGAACGCATCATCCGAATCCAAAGCAGTTTCCAACCATTGAGAATATTCTTTGTGACGATCGGCATCCTTGCGGAAAGCGTAGATCAATACATTAGCATCTACCAGGATCACAAAAGGCCATCCATCCTATCCATTAAGGAGGAGTTGCTATCCAAGTCGACTCCCGGAAGCAATCCGCCTTTTCCGCTTTTGGGCAATTTTATCCGACGGGCCTTCTTGGCCCCAATTGGTCCACCTTGCACCCAGGACGCTAGCGCTTCCTCCACGACATTCGTGAAAGTTTTTTGCTGTGCCAGGGCTTTTTGCTTGACCTGCTTAAGCAGGGCCGGATTTAGGCGTATGGTTGTGCGCATACATCAAAATATACCAGGGAGAGCATCAATATGTCAAAAGAAAAACAATGAGAATGGGCTGTTTATTGGGCTTCTGAGACGTTTTTCACAGGCCCTGAGTTACCTTCAACACGTAATCCCCCGCCGGCAACCCTCCCCGCCGCCGCAGCACCCCTCCGCCCCAAGCCCCGTGGAAAACCGTCCCCCGCAGCCGTCCCACTGGGTCATAGGCGCGAACCGACCAAGCCCCTGCCCCCAGGTCAAAGGTGAACTCCCCCGACCGCGATGCCATGAACCGGGCCCCGGTCCCCGGCTCTACCGGCTCCGCGGACGCGCGTATCCCCGACGCGCACACCGCCCCTATCCCGTCTTCCCCTCCCGTCAGGTTTTCCACCGCGCTCCAGGTCAAGGGTTTCTTGGTTCCCATGGGCGCGAGGCAGTTCCGGCTTAGGGTAACGTCGGCGGCATCGCGCAGGGTAACTACGGAGTTACCTCCCAGGACGGGATTGCGGAAGACGTTTCCGGAAACCACCAACCCCGTCACCGACCCCACCGCGAGATTTACCCCCGTGCAACTATCGAAGGTATTGCCGCTGATCTCGATGTCCCGGAAAAGGCCCGCGGGCGGGCTCTTATCGCCGCCGGTGATGGTCACGGCGGGAGTGGTGCCGAAAGACAAGCAACGGAGGAGCGTGTTCCCGCGGATCTTCACGTTACGCGCCCAGCCGCTCTGGTACCATTGCCCGTATTCCGGGAACAACGCGATGCCGGCCTGCTGGGTCCAATCGATGAGGTTGTTTTCGATCAGGCCGTTGCTGCCGCGCGCCAGAATGCCGCGGGCGCGCTTGTTGCGGATGGTGCAGCCCTTGATGACGTACCCCGAGCCGATGCGGTTGGCATTGTAGACCAGGCCTCCGGACGCCACGGTCATGTCCCGGTCCAGGGAATAGTTTCCGCCATTGCTGGCGGTCGCGACGGCTTGCCCGTTGAAACCGTAATCCGGATTCATGAAGAAAAGCGTATCGCCGGCATCCGCGCCGAAGTTTCCGTCGCCGCCGGATACGGAAATCACGTTCACGGAACGTCCGCCGTCCACGGCCCCCGTAAGCTTGCCGAACACGCCATGGATGGCGATGGCGTCGTCCCCCAGGTTCTCGATGAGGCAATTTTCGATATGCGGGCCGAGGCGATCGTCGATGAAATGCATCCCGTCGTAATTGGAGGTGCGCAGGCGCGGCTGATCGCCGCCGGAGGGTATGGGGCCCAGGGCCAGACGGTAGTTGAGGAAGCGGCTGCCGCTGCTGTGGCTCTCCAGCACGCCGTAGCTGTAGGAACTGTGGTGGGTGAAATCGCGCAAGGTGATGCCGACGCAATTGCCGATGGTGATGGACATGGATCCGTCGTAGGCATCCACGGCGAAATCGCCCAGCGCCACCTTGCCTTTGAACCCGCCGGTGCCGGCCCAGCGCCAGACCCCGGGCGAAACCGCGGTGATGGCCTCGCCGCTCAGCATCCATACGTCCGGCTTCAGTAGCCGGGTTTTCTGGTCGTAAATCTCCAATCGCGTGGCGTTGGGCTTGTCGGTGCGGTAGCCCGCGTGGATGCGCACGTCGATGCTGCTCCAATCCGCGGCCGCCGCGATGATGGTGCCTTGCGTGAACGGGAGCGGATCGTAGTCCACGGTGAGGCCCGCCACCTCCACGTTTTCGCAGCGGTCGAAGCTGAGGCTGCCTCCGGTATGCGCGCAAACCATGGACACGCCCGCGGCGCGCACGGTGAAGTTCTTGATCCCGTTGAAGCGCAGGCCCGTCGACACTCGATAGCTGCCGGGAGGGATGATGACTTCGGCGGCCTTGGCGGCGAGGGCGGTATTGATGCGATCCTGGATGGGGTTCTGGGCCTGGGTCGCGCCCGCGGCGAGAAAAAGGATCAAGCCGGCGTAGCAGGGTATCCGCATGCATTCAATATGCGGGGTCACGAGCCCGGCCGCCCGCGGGAAAAGGTCGGGAGCCCTTATCCCCAATAAGCAATCCCCCGGCGGACCCGTCGGGACCCGATTTCCTCCATCCCCTTAGCTACCTTTCCCGTTTCCCATGGACCCGCTTCCCGCTCCCGTACACGCCGCCTTGCGCGGGCTTTCCGCCCTGCCTTACGAGAACCTGAGCAAAATCGTCGCCTACGGCCAGGGGGGTAACATGGAAAGCACCCTGGGGTTGGCGGAGGGATGGCTGGAACGCAACCGCGAGACCGGCGCGGGCGGCACCTGCTTTTCCCTCACCTGGTGGCTGGCCGGTCGCATCCGCGCGGCCGGGTACGGGTATTCCCTTCTGATGGGGGACAAGGGCAAGTCCAGGAACATGCATTGCGGCCTCCGCTTCAAGCACGAAGGCCGCGCCTGGCTGCTCGATCCCGGGTACATGATTTTCGATCCGTTGCCGCTGCCCGAGGCCGGCCTTTCCGCCGATGCCTGGATCCCGCCCAACGCCTTGCGTATCGAAGACCTTCCCGCCCTGGGGGTATGGCGCTTATGGAGCGGCCCGCGGGGAGCGCTCAAGCAGCGATTCGATTTCCGCCGGCAGGCCGTGGGCGAAGCGGAATTTTTCGCGCATTGGGAAGCTTCCTATGCCCTGCCCATGATGCATTACCCCGTGCTCAACCGGGTGCGCGATGGCGTGCAGTATTACCTGCAGAAGCGCAGCCTGCTGGTGCGCACGGCCGAAGGGGGTGAAATGCGCAAGCTCGACCCGGCGCAATTGCAGGCCGCCTTGACCGGCACCTTCGGGATGCCGGAAGACCTGGCACGGGAAGCCATGAGCCTGGTATTGGCGCGCGATCCCGCTTTTTATTCGAAATAGGGGCGGTGCGAAGGGCCGGAAGGATAAAACCGGGCCGTTCCCATTCGTAAACGCTATTTATCGCCCGCATCCACCTTTTAGCCCTACTGTCCGCTATCTTGCCCGGGGGGGTAGTACGCATGATCCGTAATTTCCTTGGCTCGGCCGGGGCTTTGGCCTTGGGCATCTCCGCTGCGACCGCGACCGTGACCGCTACGGAATTCCCATTCACGAAATTCCCGATGGGGACTTTCGGGCCGAACAACGTCGCGCAAACCTCCTTGGCCGATATCGATAAGGACGGCGATCTGGATTTCATCGACGGCAAACGCTATAGCGATAGCGGCGAAGCCAAGCTGGTGTGGTGGGAATACCAGACGCCGGAAAAATGGGTGCGGCATGATGTAGGCGGCGGCCAGAAGAGCAACGCTTCGGGTGCGGCGCTGGACATCGACGGCGACGGCTGGATCGATCTCATCTCCGGCGATTCCTGGTTCCGCAATCCCCATGATCCCCGCGCGGCCAAGGCCTGGACGCGTTACGGCATCGGCGGAACCACGGGAACCGGCATCGATGGCATGGGCGCGGAGGAGATGACCTTGGGCGACGTGGACGGCGACGGCAAACCGGACCTGATTTCCGTACACAAGGGGTGGACCGTGAGCCTGTGGCACCACATACCCAAGGATCCCACCCAACCCTGGGAGGAGCACCGCTTCGGCGTCAGCACCAACCAGGGATTATCCGTGGCCGATTTCGATCAGGACGGGACCATGGATATCGTGAATGGGCAGAACTGGTACGCCAACCTGGGCGGCAAGGGCCTGGTGCTGGAGAAGCGCCCCATCATCCCTTTCCCCGTGGCCGATCTGCAGGTGCCCGGCGACTCGCCGCTGACCACGGTCGGCGACATCGACGGGGACGGCGATCCCGATATCATCCTGTGTTCGCATTTCGGCCCCGACCTGGTGTGGGCCGAAAACACCGACGGCAAGGGCGGGAAGTGGACGCGCCACGATATCGCCCTGGGCAAGAACGGCCTGCACGGTTTACGGCTGGCCGATTTCGACTATGACGGCGATCTCGATCTCTACGCGGGCGAGAATAGCGGCAAGCAATTCATCTACGAGAACGACGGCAAAGGCAAATTCATCGAGCACATGATATTCAGCGTGGGCTACGGGCATCAGGCCCAGGTGGGGGACGTGGACGGCGATGGCGATCTCGATATCGTGGGCAAGCCCTGGGACGGCGGCGCCCACGTGTACATGCAGAACCTGTGGGTCGAGAACGGCGGCAAGCATCCCGTGACGTTGCGCATGGGCCCTGCGCCCCGCGCGTGGTCGGCCGCCGTGATACTGCGCATCGATGCCCTGGGCCGTCTGGAAAAGACGGAAGCGAGGCCTCGCTTTACGGGCTATCTCCTGATTAGATGATTAGGGAATCAGCGGCGGATGGGTTCGCGGGGCGATCCCGGAGTCCATGACGCCGCGTCGACGGAAACCGGTCCGGGCGCTCCGGCTGTCGTTCCGGCCGCCGTTCCGGGACGGCGTTCCGTAGCCAGCCATAGCTTGGACGCGGCTTCGGCCGCGCGTTCACGCTGGCGTATTTCCAGGCGCGGCGACGTGATGTAGCGCAGCAGGCTCTGCAACACGATCTTGTGCAATTGCTCCAGGAACTCACGATCGTTCGGGCCCTCTCCGCCTTCCATGAATTCGCTGAACCCGCGGTCCTGGTAATCGAGGATGCCGGTCTCGCCCAGGGTGAGCATCAAGCCGTTCTTGTAGATCAGGGTCCACACCTGGCCTTCATCATTGCGATCAAGGCGGATGCGGGTAATGACGGGCGAACCGGAGAAGATAAGCGTCTTGATGGCGCGCGAGCGCATCACCGCCAGCAGGCGGGCCTTGAGGGCAGCGTATAAAGGCCTTAATCCCATAGCCTCTTCCATTAAACTATTTTTAGCGGTCGATAAGGAGTCTAAAATGGCGCTTCCCAATTTCCTGGCCCCCAGCATTTTGAACGCCGATTTGGCCGATTTAAAAGGTCAACTGGCCGCGGTCGGGCAAGGCGGGGCCGACTGGCTCCATTTGGACGTC
>JAHFCH010000206.1 GCA_023249635.1 Fibrobacterota bacterium
GCGGGTCGAACCACAACCGCGACCGAATCCCCGAATAGCACGCTGTCGATTCCCGGATTGAGCCGCAATGTCATGCCGTCAGGGAACGCGCGCGCGGCCAACTTCGCTTTGTCGTTCCCGTCCCGGATCAGGATCTTCGGCGCGTACCCTTCGATGTTCAAGGTATCGCCGGATAGCTTCCAGCACAACGTATCCAGGCGCCAGGTGCGTACACTCCAATCGGCCAGCGCGGCCTTGGATTCGACGCGGACCAATTCGTAGCGGATGGAGGAGCCATCGGCGGGAGGGTTTTTGACGGGATGGGACTCGACCACGAGATCCTGCCGATAACCCCACGCGAACGTGAATCCTTCGATTTCCCCTTGATAAAAGGACTGGTTTTCCGGTCCGTCGGGATTCAAGGCGACCATGCAGGTGGTGGGAAACCACGATGTACACGGGACGAGATAGGGCGCGAGGCGCACCGTGAAGGTTTTGCTCCCATCGGTAGAGCAGGCGGACAAAGTGAGCAGGCCGAGGGCGGAAAGCAGAGGGAATAGGCGCATAGGCGGAATCTCCTATCGCCTGGACGAACAGGAGAGCCGGTTTGCTACCCGGCCAGGGTCGGGACGGATTTGGTCAACTCGGCCTCGATGGCCTCGACCAGGGCGGGGTCCTCCGGTTTGACATCCGGGGAGAACCGGGCGACGATGCCCCCGTTTCGGTCCACCAGGAACTTTTCGAAATTCCAAGTGATCTCGCCGGATTGGCCCTCGTAGCTCGCGGAATGGCGCACTTTGCGGTAGAGCTGCCGTAGGGGGTTGCGCGATTCCGTCGGCTCCGGAAAAGTCCGCGTCAGGTAGGCGTACAGCGGATGCTGGGACGGCCCTTTGACGGCGAGCTTGGCGTAGACAGGGAATTTGACCCCGAAGGTGGTGCGGCAGAATTGCTGGATCTGGGCGTCGGTGCCGGGTTCCTGGGCGCCGAATTCATTGGCCGGAAAGCCGAGCACGGAAAAGCCGCGGGCCGAGTATCGCTCGTGAAGCTTTTCCAGGCCTTCGTATTGGTAGGTAAGGCCGCATTCCGAAGCGACGTTCACCAGCAAAAGGACCTGGCCGCGGAACTCGCCCAGGTCGGTTTCGGACTTGTCGGCGCGGCGGATGGGGATGGAATAAAGTTCGCTCATGGCGGATAAGATAGCTGTTACGCATCCGCGACACCCGGATTCCCCGCCTAACAGGTCGGTTTCTCGCGGTTTTTGGATGCCCGGGAGGCCCTGTTCCGCCGGGCCGGGAGCCCCAAAGGGGCGGGGTCTGGAGGGGATTTTCTACCTTCTGGGCTCCCGGGGAATAGGGGCCCGGGCCTACGCATGTCCTTACCAGCCAAACAGTTGATCGAGTCCGATTACGAGGTGAAGCTCGGGGTTTTCGAAGGCCCCCTGGACCTGCTGTTGTACCTGGTCCAGAAGAACGAGCTGGACCCGCGCCAAATCCAGATCAGCGTCATTACCGATCAGTACCTGGCCTACATGGATACCATCAAGGACATGAACCTGGCCAATGCCGGGGAGTTTCTGGTGATGGCGGCCCGCCTGATGCGCCTCAAGGCGCGCGAACTGCTCCCGGCCGACCAGAAGGACGAGCTGGAAGAGATGGAATACGAGCTGGATCGCCAGGCGCTCATCCAGCAGATGCTCGAGTACCAGAAGTTCAAGGAAGCCGCCCGCGTCTTGCGCAACCACGAGTCCCGGCATTTCGGGGCTTATGGCCGCGGCAAGCCGGAAACCGGCGAGGAGAAGGACGAAGGCGAGCCGGAAGAGGAAGCGGGCGTTTACGACCTGCTCTCCGCGTTCCGGAACGTCGTCCTGCAGAAGCCGAAACTGCCGGTGCACGAAGTCGAAATCGACGACGTGACCATCGAGGATCGCATGCAGGAAGTGGAAATCGCGCTGACCGAGCGCGGCCGCAGCCTGTTCGAGGATTTGTTCGGCAATGATACGCGCACCATCGCCCTGGTGGTGACCTTCATGGCCATCCTTGAGCTCGCGAAGCTCGACCGCATCGTATTCCGCCAGAGCCACGCCATGGGGCCCATCTGGGTATACCGCAAGCAGAAGGCCGCCGATTACGAGATGGAACTCAAGACGGACGAGTCGCGTCTGGAACCCTTGCCCGAGTTCAAAGCAGGCCTGGTCGAAATCGTCCAGGAGCAGATCAAGAAGCGCGCGGTGAAGAATGCGCTGGAAGAAGCGCTTCGGGATTTGGAGAATGGGATAATGCCGGGAGAAGGCAAGGAGTCCGCCGACGCTTCGGTCGCGGAGGTTCCGCCTTCGGAAACGGTCACAGGAAATCCGGAAACCGATGCGGTTGCCGCCTCCGAGACGACGCCGGAACCGGTACCGGACGGACCCGATGCCATCGCGGACGCGGCCCTCCGGGACCTGATGGACCGGATGCGGGATGCCTCGGCGGGCGAAGTCTCGTCGCAGATTCCCGAGGATGAAGATTGAGATCAACAGCCAGCATGGCCGCCCACGGGCGGAGCGATAAGGAATCCACACGTTGAATCTTCCCCAGGACCCTTCGCAGAACGAATCCGAGAGCCCCGAGAACACCTCACCCGCCCCTGAAGCAACCCCGGAAGCCGTGGGTCAGGACGCGGTAGCCGCCCAGGCGACCGCCGCGGCCAATGCGGGAGCAGAAACCGCCGTCGCCACCGACACCCCATCCGAATCGACCGAGATGGTGGAAGCGGTGGAGGCCGAAGAGGCCGAGATCGCCTGGACTCCCGAGCCGGATAAGTTGCTGTGCGCATTGCTGTTCGCCTCCCAGGATTACCTGAGCGGCAAGGCCCTGAAGGAAATCATGGGCGACGATTGGGATCTGCCTTCGCTACGCCGCCTGGTGAAGGAAACCAACCGCAAGCTGGAAGAGCAAAGCCAAGCCTTCGAGCTGGTGGAAGTGGACGGCACCTTCCGCGTGCGGACCCGCACCCAGTATTATCCATGGGTGCGCCGGCTGTTCAAGGACAGTAATCCGCGCCGTCTCTCGCAGGCGAGCCTGGAGACCCTGGCCATCATCGCCTATAAGCAACCCATCACCAAGGCCGAGATCGAATCCATCCGCGGCGTGAACGTGGACGGTTGCATGAAGAGCCTTTTGGAGAAGAAGCTGGTGGACGTGAACGGCCGCACCGACGCCATGGGCGGAGCCTTCACGTATTCGACCACCCGCGAATTCATGCGCTACTTCGGCGTCAACCGCGTTCCGGACGACTTGCCCCGCCTCACCGAATTCGAAGCCATCGTCAACGCGCAGGCGCTGATCCCGCAGATAGGCCCGGACGGGTCGATAATCGAGGGCGATCAGCAGGAGCCGGATGGGGAGCAGATGTCGTTGGATACCCTAGAGTAGTATGCAGGGAAGAAAGGTTTAAGGTCTAAGGTTTAAGGTAGGGGACGTCCCAGGCCGCACATGGATCCTATCCCACCTTAATCCTTAAACCTAACGAAGCAAAGCCAACAGAGAGTCCCATGTCCCAAACCCCCATGATGAAACAGTACCTGGAGATCAAATCCCGCTATCCGGGATCCCTGCTCCTGTACCGCATGGGCGATTTCTACGAGCTGTTCAACGACGACGCCATCCTGGCTTCCAAGGTGCTGGGGCTGACCCTGACCGCGCGCAACCATGGCGGGGCGGACAAAACGCCGCTGGCGGGTTTTCCCTACCATGCCATTGAACGCTACATGCCCAAGTTGATTGCGGCCGGCATCAAGGTGGCGATTTGCGAGCAGGTGGAAGACCCGGCCGAGGCCAAAGGCGTGGTCCGGCGGGACGTGACCGAGGTGGTGACCCGCGGCACGGCCATCAATGAGAACTATCTCGACGCCAAGAGCAACAATTACCTGGCCGCCCTGTATCCCGCCGCCTTGGTGCGGGGACCGGACGCTTTGCCGACCACGGCGGGGGCCTCGCTGGCCCTGGGCGGCAGTAACGCGCAAGCTACGGTAGCGGAGGGCGCGCCCGCTTATGCGGCAGCGCAGCGTCCGGGCGCAGGTCCGCGTTTCGGCTTGGCCTATCTCGATTTGAGCACCGGGCGCTTCGTGGTCATGGAAGGCGACATCGACCAGGTGACCAACGAAATCTACCGCCTGGGCGCCCAGGAGGTCCTGTTCCCGGAAGCGGCCGAGCTGCCCGAATCCCTGGCGCAATTGCATGAGCAGGATCAGGTGCTGGTCACCACCTTGCCCAAAGGCTTCTATAACCTGCAAGAAGGCGTGACCGCGCTGGCGCGGCAGTTCAAGGTGCATTCCCTGGAGGCCTTCGACTGCGCCCACATGGCTTTGGGCCTGCGCGCCGCCGCCGCCGCGCTGGCGTACGTCAAGGACAACAAGAAATCGGAGCTGGAGCATCTGGTGCGCCTCACGCCGGCGCGTTTCGATCAGCACATGACCCTGGACGCGGCCACCATCCGCAACCTGGAATTGATCCGCCCCATGCACGGGGACGATGAACATGGAACGCTGTTCCACCTGCTGGACCGGACCGTTACCGCCATGGGCGGGCGCGCTTTCAAATTCTGGCTTACCCATCCCCTGCTCGATCCCAAAGCCATCGGCGCGCGCCATGACGCCGTCCAGGAGTTGCTTGATCGACCGGAGATAGCGGAGGCGCTACGCCGCCACCTGCAGGCCATCAACGATATGGAACGCATCGTGGCCCGCTGCGGCGCCGCCCGCGCCCATGGCCGCGACGTGCAGGGATTGGCCGCCTCGCTCATCGAAGCCGGAGAGGTGGGGCGCGGCCTGGCCTCCCTGCATTCGGAAATCTTCGTACAGGAACGGGACAAGCTGGCCGCCATGCAGGCGCGCGGCGAAGACCTGCTGGGCCGGCTCACGGAACGGCCGCCATTGACCGTGCGCGAAGGCGGCATCATCCGCGCGGGAGTCTACCCCGAGCTGGACGAGTTGGTGAACGGCATACGCGACGGGCGCGAGTGGCTGAACGGCCTGCAAGCCCGCGAACGCGAAGCCACGGGCATCCCCACCCTCAAGGTGGGCTACAACAAGGTATTCGGGTACTACATCGAGGTAACCAAGGCGCAAGAGGGCAAGGTCCCGGCGAACTACCTGCGCAAGCAGAGCCTGGTCGGCGCCGAGCGCTATATCACCCCTGAGATGAAGGAGTGGGAGAGCCGCATCCTAGGGGCCGAGGGCGAGATCAATTCCCTGGAGCATAAGCTGTTCTGCGGAATCCGCGACGGCGTGAGCGCCGCGGCGGGCGAAATCCTGGAAGCGGCCCGGGTGCTGGGCGCGGTCGACGTGCTCTGCTGCCTGGCCAAGGCCGCCCGCGATCTGCGTTTCACCCGCCCGCGTATCGCCGAAGACATGGCCCTGCGCATCGAAGGCGGCAGGCATCCCGTGGTCGAGTCCATCACGGAAGAGGGCGCCTACATTTCCAACGACGTGGAGCTGGACGCCGGCGGACGCCAGATCCTCCTCATCACCGGCCCCAATATGGCGGGTAAATCGACCTACCTCAGACAGGTGGGTTTGATCACCCTGCTGGCCCAGATAGGCTCTTTCGTCCCCGCCGACGCGGCCCATATCGGCCTCGTGGACCGCATCTTCACCCGGGTGGGGGCGACCGATCGGCTGGCCAAGGGCCAATCGACCTTCATGGTGGAGATGATCGAGACCGCCAACATCCTGAACCATGCCACCCCGCGCAGCTTGATCCTGCTGGACGAGATCGGGCGAGGCACGAGCACCTTCGACGGCCTCTCCTTGGCCTGGGCCATCACCGAAGCCCTGCACCAGGACCCGCGCATCGCGGCCCGCACCCTGTTCGCGACCCACTACCACGAACTGACCCAATTGGCCGGGAACCTGCCGCGCCTGCGTAACGTACAGGTTACGGTGAAAGAGGCCCAGGGCCGCGTGATCTTCCTGCGCAAGGTGATCGAAGGCGGCTGCGATTCCAGCTACGGCATCCACGTAGCCAAGATGGCGGGCGTACCCGATCCCGTGGTGACCCGGGCCTGGGAGATATTGGCCGAGCTGGAAAGCCACGGGATGGCTACCGGTCCGCGCCTGCAGGGCATGGGCGAAGAGGCGGATGCGGTCCGCGAGCCTGTCCCCACACCGGGCGCGGCTCCGCGCAAATCCGGAAGGCCTTCCCCCGTCCCTGGCCCGAAAGTCCAGGTCGATCTTTTCCAGCCCGCCGTGGTCGAGGTCGAGAATCCCCTGCACCGCAAAGCCTTCGAAGAGCTCGCCCACCTGGATCTGAATGGCTTGAGCCCGATGCAATTGATGGTCAAGATCCATGAGTTGAAAGCGCGGCTGGCGGAAACCGCTCCCCGCCGCCCCACGGTTTCGGCTTCCATCCCCACGCGAAGCGAATGAAGGCCGTCTTTCCTGCCGGATCCCTCCCCGAAGGGTTGCAGGAAAGCATTGAAGCCCGTAGCCGCGCCCTGCCATTCGCCATCTTCTGGGAAGTGCGCACCCTCCTGTACCTTGGCGTAGTCTCGCTCAGCGCCGGGCTGGGGATACTGGTCTACAAGAACATCGAAAGCATAGGGCATCAGACCATCCTGGCCCTGATCGCTTTGCTCACGGGTTTGTGCTTCTGGTATTGCGCGAAACGCGCCGCCCCATTCACCACCGGCAAGCTGGAGGCCCCGTCCTCTTGGGCAGATTACGTTTTGCTGCTCGGCGTACTGCTATTCGGCACCTTTACGGGCTACCTGCAATTCCAGTATTCCGTATTCGGCTCCCACCATGACCTGGCGGTGGCCATGCCGTCCCTGTTCTACCTGTTCCTGGCGTACCGTTTCGATCATCGCGGCGTGCTGCAATTGGCCATCACCGGGTTGTGCGCGACAGTGGGCGTGGCGTTGACCCCGGCCGAGGCTTTCCGGGGAAACCTGTGGGATTCGGGTACGCATATCCATACCACCTTGGCCGTCGCCGCGGCCTTGGCGGCGGCGGGATGGTTTTTCCATAGCCGCGCCGTCAAGCCCCATTTCACTTTCAGTTACCTGAATTTCGCGGTCCACCTGGCCATGTTGGCCGCCCTGGCGGGCATGTTCTCGGAACGCGGGCCCGCGGAATGGGCGTATGTCCTGCTGCTCGCAGGGTTGACCGCGGTCCTGTGGAAATACGCCCGCCAGGCCCGCAGCGCCTATTTCCTGTTGCTCGCCGTCGGCTACGGTTACATCGCCGTTACCTCGGTCATCATGCGGCACCTGCTCTCTTCGATCGGCTCCGGAGGGGTATTGATCATCTACCTGTATTTTTTCCTTTCCTGCGGCGGGGCCATCTATCTGTTCCTCAATCTGAAGGACCTGGCAGGGTCGGGCGACGCGGGCCCGGAGCCCAGGGGCAAGGGCGGCCATGTTGGCGTATAGGCGGAGCGATTTCGAGGCCCTGGCACGCAGCCTGGAGGTAAGGCGTTGGGCCGATGGCGGCTTCGTCGACGGCCCCGCGGGGGAACTCCTGGCGCGGAAATTCCCCTCGCCCTTCTATTCGCCCAATCCCTTCATCCGCATCGGGCTGTTCCTATTCGGATACATCTGCGGGGGCGCGGCCTTGGGGCTGCTTTTCCTGATGTCCGGAATGGGCGGATCCAGCGGGTCCATCGGGACCCTTCTGTTCATCTACGCTGCGGGAGCCCTGGGGCTGCAAGAGATATGGGCGCGCAAACCCAAGCCATTTTTCCGTGCAGGCGTAGAAGAGGCCATGACCTACTCGGGCCTGGCCGCGGCCATCGCCGCCGTTCTCATCCTGTCCCGTTTCCACGGCGACGTCCATGCGGGACTCGCGCTGGCCCTAGCCGCCGTTTTCGCGCTGGCGGCGATGCGCTACGCCGACAGCCTGTTGGCCCTGGCCTCCATGGCCGCGGTCTTCTTCGCCTTGTTCGACGTAGGCGGCCGCTACGGGGAGCGCGCCTTGTTCCTGCTGCCTCCGGCCGCCATCGCTATTTCCGTATGCATCGTGATCGCCGCCTCCTGGGCCTTGCGCCAAGCATCCATGGCGCCTTGGGAGCATGTATGGAAGCTGCTCCGGTTCGCGGGGCTGCTCACGGCCTATGCGGGCGGGAATTATTTCGTGGTCCGGGAAGCGGGCTCGGCCATGCTGCATGCGAGCGTGACCGAAGGTTCGGACATCGCCCTGGCGCCGCTGTTCTACGCCTATACCTTCGCCATGCCGTTGGTCTACCTGGCTTACGGCCTGATGCGCAAGGACCGGCAATTCCTGGACGCGGGTCTGGCCATCTTCGCCGCGGCGGTCTTCACCTATAAGCGCTACCACAATGTGATGTCCGTTGAAATGGGCCTGACTCTGGCGGGCTTCGCGTTGATTGCCGTGGCCTGGGCCGCCCTCAAGGGATTCAAAGCCAGCAAGCCCGCGCGCTTCGGCATTTGTTCGGCCCCAGTGCCTCGCGCTACCGGCGCTGGGCTCATGAACGCGGAAAGCCTGGCGCTCTGGAATACCTTCGCCCCCAAGGATGCGGCCGCGCAAGGGCCGGAAGGCATCCAGGGCGGAGGCGGCAAGTTCGGCGGTGGCGGCGCAGAAGGCTCCTTCTAGCCCCTCCCAGTAACCGTTGTCACCCGGGAATCAACGGATCAATCGCCCCCATTTTGCGGTTTTCACGTTCCCTGGGCCGTAACCGGCGCATTACCCCCGATTCCCCTGTAACCGGCAGTGGCGGATCCCGGAATCCCCTTCGTCAGATTGCGTACACCCTGTCTGAAAGGACAACGCATGCGCACTTACACGATCTACCGCTTCGGGATTTCCGCTTTCATATTCTTCCTCGCCCTGGTCCTGACGGCCCGTTCCGCCTTCGCGCTGGATAAAAGCCAGGTGATAGGCTTCTGGGCGCATACCACCCAGGAAGGAGCAGCTTCAATCAAAACCGAAGCCTGGTTCGCCGCTGATGGCACGTTCGAATTACGCGCGCAGGCCGAAATACTCGGGGAGCAGAGCGGTATGACGGGCCGGGGGCATTGGCGCATCAGCGGCGAAAAGGTGATTACGGACGGCGATGGTCCGTGTATGGAGGATTTCGGAAACGGGAAAGCGCCTTGTGTTAGCGATGATGGGGACACTCTCGATACCTTGACTATCGAAGGGACGGGAACCGCCCGGCGCCTGATGGGAATGGATGATGGCGAGGTGATCAACTATGGGGACTATCAGGGCGCCCAGAAAAAGTTCACCTTGCCGGATCTGCTCGCGACCACGGCCTTGGCCGGCGGAGCGCCCAAGGCCAGCCTGGAAATGCGCGGTACGGTCCGGAATAGCCCCGCCGCCCGGACCGGCATCGATATCTTCGATCTTTTCGGCCGGCACCTGCCCGGTCCCGGGGCCGCGGCACCCACGGTGAGTCTCCCGGCCCGGAATAAGTAGGCTTGGCTACCCATCAAGCCGTCGGGGTGCTATCCTTAACCGGGGCACCACCCGGCAGCCACCTCGATTTTCGTAATCCAAATATTATTCTTTTTTTATCTAATTTCCGCAATTATACCCTATTTTAAAGCATAGATCGCAATATTTTGTAATCAATTAGTCGAAATTACTTTTATTAATGGGAAGATTCGAGTATACTTTCGCTATGGACGTATACGGATACGAGGACTTCCGAAAATTCCTGGAAGACTCCTTCGAGGAAAAGCGCAAGGCGAAGCCCGCCGCAGGCGAAGGTAAATATACCCATCGCCGCCTGGCCGCCGATGCCGGGTTCACGAACCCGGGCTATTTCAACGACGTCGTCAAAGGCCGCCGCACCCTGAGCGAAGCGGCCCAGGATAAATTGGTTTCCGTATTCGCGCTCAAGCCCAACGAGGCCGAATATTTCCGACTGCTGGTCGCCTACGGGCAAGGCAAGGACGGCGAAGAGCGCCAGGAGCTCTATCGTCAGATGCTGTTCCGCCGCAACCGTTCCTCCTTCGTACGCCTCAACCCCGGCAACAGCAAGTATTATCAGGATTACCACTACCCGCTGGTGCGCTCCGCCATCCAGGTTTTCGACTTCCGCGGCAATTATGAGGAACTTTCCCGCTTCATCCGGCCTTCCATACCCGTCGCCACCTTGAAAAAATGCGTCCGCGAGCTGTGCGAGTGGGGCCTGCTGGTGCAGGGCGCGGATGGCCGCTACAAGCCCGCCTTCAAGAACCAGGAGCCCGCGCCTTCGATGGGCGATCTGGTCAAGCGCCTCAACCGCGAGTGGGTGGTCCAGGCCGCCGATGCCTTGTTCGCCTTCCCCAAGGAAGAGCGCTACATCTATTCCGCCTTGCTGACGGTGGGGGCCAAGACCTTCAAGGAGATCCAGCATCGCATCGACAAGTTCCGCGAGGAAATCATCGAGCTGGCCAAGCGCGAGGAAAAGCCCGACCGCGTCATGCAGTTCAACATCCAGCATTTCCCCCGCAGCCGCGTGAAGGAGACCTGACCATGCGTTACCTTTCCCAAGGTCCCCTGGCTCGCGCCGCCCTGGCGGCCATTTTCCTGTTGTGCCTTTCCGCATGCATCACCGACGACAAGCGTGCCGGCGTGGACGAATTCCCCAACAGCATCTACGCCCGCGTGAACGGGTTCCTGGACGAGAGCAAGAAATCCGAAGGCCTGGGGGACGTGCCTTCGGTGGTGGATACCTTGACCAAGGGCGGCGCCATCCACGTGGCCCCGGCCAAGATCGCCGCAGGCAAAATGTCCGCGGCCGCCGCCAACGCATCCAACCTCACCGCCCTGGCCAAGGTAAGCGCGGCCCCGGGCTGCACCAGCGGTACCGTGACCTTGACCCTGTCTCCCGTTCCGGAACCGCTCAAGACCACGGTGGTAACGGTGACGGCCTGCACGGACGCCAAGTTCTTCGACAGCATCAAGGACAATGAGACCATGATCAGGGCCAAGTCGGTGGCCACCTACAAATCGGGCCGCGTGGAAACCGCCGAAATCTCGGACGCCGACGGGGACGGGATCGTCAATCCGGTGGCCGGCGGCAAATCGAAAGCCGCCATCACCTTCACCGGGGACGAAAAAGGCGTGGTCGAGAAGAGCATGCTCATCGTGGGGCCGGGACCGGACGACAACTTCGATACGGAGCCGGACAACCTGGTGTATTCGTCGAGATGGTACAAGCTATCCGGCAATGATACCCTCGGTACCGCGAGTTACACCGACGTTGATGGCGACAGCATCGCAGTCGATAACGGCAAACTCTCCCTGGTGGACCTGGAGTTCTACCAGAAAGGCCCTTCGGCCGATCACCCCGATGCGGTCTGGACCCGCGCCTCCCTG
>JAHFCH010000024.1 GCA_023249635.1 Fibrobacterota bacterium
AAGTTCTCGTCCCAGCGGCATTTCTTCGGCTACGAGGGCCGCGCCGCCGCCCCCTCCAACTTCGACGCCGACTATTGCTACAGCCTGGGCTGCGTGGCGGCCATCCTGGTCCGCAGCGGCCGCACCGGTTACATGGCCTCCATCCGCAACATTTCCAAGGGCCCGGACCAATGGACCGCCGGCGGCATCCCCATCACCATGATGTTCAACATGGAACAACGGCACGGGCATATGAAGCCGGTCATCCAAAAGGCGCTGGTGGAACTGGACGGGCCGGCCTTCATGGCGCTGACGGCGAGCCGGGCGAAGTGGGAGGTCGAGGACGCGTACGTGTATCCGGGGCCGATCCAGTATTTTGGGCCGTCGGAAGTCTGCGACGCTATCACCAAGACTTTGGAGTTGGAGCAGGGCTGAGGCGGCTCTATCTATCCACTGGCGCGGGGGTGGGAGCGGGGATGCGGGTGGGGCTCAGACAAGGCTCGGCGATGAGCTGGGTCGGCCCGGCCCGCGAACGCTGCGACGCCCGCGTATAACTCTTCGCATTCTGTCCTCCCAGACGCGGACTACCGATGCTGAGGGTTGGCTGGCATCGTTCGCAGTCCGTCCCCCTTGGATTGTCAGCGCTAACGCGCTGACGACTTCCAATGGCGCTTACGCGCCCGGGCGGGCCAGGTATGACCTGGACCGCCCCCGTGCGCAGGGCGCCCGGATTTTAAGCTCACCCCACTCGCACCCCCGCTCTCGCCCCCGCGCCGCGGTCCACAGGGACGCCTGCGCAACGGCAACTCCATGGTCTTGGTTCATTCGGCTTTCAGGTTGGTTGACCGGGGTCCTGGTTAGGCCACAGGGTTGGACGGGCGCGGGAGAAAACTGCGCGCCCCGGTCTAGAGGAGTGTCTCGAGGAATCATCGAGTCGTGGCTTCGCTTGATTCGACGAAAAGCTTCGTGATTTACCATCTCAGCACGACTCATTTGCGACTCTGCCGCAGTCCTCGTTGTAAGGCGTTAAATGGGCGTAAATTCGCGAGTTTTCAACAAATTTTGTTCATAGGTGGGTGGGGTTTTCGGCGTGAAACAGGGGCTGAATTCACGTAACTTCGGCATTACCCCTGGGAACGGAATTGTCTAACCTTCGATGGTTCGGGAGCTTGTGCGGGTGGGCTCATGCAAAACTTTTCAAGACTTTTTAAACATGGCTGTTGATTAAGTGTTTAGAGTTGGATATATTCACTAGCAACTCACTATGAAGTGCCCATTCTGTACATGCGAAGAGGACAAAGTGGTCGATTCCCGCTCCAGCCGGGAAGGCAAGGCCATCCGTCGTCGGCGCGAGTGTCTGAGCTGCGGGCAGCGCTTCACCACCTACGAGTACGTGGAGACCATCCCCCTGACCATCGTCAAGGCCGATGGGCGGCGTGAACCCTACGATAGGCAGAAGATTCTGGGCGGGTTGTATACCGCTTGCAAGAAGCGGCCGATTTCGACCGAGACCATCGAGCAGATGGTGGATCAGATCGAAAATGCCATGCAGGGCATGGCCGAAGGCGAAGTCCAGTCCAAGGTATTAGGGGAGTTGGCCATGAAGGCCCTGTTCCCGGTCGACGAAGTGGCTTATATCCGCTTCGCCTCCGTTTATCGCAAGTTCAAGGAAATCAAGGAGTTCCTGTCCGAGATTTCCGTCATGCAACAGAATCTCCCGTAAGACTTCCCGGCTCTTAGCAGCCGACCGAAGCCCACTCCCTGCTTTTAGATCCGGCCTCTTCTCGCACCCCGCAGCAAGGCTTTCACCTGCTTGGGATTCAGTTCGTTCTCCACCTTCTTCTTCTTGGGCGCGCACTCTTCGCAAAGCGGTACGTACTCGTTGGAGACGGAAACAGCGCCTTCGGCGCGGCCGGTTTCCATGATGGAGTATTTCAGGCAGGGGCGGACTTTTTTGCAGCGGTAACAGGCGACGAGCTCGGGCTTGACTTCGCCCTTGACGATCTTCTCTTTGACCTTGTCCTTCTTCTGGATATCGTAGGCTTTGGCCAAGGACTGATTCTTACGGAGGAAACGGTCGTGTTGATCTTCGTTTGCCATGCATCCTCCTGGTAGCGCAACCGGTGCGGCTTGTGCTATAAGTCCCGATTTATATAGGAAAATAAGCCTTTTCTGGCTATCGGCCGGCCCTCGTTACCCGGCGACCTCGGGCCATTCGATCAGATGGAAGGCATGATGAGCCAGGAACAGACGCCCCAGGGGCGTAAGGCGATTGCGGTCCAGGTACAAGGCGCGCTTCTCCCCCACACCCTGCTTATGCTCGGCGAGGAAGCGTTCCACCCGCGAGTCGATATCCACCAGTTCCACGCGGGGTCCTATGAGTTCGCGCATGCGCCGGTTGAGCGCATGACAGCGCTCCCGGTCCTCCCCTTCCGGAAAGAAGGAAGAAATCAGGGCCAAGAGGCAGACGCGGCTCTGGGTTTTCCCCAACATCAGGGTGATGACCCCTTGCGCCGCGAGGGCTATTTCGTCCGGCGTCCGGCCGGCGCCTAAATCAGAATATCCGAATCCCAGCACGACCAGGTCCGGCGCCTTCCCAATTACATGCAGCGGAGTGTTCTTCACCGCATCTTGCCAGCCTTCGGTTTCTCCTCCGTATAGTGAAGTGGAAACATCGGCACGGGGATGATGGAGGAATAGGTGATTCACCAGAAGTTCCGCGAATCCTGAAGGTCCCGATAGGATTCCATCGCCCCAAAAGATGATTTTCTTCACGGTATCTTATCCGGCGGCCTGGACGGCCATGCCTGAGTGGGTAAGGTTATTAAGCATGGGCCCACTCCGGCTTGAACGGAGGACCAAGAGATTATGAGTCTCCTGCTCTAACCAACTGAGCTATGGGCCCGCGCCGGGCGCTTAAGGCACCTGGCCAAGGACCTGAAAGTTATAAAAAAGCCATAAATAGGCGCACAAAAGCGGCCTGGATTACGCTATTTTCTGTCACGTCACTCATGTATGCAAAGGAAGTACGATGACTACACCTAAGCTGACGCTATGCGCCGGTCTAACCCTTGCTTTCCTCCTCACCGGTTGCCGTTCGCGGCAGGAGGCCGCGGGAGACAAGTACCGCAAGATTGGGGATCCGCTGCACTCCCTGATGAACTATGAGGAAGCCCTCAAGCGTGGGCCGGTCTCGAAGGAGTTCTACAAGAATTATACCCTGGTCAATATCCAGGCCATGGGCTTGCGCGCCAAGGAAGACCCGACCGCCGAGTTCCTGGACATCCTCAAGGATACCGTGGCCAGCCTGCTGACCCAGTACCCGGATCCCCAGAACCAAACCCTGTTTGCCAGCACCCTGTCGAGCATCGCCAGCGCCCGCATCAAGATTGGATCGTCCGAAGCCATGGAAGGCGGTTTCCGCTTCCTACAGGCCGCGGAGAAGGCCGGCGCCGGTGGCGGAGCCGCAGCCAAGCAACAAGTGGTCGCGTCCAAGCTCAAGGAGATCGAGGACGATTACAACGATGCGGCGAAAAACCCCACCTCGGGCATCGTGGCCGATTATAAGCTGAGCAAACTGTCCCTCATGACCGGCGGCGACAGCCCCGAGATGAATGCCCTGTGGTCCAAGGTCCGCAAGGTGAACCTGAACACCTACCTGATGTACGACAACGACGACGTGGCGGGCGAACTGGGCGAGCGTCCCGACTCGCGCATCAACAAGTACGGCGTGCTGCTCGGCATCGTGAAATACGAACCCGGTTCCACCACCACAAAGATCCAGGTCAAGGCCTGGAACGGCGCTTCCGTGCTCTTCCATTACCGCGGCGAAGGCTTCACCCTGTACGCCAAGGACGGCACCGCCTTCAAGCCCACCGCCAAAATCGGCGGCTTCGCGAAGACGGACAAGGACGTGATCCAGAAGAGCGACGAGTCGAAGACCGGCGGTCTTACCTTCACCCATCCCGCCGGGACCGAAGTCAGCTACTTGGAATTCAAGTGCGAAGCGGGCACCACCCGCAAGTACCTGCCCTGAAGGTTTTGAAAGGTGCGCGCGGGGCCTGAGGTCCCGCCGTTATCCACCAGCGCTTTTCCGGATTGAATCCGGAGACGACGGCCCGCTTCCTGCGGGCCGTTTTCTTTTCCCCCGCCCCTCACTGCGGTGACACCGTCCCAACGCAAGTTGGGTCCCGCTCCGTTCGCCGCATCGCCAACGCGCGCCTTCACCTGGGCCGCAGGAAGTAAGGCCAGGGAATACGGAGGCGTGAATGCCGTGCCCGACCCCGCGCTATCGCCCGTCGCCTTCTCGTAGAAATTGTCCTGCAGGGTCACCGCCTTGGAATTCTTCTCGAACAGGTCGATGGGATTCTGGACGCCGATGAAGGCGCTGGCCTGCACGCGGATGTCCGCTTCCAAACCCGCGCGCACGCAATAGTTCGCCTCCGCGCTGGTGAACAGGCAGTTGGCCAGATGCACCTGCCCGAAGCGCACCCGCGGCATACGTTCCACCACCCCATCGCCCCACCAATCCGCCAGGAAGGTGATGCGCAGCTTGCCGCGATCGCCGGTTTTGGAATCGCTGGACCCGATCAGATTGCAAAAGGCGTGGTTGCCGCCTTTGGCGTAGGTCATGCGGGTCCAGGAAACCGTTACCAGATCGGCTTGGTTGGTGATATCCAGATTGCCGTCGAGGCCGTCGTGGATCCACATATGATCGATCCATACGCGGGAAACGTTTTGCACGGTCACCGCGTCCACGCCGTTCACGTCGTTGGAACCCGGGCCTTCGATCTCGAAATTGCGGATGACCACATTGGAAAACGGTTTGGCCGATGGGGCGGTGAGGTCGATTCCGCCTATCAGGCGCGCGCCCGGGAGGCCGAGCAGGCTTTTGTCCCCGGTGGGCATGTCCACCCTACCGGTGATGGTGCCCTTGATCCACACCACCCGCTTGCCGTCGGTTTTCAAAGCGGCGTTGAGATCAGCGAGATTGTCCACCGTGGTCTCGGGACCGCCGGCGCCGCCGGGCGCGCCGCCTTGCAGCGAAGCCCAACCCACGGGAAGATCATGGACGGATGCGGTATGACCGCGCGGCGCGGTCGAAGCAACGAGGACGAAAACGGAATAGCGGAGCCATCGCGATGCGATCCGAGCTTGGATCATGGTACCCCCGAATGTGCCCGCCGAACCCCACTGGGAATTTAGTGGGCTTCGCGAAGGCGCAGGTGCGGTATCGGGGGAGCGACGGATTCAACGGGATAAGACGAGGATATTCCGCTTGGAACTGAGGGTACGGGAAGGGGAATCGGCGTTTCCGGCCGTGGGGGCCTGGCGCGCGATGACTTGGTAGAAATAGACCCCGTTCCCGAGCCCATTCCCCCAGGCGTCCCGGCCGTCCCAGCGGGTCTCGCCCGAACGCGCCCCATCGAACACGCGTACCAAACGGCCTGCCTGATCGAAGACGCGCACTTCGAATCCGATGCGCGCCTTGGCAGACGTGGGATCATCCAGGTCGGCGGCCCGCGCAGGCGCCACCGTGGAGAAGTAGAAGGTGGTTCCGTTCCGCTTCATGGGATTGGGCACGTTGTAGGCCGAGATGGTATTGAGGGACGAGTCCGCGTTGAGATCCATGCGCAAGGTACGTGAACTGAAATTACCGTATCCGTCCCGGGCCGAGACCTTGAGCAGCCGGATACCGGGCGGAATGGACCCCTTATCGAGAGGCAGGCGATATACCTTGCGGTATAATCCGTCGATGCCCGCATGGGGATGGAAGGGATCGCGCACCCCCGGGATTTCCAAGGTGGTGCCTTCGTCCGGTCCTTCGGCGGCAAGCACGCCGCCCAGCGAATCCTCCACGCTGATCTCCAGGCAATACGGTATCGGCAAACGCACCTGATCCGGGAAATCCAGGTTACCTGTTTCCGTCGGCTCGCAGCCGGTGATGCGGATGCGCGGACCCTTGCCGTCCGAATCCTTGGCGCATTCTCCCCGGGAAACCCCGCGGATGGCCAGGCCGGTTTTCGCGGCCGAACCTTCCCGCTCTTGCTTGGCATCCCAGGCGAAGGCCAGGATGCGCGCATTCGTGTCCCCGAAAGCGATTTGCTTGGGGATGAAATAAGCTGCCGAAAAGCGGCCATCCTTATAGGGAAATGTGCCTTCGAACATTACCGGACCGCGGAGCACGGCCCTTTGCGTATCCACATTGGATTTCTCGAAGACCGGCGGCCAGAAGCGCGGTCTGGGTTGCGCCAAAATGCGGATGTTAATCGATCCGGAACCGCTACCCCCTTCGATACGGCCTTCGATATTGCCGCAGTCGAGGGCCTGCAGCGAATCCGGTGTCTTATCCAGGGAAACGGCCAGGGGCGCCTTGCGTAAGGCCAGCACGGGCTCACCCAACAATGCGTAGCGCGAAGAGTTATGCCGCGAGTCGCCCCGCACGCCCGCATCGTTCTTCGCCAGGCGCAAGGCCTCCCCCATGGGTACCGCATCGCCGAGGCGGGAGCGGCCGGCATGGGAATAGAACGCGTGGGCCAACGCGATATTCTCGCTGGGAAAGGATTCGCGTACCGCGGAAACCGCGGCGATGGCGCCGCGCTCCGGAGCGGCGACGAAGAGTTCGCTCATCCCCACTTGCGCGTAGTCGTCAAAGCGCCCCACCGTGCACGAGAACGAGTTGATCATGGGCGTGCGATCGGGATTGTGCATGCGGGCCAGCCCGTCATTGGATTGCAGCAGCACCTCGTCGGCCCATTGGTTATGCGATCCATGGCCAACGTAATTGACCAGTACGGTCCCCTGGTCGATGAGGGAAAGCAGATCCTGGCTGGCTTCCGGCTTGTGATAAGCGGGATTCATGGGATAGTCAACCAGGTAAATCTTGTCCGCGGCCAAGCCCGGTTCGCCCGCCTCCATTCGCCGTGCCACCGAGTCCGAGGAAGTGGTATGGCCCTGCTTGATAAGATCGTCATCCCGCGCATTGGCCCCGCGCTGCACGCCATCGTCTGCGGCGAAGGTGATGCGGCCGCGCCAGGCTCCCGCCAACGCGGGATCCTCCCAGGCCTTGGCCTTGGCAAGGCAGGCTTCGGCCTGCGCGGAACTGTTCACAGGCAGGCGCCCGACCGCCACGTCCAACAGGGCCCCGGTCCCCACCGTCTCACCGCTATCCAGCAAGGCATAATAATCGTCGCTGGCCAGACCTTCGGCGCCATTGGAGCGGCCATCCAACCATTCGAAGGGCGGCACGCGGTTGCGGGGGGAATCGCGCCTTAACCCGCTGCGGACTTCGCGGTAATCGTAATGACCATCGCCCAGCAGCAGTACGTACCGTAACGGATTGGACCCCGCGGCGTCGCCACCCCAAGCCGACCAAGCCCAGCGGAGGAAATCCCGGATCGCGGGCGGCGAAAGGCGTCCGCCTGAATAGGCGCGGTAGATGTCTTCGGTGAACACCACCGCGGTCTTATACGGTCGGCCCCGCGCGGGATCCTGCCGGTATTTCGCCCAGGCCGCCGCCTGCTCCGCGAATTCGCCCGGGGCGATAATCAGGTACTCGGGCGCGGCGGCGGAACCGCCGGCCAGATCCCGAATGCCCAGCCCGGCCCTTCCTGGCTGTTCCAAGCTTAGCGCCGAAGCCGGAAGGGCGGACGGCACGTCATACAGCAGGTATTGGGCATCGGCATCGGCCGCCAGGCTGTCGCTGAACTCGCCGGCCCCATCGAGAAGGAACCGTTTCAAGGCCACCCCGTCCTCGATACGCAAGCAGGCAAGGCCCGCGCCCCCTTCCACCCGGTAACGCGCGCGTTCCCCATGGATTTCCGGGAAGATGCGCAACGGGGTCCCGGACCATGCCAGACGACGGCGGTAACTTACGGTATACCCCTCGAACTTGGCGTCATGGACCCGCCATTCCACGGAGGCGAAACGGAATCGGCCTCCTGTTCCCAGGGGCGCGGTGGAAACGTACCAGTTACCCTTGCCCGTTCCGGATTCTACCCAGGGGAGCGGATCGGTTCCCCCTTCCAGGCGGATGGTGAAATCATCCGGGGACTGATACGGGTAGGGGAACATGCCCACGAAAACCGAATCGCCCCCGCCTTGCAAGGCATCCTTGAGCACATCGGTTTCGGGCATGGAGAGTTGTGAACCCGACAAGGTGCGCGGCTTTTCCGATCCCCTGCAAGACCCGCCCCAGATCCAGAACCAGGAGACGCCGGAAGCGGAATCCTCCCTTCCCCCGTCATTGCCGGGCTCGCAGGAAAGCATCACCAGGTCCCGCTCCGCGCGCACATAGTGCCTTAGACTCGCGCTGGTGGCCCCGCCCGGCGGGGACGCCGACACGGTCAAGCGCATTGGGGCATCGGAATCCTTGCCGGAGAAATCCAACCAATACCCATTGGCTTGATCATACGGATCTTCATTGAAGGCATAGCGGATGGGGCCGGTGGCCTCCCTGAGGCGTCGCCACACGCTGGTACCGTGGCCATAGAAGGAGACACTGTCCCCGCCATCGAAGGTGCCATTGCCGTTGGCGTCGGTAACCCCCAGAGGGATTTGCCGTAACCGCCCGGGTACCGGTTCGCCTTGCGGAACGATGGGAAGGGTATCCCCAGGGCCCGTATACATGCGCAAGGCCTCGATGCGCGCTCCGACCACGCTGGGGGCAAGGCGGGCGATATCAGCGAAGGCGAGGCCATAGACCCTGTCTTCGGCGAAGGCCCCGGGATCGCCATCGCCGACACGGATACGCAGCAGGGAATCCCCAAGCAGAGGTTGGGAGGCTGCGCCTTTCGAAAGCGCCCGCGACGGATGGGGCCTGGCGGGAGAGGCGAAGGCGGCCCCCCCAACGGGATTCAGGGTTTCACCGCGCAGGGCGGCAGGCAACGCGCTCGCGCCATACGCTCCGCCGCGTACCGGATACTTTACGGTGATGCGCGCCTGCTTCATCCAGGTCAGGGTATGGCGGGCCTCATCCCACCTGGCGATAGGAACGCGGATGGAACGAAGGGTCCAGGCTCCCCGGCGCAGGGCCGGCCCGATTACCGCAGTCGGGGCCGCCGCGGCGCGGTAGGCCGAATCATTGCGTGCGAAGGTATCCCGGCCCGGCGCGAGATGGACGGGAACGGGAGCGATGCCACCAGGCAAGGCGCTGAACCCGGTTAACACCGGTGTTACCTCGGTCCGGGGCGCCGCAGGACCGCATAGGACATCGAAGGCCGCATAAGGCAAATCCGGTTCTCCGGGAGTCACACCCCGGCTGCAGCCCTCGCATTCGGCCCTCAGGGCCCCATCACTACCGGAGGGGAGAAGCCTCAATTCCCCGGCATCGATTTCCCCCACCAGTCTTCCCGGCTCGTCGATAAGGACTTGGAACGGATGTCCCGCCGCTTGGGAAAGGCAAGGCAGGCATGCCGTCAGGCCAAGCAGGGCTGCGGCGAAGAACCTACCGAAATTCACCCTATGATAGGGCCTACGGAAGGGCCGCGGGGCATGCAGAACAGGTTCGGGCATTTTGGACTCAAGGCGCGTGTCCGGGATAAATACAAAGGTGCCCAGGGCGGGTCACGCCAGGATGCAGAAGGAAGGCCCGGAAGGGCGGCTTTTTACCTGGAGATGACGAGAGTGTTACGCTTCGAGCTCAAGGTCCGGTAGCCCGGCTTGGCGTTGACGTCGAAGAGGTCTTGGCGCGCGGTGATGGAATAGAAATAGACGCCGTTGGCGAGCAGGTTCCCCCATCGATCATGACCATCCCATGTGGTGGTTCCCGAAGCGGCATCCTGGAATACCTTCACCAGGCGCCCTGCCTGATCGAAGATGCGGATTTCGAAGAACAACCTCTGCTTGCCGTTGTTCTCGCCCCCGTACTCCACCTCATTGGAAGGGATGGAGGTGGAGAAATAGAAAGTCGTGCCCTTGCGCTTCATGGGATTGGGAACGTTGTACGCGGTGACGGTGGTGATGGAGCTGTCCACGGTCAGGTCCATCTGCAATTGTCGCGCGCCGATATTGCCGTAGCCGTCGCGCGCGGAGACTTTCAACAGGTAGGCGCCGGGCCGGATGCCTTTTTTGTCGAGGGAGTACTGGTAGGTCTTGATATACAGATCGTCGACGCCCGGGGCGGGATGAAAAGGATCGACCAGTCCCGGGATTTCCAGGGTGGTGCCTTCGTCCGGGCCTTCCGAGGAAAGGACACCCCCGAGGGAATCCTCCACGCTGATCTGCAGGCAATACGGCAGCGGCAACTTCACGTGATCGGGGAAATCCACGTCGCCGGTTTCGGTCTGCTCGCAGCCGCTGATGCGGATACGGGGGCCTTTGCCATCGGAGTCCATGGCGCATGCGCTGCTGGTTCCGCTGATGGGCAGGTTCTGCCGGGCCATGGTGCCTTCCATCTCCAGGCTGTCATCCCAGGCGAACACCAGCACCTGGGCATTGGTATCCCCGAAGGAGACCTGCTTGGGGATGAAATAGTCGCTCTCGAAAGCGCCGTTCTTATAGGGCAGGGTGCGCTCGAAAAGGATGTTCCCGCGCTTCTCGACTTCCTGGGGGGTGAATCCTCCGGGCAGGTTGTAGGTCTTGTGCATTGTGCCGGCCACGATCTTGATGTTGACCTTGCCATTGCCCAGGCCGCCCTGTACCGTACCCTTGATGGTGCGGCAATCCAGGGCTTTGATGGTGTCCATCACTTGGGTCAAAGCCAGCTTCAATTGCGGCTTGCGCATGAGCAGTACGGGCTCGCCCAGCAGGTTGTACTTGATGTCGTTGAGGTTGTCGGCATTGGTCTCGGAGGAATTCTTGGCTTCGCGCAAGGCCTCGCCGACCGTCACCGTGATACCCGTTGAATCGCCCGGGAACACGCGGGCATAGAAGGCATCGGCCAGTTGGATGTTGGGATGGGGAAAGGATTCCCGCGTGGCGGAAACGGCTCCGATTGCGCCTACGCTTTTCTGCTTCACGAATTGCTCGCTCATCCCTTCTCCGGAAAGGCTCTCGAAGCGGCCCACGGTGCAGGAGAAGGCGTTCACCATGGGCGTGCGCCCTTCGTTGCGCATGCGCGCGATGGCGTCATTGGTCTGCAGCAGCACCTCGTCGGCCCATTGGTTGGACGCGCCATGGCCCACGTAATTGATCATCAGGGTGCCGCGGTTGATTAAGGTGAGCAGGTCTTGCGCGGCCTCGGGCTTGTGGTAAGAAGAGTTCATGGGATAATCGAGCAGGTACACTTTGTCGACGGTAATGCCCTTCTCGTTGCCCGCGATGGCCAGCCCGATTTGATCAGCATCCGTGGTATGGCCTTGGGTGATGGGGTCGTAGTCCTTCTCGTTGGCGCCCCGTTGGATATTGTCGTCCGCCGTCATTACGATGCGCCCCCGCCACTCCCCGGCCAGCTTGGGATCCTCGTAGTCGGAAATCTTCTTCAGGTAATCCTTCGCCTGCACGGGGTCCTGCACGGGCACGCGGCCCAAGGCGACCTGCAAGGCACCGCCCCCATAGCCGAATTCCGCCGGTTCCAGCAGGCCGTAGAAATCGTCCGAGGCTACGTCCTCGTGGCCGTTGTCGACGATGAATTCGTAGGGGGGCACCACGTTGGGCGGGCGCTTCTTCATCAGGGAAGCACGGATGTTACGGTAATCGTAATGGCCGTCGCCGAAGAACAGCACGTATTTGAGCGCGCCGGCCTTGGACTGGCTGCCCCATCCCCCGTAGGCCCAACGCAGGAAATCGCGGATGGCGGTCGGGGAAAGGCGGCCGCCGGAAAATTGGCGATAGATGTCCTCGACGCATACCACTTCGCTATTGAGCTTGAGCGCGCGCTTGGGCGCGTTGCGGTAATCGCGCAGCATCAGGGCCTGCGCCAGCAGGGAACGATCGGTGATGATCAGGTAATCCGGGGATTTGCCGTCGCCGGTGACGAGATTGCGCAGTGACGTAGCGGCTGCGGGCAGAGCGTCGGCTTCCAGGGCGGAGGCCGTCAAAGCCGCAGGATCCTGATAGACCAGATAGCGGGCATCCGAGCCCGCGGCGACACTGTCCGTAAATACTCCTTGGCCGTCCAGGACCATCAGCTTGCCCGCCACTCCGTGTTCGACGCGCAGGCACTTGGCCCCGGCCCCGCCCGTCACCTTGAAACTCACCGCGATGCCGGACCGCTCGGGAAAGAGCCACAAGGGTTCGCCGCGGAAGACGTGGTTGCGTTTGTACGCCACCGTATAGCCTTCGAACTTGTTCTCATTCCCGCCCCAAGCCAAGCCATCAAGCTGGAAGGCCGGCGCGTTCTTGATGCCGCGCGTGATCGCGAACCAGCTTCCCGGCGAAGCCGTCAGCCCGATAAAGTCGGCGGTGTCGCCGTCGCCGCCGTAGTAGGGTTTGAAGATGGTGGTCGATTCGGCGTTGGCGCGGAAGATATGGAAGCCGATGTAGACGGAGTCGCTGGGCGAGGTCAAATCGGGAAGGGAGTCGGTTTCCGCGCTCAACAGGCTGGCGCGGGATAGCAGGGTATCGTTGTTGGAACCGCTGGAACAGCCGCCCTTCCAATGCCAATGCCAATCGTATCCGGCCTCTTCGTCCTTATGTCCCGAAGGATCGCAACCGGCGGTGGCCAGATCCTTTTCCGCGCGCAGATAGGCCAGGCTCGCGGCGACGGGCGTCCCGGTTGCGGGCATGGAAGCCGACTCCGAAAGGCGCGAGCCGTCCTGGGTCCCGGTCCAATCCAGGTAGTAATAGTTCTCGAAGGAATAGGTATCCTCGCTGAACTCCCAGCGGATGGGCCCGGGCGTGTCCGCCAAGCGCTTCCAGATACTGGCCCCGTGGGCGTAGAACACGATACGGTCGTCATGATCGAAAGTGCCGTTGTTATCCGCGTCGATCACCTGGATGGGTATCTCCTTCAGGGTGCCGGATACGGGGGCCACCGCGGTATCCATGCGGCGGGGCAGGGTATCGTTGGGGCCGCCGAACAGGCGCAGGCGGGAAACCCGGGCGGCGTTGATATCGGCGGTCACGGCGGAAAGCTGGGAGAAGGACAGGGAGTAGACCTGATCCTCCTGGAAATTCTCGACATTGTGATCGCCCACCTTGATGCGGACGAAGCGCGGTTCGATATCGGCAGCGGTGGCCGCGCCTTTGCGGAGAGCAGGGAGAGGCAGGCGTCGGGGCGCACCCGAGAGGAAGGCGCCGCCATCGGGATTAAGCACAGCCAGGCGGAAGGCGCCGGTGAGCCGCAAGGGCGAGGCGGAAGCGAAGGCTCCCGGGAATACGACTTCAACGCGCAGACGTCGGGCCGACAACAGGCTTTTACCGCCCTGGTCCCAGGCTGCCAGGGGCACTTCGATGCCGCGGATGGCCAGCCCGCGCAGCTTGCGTTTGGCCAACAGGCGGGCCTGAAATCCGGAGGCGGCGCGGTAGAGGGCCGCTTCGGGGCGGAAGACCTCGCGGTTGGGTGTGGGAGTTTCCGGAAAAGGCGCGATGCCTTCGGGAAGAATGCGGGAGTCCGAAGCCAGGGCTTGCACGGTGACGCGGGGATCATTCGCCCCGGTGAGCACATCGAAGCGGTATACGGGGAGGTCGGGTGCGCCGGCGCGACCGACGCTATGGCAGCCCGGGCAATGGACGCTGAACCCTTCGGCTCCGGCCACCGGGTGCAGGGACGCCGCGGGCAGGGTCAATTCCAGCACTAGGCGACCGGGGGTGTCTTCCACCACCTTGGCAGTCAGGGCGGCGGGTGCAGTCGACGGGGAAGAAACGGGAAGCGGGAGCGCGGCGGCGCGTGGGGCTCCCGGGCCCGGTAATACGGCAAGGCTAAAGCAGAGGATCCCGATGGGGGCGCGCATCGCCGTCATGTGTCCGCAGGATCTCCCGGAAGAAGCGTAAAACCGTCCAATATAGGTACAAAGTCGGGGGAAAATGAAACAGGAAAAGGGGCCTTCCGGACCCCTATTTCCACATGAAGAAACTGCCCTGGCGCAGCTCCGGCAGCCAGGCTTGGGCCGCTTGGGCCAAGGATCCCAAGGAGCCCGCGTCGCCCTTGCTTTCAAAGAAGCGTTCCAATCGGGTCTTGGTCGGAGGCTCCGTGACCAGGGGCGGGTTCTCGCCCAGCTTCGCCACGGAGGCCAGGTAGCGTTCCGCCTCGGCATATCCGCCCAGGGTGTCCACCAGACCGTGGTCGCGGGCCTGCAGGCCCGTCATCACCCGACCGTCGGCGATGCGGAGCAGGTCGGCTTTGGCGATCTTGCGGTTGGCGAGGATATCGTCGATGAACTGCCCGTAGGTATTGTCGATGACCGATTGCAGGAAGCGGATGTCCTCGGGGGTGGAGGGGCGACCGAAATTACCCACGTCCTTAAGCGCGCCCGACTTTACCGTGTTGAACTTGATCCCCATCTTCCCCAACAATTTCTCGGCTTCGGGGTACTGCATGATGACGCCGATGCTGGCCGTGAGGGTGCCGGGATTGGCGAAGATGCGATCGCCGGCCAGGGAAACGTAATAGCCGCCCGAAGCGGCCAGGTTGCCCTGGCTCACCACGATAGGCAGGCCATGCGCCTTGAGGCCGCGCAGGGCCGAAAGGATTTCCTGGGAGGCGCCTACCGCGCCGCCGGGGGAATCGACGCGCAGCAGCACGCCCTTGCAGCCCTTGTCCTGGGAAATGCGCCGGATGCATTCCAGGTATGCTTCCGAACCCATGATGGCGCCTTCGACGCGGAGCACGGTCAAGTGATCGCGGCGCTCGCGCAGGGCGGTTCCCTTGTCGGCGAGATGGCCGAACAGGTTGGCCATGGCTCCCATGAAATAGAAGATGGAAATGAAGGATAGGATCGAGAGGACAACGAGGATCTTCGCGAAGCGGCTCATGCGGCTCCCTTCTTGGGTATTTATTTGACGCGGATTCGGGTGCCGGGCTTGAGGACCGGCGGCAGCCGGCCGTTCAGGTCCTTGAGCTTCTGCACCGTGGTGCGGTACTTGGTCGAGATGTCCCACAGGGTATCGCCGGCCTTGACCACGTAGTATTGCTTCTCCTCGGCGCGCGGCTGCGACGAACCGATGAAGCCCGCGGCGGCCACCGGGGACATGCGCGGGACTTCCGCCTTCGCCGGTTCATCATCTCCGGCGGGCACCTCGGCCCCGGGCGCTTCGCCCGCGGTCGCGTCCGCTTCCGCCTCCAGGTGTTTACCCGTCTGCGCAACCGGCTTGCCGGCCTCCGGGGTATTCTTGGGGGCCAGGTACTTCAACTTCTGCCCCGCTTGGATGCGATTGCCGGCGATGCCGTTCCAATGCCCCAGATCCTCTTCGCTCACTCCCAGTGATTTGCCGATGGAGTACAAGGTCTCCCCCGCCTCCACGGTATGCACGCCGAATTTTCCGGGCGCAGGCGCCTTTACATTGGCGGTCGTGCGAGGGGCCTTCTCGCGCGGAACCAGGCTGGCGGCTGCGCGGGAATCGTCCTTATCCGCTTTTTCGGACTTATCGGCCTTTTCAGCCTTGTCCCCACCGCTGAACTTCTCCGGCTTCTCCCCGGGTGAAGACTTCATCGCCACGGGTTCGCGATGATTGTCCGATTCGTCATCCCCCGCAGCCGTGGCCTTGCCTCCCAGCTTCAGGCGCTGCCCCGCGCGGATAAGGGTTCCGCGCTTCATGTTGTTGGCGGCCAACAGATTCGAAACCGTGGTCCCGAAGCGCCTCGCGATGTCGAAGAGGTTATCCCCGGCATGGACCTTGTAGGTTCCGCCCTTGAACTTGGCGACCCGGCCCTGGCCCTCCGCAACGTCCGGTTCGTTGTAGCGACCCGCATCTCCGGGCGCCAGCGGTATCAGCAGGCTCTGGCCGCGGGAAAGCTTGTTCCCCTTGATCTTATTGGTGGCCTTGATGGCCGCCACCGACACGCGGTAGCGCGCGGCGATCGAGGAGATGGTTTCACCCTTGGCAACCAGGTGATGATGCCAATTGACAAGCTGGGTCTTATCCAGTGCGTCGTAGTTCTTCAGGAAAGTCTCGCGGGTTCCCGTGGGCAGGTTGACCGTGAATCCGGTTTTGTTGGGCGGCGTGCACCAACGGCGCAGGGATGGGTTCAGGGAGAGAACGGTATCCTCGCCCACCCCGGCGGACTTGGCGATGGTGGCGATGGTAAGGCAATGGACCACCGTGGCGGTATCAAAGACCAGGGCGGGCTCGGGATTATCGATCAGGAATCCGTAGCGCTTGGGATCATGGCTGATGATCATGGCCGCCAGGATCTTGGGAACGTAGAAGCGCGTCTCCTGGGGTAGCGGCATCTTCCAATACCCGCGCGTGGAATCCTGGGCCAGGTAGCGGCGGATTTTGCCTTCACCGCAATTGTAGGCCGCCATCGCCATATGCCAGTCCTGGAATTCGTCATGCAGGTCGCCCAGGTATTCCAGGGCCGCGTCGGTGGCGAGCAAGGGATCACGGCGGGGATCGTACCACCAATCGTCCTGCAGCCCGTAGCGCCTTCCGGTGCCGCTGATGAACTGCCACATGCCGCTGGCGGCGGCCTTGGACCAGGCCTTGGGATTGAATCCGCTTTCGCACATGGCCAGGTAGATCAAATCCGGCGGCAATCCGCGGGCGATCAACTTCTGCTGCACCAGCGACTCGTAGCGCGATTTGCGCGTCAGCCATTTGGTGAAATAGCCGCGGCCGGGACCCATGAATACCGACATGGCCTGCAGGATGCGCGGTTCCAAAGGCGTGGTAAGCGGCAGGGTGTATTTGGAGGGGTCGATAAAATGCGTAATGGAGTCCATGGCCTTCACGGACGAATCCGGCACGTCTTCCATCTCTTCGTCGAATTGCTGCGTGAATGGCGCCGGTTCGCCCATCTGGCTGGTCATGGCCACGGTGAAGATCAATTGCTTCTGGACGCTGTCGCGGAAGGTCTTGATGCGGGAGTAAACCGAGGGGCTCAGGGAGTCGGTGGCCTCGAGGGCGGATAGCCGGACCAGGGCGCTATCGAAATCCTCGCCGGCTTGGAACCAGAGGGAATCGCGGATGCCTTCCTGGCCGAGCTTGACGTATTCGGAAACCTCGGAGAAGAGCATCTCTTCTTCGGGAACGAGCACGGGAGCGGCGGCGGAATCCCTCTTGGCAGAACCAGCGGCGGCAGCGGCGGAATCGGAGGCCGGTTTGGTCCCCGAGCATCCCCAAAGCGCTAATAAGGCCGCGGAAACCTGCAGCGCGCGTTTCAGCAAAACCGGGATGCTCCACAGGGGGCCCGGGTGCCGGAGAGTATCGGAGACTGGGGTAATGGGGACGTGAAGGCGGAAACCTGGGGGGTCAGGCTCGCGGGTCCCTGGGACGGGACCCGGTTCACGAAACTATTCCTCGAAATCCAAATCCTCAGCGTAGTCATTCCAAAGACCGGACTTCTTGAACTTGGGATTGTCGAAGTCGACCTCTTCGTTCTCGTCTTCTTCCTCATCGTCCTCATCGACGTCGTCTTCTTCGTTTTCAAACGGCTCCAAATCATCGAAGTCGTCGTGTTTCGGACGCCTACCCATTTCCCAGCTCTCGGGATTCACGGGGTCCATTCTGCCTCCAATTTTACCATATTTTCCGCAAATATATCTTGGACTACAGGATTGTCAAGCTATTTATCGGATGTGGCAAGGCCTTTCTTGGCCGGATAAACGGTGGCAGTCAGCAGTGCAATTTGAGGTAAGGTAAAAAAAGACAAAGCCCAGCGCCACGGCGAACCCCCCGTGGCGGCCTATTCCTTGTTGACGAACCGCAACGGGAATGAGACCGGGATGTCGCCGGTGGCGTTCGGGTCCTCGCGGAAACGCCATTTCCGGATGGTTTGCAGGACTTCCGTATTGAAACCGGCGTTATCGATGGTGCTCTTCTCGTTCACGACCCTCGCGTCCTTGACCGACCCGCTGGGATCGATAAGGATGCGGACGGTCAGATTTCCCTCAAACGCCGTCCCCTTGCGCATAAACTTTTGGTAAAGGAATTCCAGCTCGCCCTGGTTGTTCTCGATGGTGCTGAAGATGGCTTCCTGGCGCAGCGGGTCGGTCTGGATTTTGGCCGCCATGTGCTTGACCTTCACGTCCTTGATGAGCTGGGCCTTGATCAGCTCCGCCTTTTCCATCTTTTCCGCATTGGCGATCTTGGCGCTGTCCACCTTCGAACCGGTCAGATCCCCGACATTGAGCTTCTCCAGCTTCTCATTGGTCCCCATCCCGGTAGGATTGGTCGCCACCTCTTCCGTGGGCGCTACGGTCTTGGGCCGGGACTCGGCGGGTTTGGGCACGTCCAGTGATTTCAGGCTGTTGATGAACTTGAAGTCCTGGTACTGCTCGATTTTCTTAAGCGCCGACTTGGCCAGGTCTTCGTCGTTACTGTAGAACTTGCCCAGCACGTACAGGCGGCGGTTGGCCTTTTTGGCCTCTTCGGAATTGGGAGCCGTCTGGATGACCTGGCGGTACGTGGTGACCGCGTCGCTGTCCTGGCCCAATTCCTCCTGCGAACGCGCGTAAAGGAAGCGGCTCTGGATCTTGGCGGCGGAATCGGTGGTGGTGCTCAAGATCGCCTTCTGCAGGCTCTTGGCGGCTTCGGCGTAGTTCGCCAACAAGAACAATTGCTTTCCCGCCTGGGCCGGCGCCGCGGTGCTGGACTGGGCGAGCTTCACCTGATCTTCCAGCCCTTGCGTCATTTCCCGCAGCTTCATGGCAACGTGCGCTTCTTCCGATTCCGGCACGAGCGAGGCGGCCAAGGCGAAATCCTCCTTCGCCTTGCGGTAATCGCCCGTCAAGCTGGAGCAGAAGCCGCGATGCAGGAGCAAAGTCGCGGAGACTTCATTGGACAGCTTATCGCCGCCCAACCCCTTGGAGTAGATCTCAATGGCTTTGTCGTATTTGCGGGAGCGCTCGAAGAAGTAGGCCGCTTCCAGGTCGCGTTGCACCACGTTGGGAACGGCCGTGGCGGCGCGCTTCTTTCCGAGCACGAAACCTACCGCCCCGATGGCGGCGCCGATCACCTTGGACTTGATGCCTTCCGGCTTCGCTTCGGTCACCAGCAGCTTGCCCGAGGCCAGGGATTGCATCTTCAACTCCAGGGCGGTCTCGTCTTCCTCGGGCTGGTTCTGGCGCTGCTTGATGAGCTCGAAGCGCGCCAGCATGTTCAGCGCATGGCTGGAGTTGTAGGTCTGGGACAGGGTCTCCATGGCCCGGTTGTACTCGTTCATGCGGTACTGGATGATGGCTTCGTTGGTGTACAACGAGAACCCGATCAGCATGAGGATCAGGATGATCGGCCGGGTGCTGAACCAAAGCTCGGAGAATTTCGAATACTGGGAGCTCATCCGCGCGCGAGCCTCAGTTGGTACGCTTGTCTATGGCGTAACAGCTGCCTTCCATCTTCTTGACGTACTTCTTCATTTCCGCGGCGATGGACACGATGGCGCGATGGTCCTCGATGGGTCGGTAGTGGTTGCTGGCCACGGCCAGCGAGATGGTCATGAGGGGGAAACGCATGCGGCGGCCCTGGCGATCCAGGGATTCGATGAAACCCGACTTCGCATCGGCTTCGTTGTAGAACTGCTTGACGTTCTCGTCGAAGGCGGTGGTGATGGCCTTGGAGACCTCTTCCCAATTCTCGTATCCGGTGACGACCACGAAATCGTCGCCGCCTTCGTGGCCCACGAAAGTGCTTTCGTTGCCGAAACGCTTGGCGGCGTCCAGGAAGCAATCGCGGGTATACAGAATGGCGTCATCGCCCTTCGAGAAGCCGTATTTATCGTTGTAGGCCTTGAAATTATCCAGATCGCCGTAAATCACGGCGAACACCTTCTTGTCGTGGATCATCCGCTCTATCTTCGTCACGATTACGTTGTTGCCGGGCAGGCCGGATAGCGGGTTGGCGCCTTTGGCTTCTTCGGTGATGCGCACCAGGGCCAGCATCATTTCCTTGAAAGCATTGGCCAGCAGGCCGATCTCGTCGTCCTGTTTGATATCGATCTGCTGGTTGAAATCGCCTTTGGACACCTCGTGGGTGACCTTTTCCAGCTTGATGACGGGCACGATCACGATCTTACGCAAGAACAAGGCGAAGATGAATTGCAGGACGATAACGATTACGGTGACCAGAATGCATAGGCGCAGGAGCACGTTCTTCTCGCTCTCCAGGCTCTTGATCTGGATGGGGAACTTGCCCACGATCACTTCCCCGGAAGCCAACGGCGTAGGCACGTACAGGTTGATCAGGCGATCCTTGATGTGGATGTCGTGGTAGAACTCCTTGTCCTCCAGCTCGCTCTTGGCGATGGCGCGGTTGATGACCACGTTCTCTTCCGCGTCCGGCTTAGGGGCCTTGTTGGGGCCGCGGTAGTAGAGGACCTCGCCCTTTTCGGTGTAGACGGTCAGCTCCTTGATGCCTTCCTGCTGCGCCGCTTCGGCGATGCGCTTGTAGGCTTCCGGGTCCCGCTTGTCCTTGATCTGATCCTTCTGCTTGGTGAACAGGTTCTTAAGCCGCACCGATTGGTTTTCGGAGATCAGCTGCTGGTTGCGCGTGATGAGATCGCTCTGGTTCTCCCAGATGATGAAATTGAAGATGGAGACGATGACGATGGTGAGGATGACGTACAGGATCGCGGTCTTATACGACAGCGAATTCCTTCTTATTCCCAGCACCTGGACCTCAGTTGTTGCGCTGCCGCCGGTCGAATCCGACGATCCCTTGCAGTTTATCGAATAGATCCTTGGGCGTGCAAGGCTTTTCTAGCAACTGGAACCCCAGGTAGCGACGCACTTCCCTGTCATCATCCGTCATGGCGGAATTGACCAGCAGCGCGCAGCGCGCGTCGGCGGAGAGACCGCTCAGGGCCAGCAGGTAATAGTCGCGGCCAAACTCCTCAAAACCGGGAGCTTCATTGATGAGCAGGAAATCGAAGCGGGGAAGCGGCGTCTTGTTCCAGTCGCGCAGGGGCGCGGCCACATAATCCACCTCGAAATTGCCCAACTCCGCTTCGGCCGCGGCCTCTTTGAGGCCCGGCATGTCCCGCCCCAGATCCAGGATCAACAAATGCCTGCGGGTCTGGCTGACGGCCCGGGCCTTACGCTTCTCCACGGGCAGGTGCACGATGAACACCGATCCCTTATGACGGGTGGACTCGACGAAGAGTTTGCCCCCGTGCAGCTCGACGAAAGATTTGCTGATGGCCAGCCCCAGGCCATGGCCCTTGCCGGCCACATTGCTGGCCTCGCCGGTATGGAATTTCTCGAAGATGGCTTCCAGATCCGCCGGGGCGATGCCGGGGCCGGTATCCTGGATGGACAGGGCCAGCACGTTCTCCTGCTGCTTGGAGCGGACGATGATCTTGCCGTTGGCCTTGGTGAACTTGATGGCGTTGCCCAGGATGTTGGAGAGCACGCGGCTCACCTTCTGCACGTCCAGGTACATGTCCTGCACGGGCTCGAGGGCGATATCCACGGAAATGTTCTTGGCGTTGGCCAAGCCTTTCAGGGACTGGACCGCCAACTCCACTTCCTTGTTGAATTCGACCCGTTCCAGCTTCAATTGCAGCTTGCCGGCCCCGATCTTGGCGGAGTCGAGGAGATCGGTCACCATGTCGATCAGGAACTGGCAATTGCGGTGGATGGTGCGGATGGGCTCCAATTGCGAGGACTGCAGGTTGCCCAGCACGCCTTCCATCAGCAACTCGGCATAGCAGATCATGGCGGCCAGGGGCGAACGCAGATCATGGACGGCCATGTGCAGGAAATCGCTCTGATGCTTGATGTTGTTGCCCTGGGACTCGATGCGGGCGCGCAGGCGCCGGTTGACAATCTGCTGGGCCAGCAGCTTGGACTTGAGTGCCAGCAGGCCGTGCAGGCGCACGCGCAGGGAAGGCATGCAATCGGGGCCTTCGGAGACCAGCGAGTAGCCCATTTCGAAGAGCGCGACCTTCTCCTCGATGCCCAGGGGCTCCGGGGAAAGCGTGACCGAGTTGGCCAGGACGAAGAGTACGTCCGCGTCCTTGTCGATGAGGGTCGGGAATTCGCGGGCGATGCGGGAGTCCACCAGGCAAACCTGGGTGGAATCGGAACCCGGAACCGTGCCCGGTTCGGCGAACGGGAACGCGTCCAGCGTCTTGCGGAAGCGCGCTTCCCACTCGGGATCGTGGGTGACTATCAGGACTTTGGGGGGCTCGGCGGCGCCGGTGCTCACTCGCAGGTCTCCTTGGAGGGTGGCATCACCCTGCGAACCGGATGCTTCATCCGGCTGGATCCTGCAATTTATATTCGTGCAGCTTGTTCCGCAGCGTACGGATGCTGATATTCAGCATTTCGGCGGCCTTGGTGCGGTTGTCGCCGCAGGCTTCCAGCGTCTTGATGATGAGGATGCGCTCGGCTTCCGCCACGCTCATGCCCGGGGTAAGCCCGCCCGCGGTATCCGAGGGAGCCGTGGGCACGGGTCTGGCGCCGTCCAGCCGCAAATGCTCGATGGAGATATCGCCTGCCTTGGCGAATACCACGGCCCGGTGGATCACGTTTTCCAGTTCCCGCACGTTGCCGGGCCACGAGTGCACCTTGAGACGGGTCATGGCGTCCGGTTTCAGCCCGGTAACCGTGAATCCGTTCTCCTTGTTGTACTTGTCGATGAAATGCTGCGAAAGCGATTCGATATCGGACATGCGCTCCCGCAACGGGGGCACATCCAAGGGAATGACGTTTAGCCGGTAATACAAGTCCTCGCGGAAGGTGCCCTTCTTGACCTCTTCCTGCAGGTTGCGGTTGGTGCTACAGACGATGCGCACATCGATGGCGACTTCTTCGCTGCCGCCGATCTTGGTTATTTCCCGCTCCTGCAGCACGCGCAGCAGCTTGGACTGGGCGTACAGGGGCATCTCCCCGATTTCGTCCAGCAGCAAGGTGCCGCCGTTGGCCAGCTCGAACTTGCCTATGCGGGTCTTGATGGCGCCGGTATACGCGCCCTTCTCATGCCCGAACAGTTCGCTCTCGATGAGGCTCTCGGGAATGGCGGCGCAATTGATCTTCACGAAGGGCAGGTTGGCGCGCTTGCTCTTGTTGTGGATGGCTTGGGCCAGCAGTTCCTTGCCCGTGCCCGACTCTCCCGAAATCATGACGGTGGAATTCGATCCCGCCACTTCCTCGATGGTCTGCATAAGGCTATCGACGGCGGCGCTTTGTCCCACGAACTTATAGCGCTCGTGGATGGCCTCGCGCAGGCGCTTGTTCTCGTTCTTGAGGCTGCCCAGTTGCAGCACCTGGGAGACCGTGTGCTCCAGCATCTCCACCCGGAAGCCCTTATCGGCGTCCTTCTCGATGAAATCCAGCACGCCCACCTTCATGGCCTTTACGGCCGTTTCGATGGTGCCGAATGCCGTCATCAGGATGATGCAGGCCGTAGGGTCGGTCGCCAGGATTTTTTCGGCCATGTCCAGGCCGGTCATGCCCGGCATCTTGTAATCGGAAAGCACCAGGTCGGGCCGGGCCAGTTCGTATTGGTCGAAGCCTTCTTGACCGCTCTTGGCGGCGCGGATCCTGTGCCCCAAGCGCGACAGGCTCATGGAGATGAGATCACGGATGAGGGATTCGTCGTCGACGACAAGGATGTCAGCCATGGACGCTACCCCGGGAGTCAAGCCGGATCTCGAAGCGGGTCTCCCCCGCCTCGCTGGTAACCTGCATGTCGCCGCCGTGCAAGGCCACGATGCGCTGCACGATGGCGAGCCCCAGGCCCGTTCCCTGCTCTTTGGTGGTGAAGAAAGGATTGAAAATCTTGTCCTGGATGTCCTTGGGGATGCCCTTGCCATCGTCGATGACGGCCACCCGCAGGAAATCCCGCTCATCCAGATCGGCCTTGATGGTGATCTTGCCTTTGCCTTCGATGGCCTGGATGGCGTTGAAGATGAGATTCAGGAAGACCTGTTGCAGCTTTTCGGGATCGATGCGCGCTTCCATGCGTTCAAAGCGGTAATCGCGCGCGATGGCGATCTCCTTGTTGTCCTTGGCGATCTCGACTTCGGCATAATTGAGGATGTCTTCCATCCAGTTCACGAAGTCGACGCGCTGCACGTTCAATTCCATGTGCCGGGTGTAGACCAGCAGGTTGGAGACGATCTTGTTGAGGCTGGAAACGCCCTGAACGATTTTCTTGACCAAGGCCCGGCGCGGGTCATCCCCCTCCAGGTCCCGCTCCAGCAGGCCCGCGAAGCCCCCGATTCCGGCCAGGGGGTTACGGATCTCATGGGCCACCGTAGCCGACATTTCTCCCAGCGCCGCCAAGGTCTTGGCATGCTGCATCTGGTTCTGCAATTGCTTGATGTTGGTCAGGTCGGTGGAGATTTCCACGGCCCCGAGCACTTGCCCTTCGTGGTTGCGGACCACGCAGGTGGTATACCCGATCGGTTTGCCCGCCCCTATCTTCCAGTACTTCTCGTGGCCCAGCAGGTTCTTCTGCTTGCGCAGGGTTTCGATGAGGGGGAAATGCGAATCGGCCTGGGCCGCGAACACCTGCGCGTAGGACTTGCCCATCGCATCCGCGCCTTTGAGGGCATAGATGCGCTCGGCGGAAGGATTGAACAGGGTGATGCGCTCCTCGGTATCGATCATGACCACGCTGGAATCCAAACTCTCGAGCACGGAGCGAAGCTGGTTCTCGACGCGTTCCGTCACGCGGAATGAGGCTTCCAGCTTCTGGTTCTTCTCCTCCAACTCCTGGCTGATGTTGTCGAACTTGACGCCGAGATCGCGGTACGCGCCCTCGAGCTTGGCCACGTTGGCGTTGAACCATTCGAAGACCTGATCGAGCTGGGCCCGGGTTTCGGGAGGAAGATCAGGTTGCGGGGTCTGCATCGTGGCGCGCACCATGGCTCACTGCAGGCCGCGGTAGAGATTGATGGTCTGGGAGAGATCGCGCGGGGGTTCTTCCTTACCGCCGGAAGCCCCGCCTTCGTCGCCGCCGTACATGGCTTGATGTCGCGCCTGGATCCCCTTGGCCACGCCTTCCAGGGCGTCCAGGATTTCCCCCGGCCGCCCCAAACGGAGGTTGGCCCGTTCCGGCGCCGGCAGCGCTTCCCATTGATCCAGATAAGGTTTCAAATCGCCCTTTTCCCGGGCGATGGCGGCCATGATTTCCTGCTGACGCACGAGCATGGCCGTCAGGCCTTCCAGGCCCTGGCTCTTCACGCCTTCCAGCGCCGCCAATTGCAGACGCTCGAACTCCCGGAACGTCTCCAAATGCCGGGCCAAAAGCCCCGTGAAGGTCTCCAAGGGAAAAACGCCGGGCACGCTAATCGAGAACCTCCTCGTATTCCTTTTGCCAAATGGTATCTTCGCGCTTCCACTTGGCTTGGGAAGACCAGTAACTATCGGGGTAATTATCAATTACCCTCTTATATTCGTTCAAGGCCGACTCGAAGTTCCCGGAAGCCCTATAGATGTTGGCCATCTGGTAATGGACCCAGGCCGATTCCTTGTGTTCCGGGTATTTCGCGGCGAATTGGCGGTATTGCGCCATGGCCGCCTTCCAATCCTTCTTGCGGAAGGTCATATCGGCGATGCGCAACTGCGACTCGGCGCAAATGACCGCCAGGGCGCTGTCCTTGTTTCCCTTACCGTCGCCGCAGTCGACGGTAGCCTTGCGGAACCAATCCATGGCCTTTTCCATGCCCGCGTACTTGGAATGCAAAAGCCCCAGGCGTTGGGCGTATTCGGCTTTACGCAAGGGACTCTTGGCGCCGGCATAGGCCTTCTCCAGGTAGCCCGAATACTTCTTGCTGTCCTGCAGCAGCTCGCCCGCCTGGGTAAGCCGATATTCCACCTCTTCCCGCGTGGGACCATTGGGGGCGTCCGGCTGGATTTTCAGCAGGGCCTTCTCGGCTTTTTCGCCATCGCGCAGCCCGAGATGGGAAACGGCCAGCAGGTATTGGGCGGCGTCGAAGAACTTCACCGAATCCCGGGGCGCAGTGCCGACTTCGTCCATTACCCGATCGCGCGCGTTCTCCCATAGCCCCAATTGCTGGTAGGCCGAGGCCAGATTGAGGCCGGCCGCCAAGGCGTTGTCCGAGCCGCCGTAGCCCAGCATGGTTTCCTTGAGGGCATTGACGCATTTCTCGAACTTCTCGGCCTTATAGAGCAGATGGGCCTCGTGCAGCTTCTTGCCCGAAGGTGATTCGCTATCCGGGATGAGGAAGAGGAAATCGCCATCGCGGCCGAGCACCAGGGCCTTGGCCTGGGCGACCGGCACCGGAGTCGCTGGTTTTTCCGGCGCCTTGGCTTCACCTTCCTTTTCGGCGCTTTTTTCGCCGTCCTTGGCCTCCTTACCGTGCTTGCCCGCTTCCTCTTCGTGGGCCCCATGCTTGCCGGTGGCCTCGGTGACTTCCTGCGCGGGTTTCGGTTTTTCCGCCGGGGCGGCGGGTTTGGCGGCTTCCGAGGCGGGAGTAGCTTTGGCGTTACCCCCCATTTCGGCCAGGTAGCCTTCCGCCTGCTTGCGCCCGGCTTCCGACGGCGTATGCTTCAGGTATTCCTTATAGGCGGCCGTGGCTTCCGGGAAGCGTTCCTGCTTCTGGTAGATACGCCCCAGATAGAATTGCGTGTTGAAGCCGCGATCCGGGTAGGCGCTGCCTCGTTTCAGGTTGAACAACGCCTTACCGTACTCGCCCATATCGTAACGCATCACCCCGCCCAGATAATAGGCTCCGGGATGGCCGGGATGCTTGCCCAGGCAACGGCGCAGCGGTCCCGCCATGGCTTCGAGCTTGCCCTGCTTGTACAAATCCACCGCCGCCAGGAAATCCTTGTCGGCATAGATGCCCTCGGACCCGTGCGCAGAGGCGGAATCGAGCGCGGGAGAATAGGCTTCGTCGGAACCGGAAGCGCGGGCTGCAGGGCGGGCGGCCACGGGGGCAGCGGTCGCCTCCGGAGTTTCCTGATGGGGCGCAGGCAATTCATCATCCGTCTTCGCCGATGGCTTTCCCTGGGCGGGGGTCGCGACGGCCGCCGAAGCCGATTTCGCGCCGGGGAGCTTCTTCCGCTCTTCCTCGGCCTTCGCCTTGTCGCCTTGCTTCTCGTAGGCCGTGGCCAAGCCTTCGCGGGCGGCGGCCAGGTTCGGGTTCTTGCCCAGGGCGATCTTGTAATTCTCCCCGGCCAACTTGAAATTGCCCTGCTTCATGCGCATGCCGCCGATGCGGGCGTAGATCTCGGGGGAATCGGGATGCTCGGAAAGGTAGACGCGCAATTCCTGCACGGCCTTGTCGTACTCGCCTTTGGCTTCCCATTGGCGGGCGACCTCCAGGCGGAGGTCTTCCTTAGGCTTGCCCTTCGCGCCCGACGCTGCGGGGGCGGAGTGCGCGCCCGCGCCCGACGCTGCCGGAGCTGCGTATGCGACCGCGGCGAGGAACAGGGCAGCGCCCGCGAGGAGGGAAAGCGATTTGATTATAGCCGTCATCCGCAAAGCGATAGCGAGCGCCGGCGGTATGCCGGTACTCGCCCCATTATAGATAAACCGGAGGGCTGAATGCAAAAAAGCCTCCCAGGGGGAGGCTTTATGGGAAACCGGAGGCGCCGTGGGAGCGCCCAGCTGACCTATTTTTGCGCGAAGCGCAGTACGCGGACGCGCACCACGTTGCCGATGGCCTTGATCTCGGTCGTCAGGGCCTCGGGCATCTCCTTGTCCAGGTCGATGATGTTGTAGCCTACTTTTCCGTTGCTGGCGTTCTGGAACGACACGATGTTCAATCCCGCCTTGCCGATCACCTGGGTGATCTGGGCGATCATGTTCGGCACGTCCTTGTTGATCACGACCACGCGGGTCTTGGTGTGCTCTTCGGGATAAGCTTCGATGATCGGGAAGTTCACCGAGTTGGCCACGATGCCGTACTCCAGGTAATTACGGAGCTGCTTAACCGCCATGACCGCGCAATTCTCTTCCGACTCGGCCGTGCTCGCGCCCAGGTGCGGGGTGCAGATGACGTTGGGACGGCCCAACATGGACTTGGCGGGGAAATCGTTGATGTAGAAAGAGACCTTGCCCGTCTCGAGCGCGGCCAGCACGGCCGCGTCGTCATAGATGCCCTTGCGCGCGTAGTTCATTAGGATCACGCCCTGCTTGGCCTTCTTCAACTGCGCTTCGCCGATCAGATTCCGGGTCTTGTCGGAAAGCGGCACGTGCACGGTGATGACGTCCGCCTTGGCGATGATCTCATCCAGCTTGGGGGTGATCTCCACCCGGGGATTCAGCAGATGCACGTTGGCCACGGTCGGGAACGGATCGTAGCCGATGACGTTCATGCCGTGCTGCAGGCCGGCGTTGGAAGCCAATACGCCGATCTTGCCCAGGCCGATTACGCCCAGGGTCTTGCCCTGGAGCTCGAAGCCGGAGAAATTGGCCTTGCCCTTTTCCACCTTCTCCGAAATCGCCTTATCGTCGGCTTCGGCGGCGAGGCCTTGGGAGAATTCCAGGCTCTTATGGATCTTACGCGCGGCGATGCCGAGCATGATAAAGACCAGTTCCGCCACGGCATTGGCGTTGGCGCCGGGGGTATTGAAGACGCAGACGCCCTTGTCGGTGGCCTTGTCGATGGAGATGTTGTTGACGCCGGCGCCCGCGCGGGCGATGGCCAACATGCCGGGGATTTCATCCGTGTCCACGATGGCGCTGCGCACCAGTACCGCGTCCGGGGAGGAAGTGTCGCCCGCCACCGCGTAATTGTCCCCGAAAAGCTTGAGTCCCTGGGGCGAAATGTTGTTCAGGGTCTTGATCTTGAAAGCCATCTGTCATCCTCTTTGGCGGTTGGGATAGCAAAGATAACTATTCCAAGGGGGTGGGGCTTGGGACCGGGAGCAAGGAGCAGGGACCAGAGACCAAGGTTTAAGGTTCAGGATGGGACGAAAATGGACATGAAGTGGGGCAAGCGCCCCCTTAGACCTTAAACCTTAAACCTTCTTCGTAATCAGGGATGGTCCGGATAGACCGGAAGGAAGTCCACCGGCTTGGCGTCTTCCTTGTAGAAATACTTGTAACCCGCGTACCCGGCGCCGCCCAGGGCCATGAGGGCCAGGGGGAATTCCCAATAGATGGCGCGGCTCTTGGCTTTGAACTTCCGTTCCATCTTGTTGGACCACTTGAAATTCATGGTGATGACGCCGTAATCCTCCTGGATATCGTATTCCAGATCGTATACGGAAAATAGGCTAACGCGCACAACATCGCGCACATCGGGCTTGAGGCCGGCCACGTCCTTGTTCAAATCGAGCTTGAACAATTCCACCGTGCTGTTGGTGATGGGGTGCTCATGGATGGGCTCCATGATGGATTCGCCGATATGGGTATCGTAGAAGTCGAAGACGACCGCTTTTTTGATGGGGTCGTAATAATTGAAGTAGGCGGAGGGCTTTTCCGTAAGCAGGAAGACGATGCTCAACTCTTTGGAGCCATCGGTCGGGCCCGGCTTCTTGGTGAATTGCACGCCTTCGATGGTGCAAATGACCCCTTCTTCTTCTTTGGTCCGGGTAGGCGCATCCGGAAAATCGACCAGATCTTCGTACTGGGCGACAGCAGGGAGTGCACAACACAATGTAAAAGCGAGGTAGACGGGAACCCTTAAGCGCACAATCGACCTTTCCGGAGGAAGCCCCATTCCCAAGATACGCCAAATCACGTCGCTGTCAACCGACCGCTGAAAAGATATTAATTCAGCCTCCCCCTGCCCTGTTTTTCAATAAATTTCACTTCTCGGGAGGGCCGGATTCTGGCGATGGCGTGGAAAAAAAACCGACCCCTGCTGGTATTTACCGGGTGCCTGGCCTTCCTATGCGCCTTGGGAGGCTGGCATTTTCTGGCGGACGGCATCGCGACCGGTCCCACCTTGGTCATCCTCACCCCCCACGGGGACAATATCCGCCAGGAGATCGGGGCTGCTTTCCAAGCCTGGCATCTGGCCCGCTTCGGCGCGGCCCCGGAATTGGTTTGGGTCGACCAGGGGGGCACGTCGGAAGATCTCCGTTATGTCGAGGCCCGTTATGCCAAAACCCCCGCCGGGATAGGCATCGATCTCTTCTTCGGAGGGGGCACCCCGCCCTTCCGTACCCTGGCCCGGGATACCCTGCTCGTCCCCCATGCCCTATCCCCTGCTGTCTGGGCGGGAATTCCCGCGACCTTGGCGGGCAGCCGCATCCTCTCCGATGCCGAAGGCTGGTACGGCTCGGCCCTCTCCGGTTTCGGAATTCTCTACAACAAAACCCTGCTGGCGGAAAAAAACCTGCCGCCTCCTGATTCCTGGGAAGCGCTGGCCGATCCCCGTTGCGCCGGTTGGGTGGCCATGATCGATCCCCGCGGCAGCGGGTCGGCCCATGTCATCTACGAAATCATCCTGCAGCGGTACGGCTGGGAAGCGGGCTGGCGCCTGCTGACTGGCATGGCCGCCAACTCCGAGCACTTCACCAAAGGGGCTTCGGCGGTGCTGCCCCTGATCTCGGCGGGCGAATCGGCATATACCGTCGCGATCGATCAGTACGCCTGGTCCCTGGTGGAAAAACTGGGAAGCGACAAGGTGGGCTTCGTGCTGCCGCCGGGGGCCTCGGTGACCACACCGGATCCCATCGCCATGCTCAAAGGCGCCCCGCATCCGGAAGCCGCGCGACGCTTCATGGAATTCGTGTTGTCGGAGCCGTGCCAAAGGTTGTGGGTGCTCAAAGCGGGGGTTCCCGGCGGTCCCAAGGCGCAATCGCTCAATCGCATGAGCGTGCGTCCCTCCGTCGCCGCGCGTCTGGACACCGCCATCAGTTTCGTGCGCGGCGACCCCTTTTCCGAGGCCGATTCCATGGCCTGGCGCTACTCCGATTCGCTGACCGAATCGCGTTGGGCCCTGGTCAACGATGCCCTGGGATTATGGCTGGTGGACAATCATGCCGCGGCCCGCGGCTCCCGCGCGGTGGCCCCGGACGGACCCCTATTCCGGCCACCGGGAACCTGGGAAGAGATGCGCGCGCTCAACGGGAACTGGAAGGACGATGCCTTCCGCAATCGGACCGTGGGCGCATGGGCCGCGCGCTTGGGACAGGCAACGAGGTGAAGACATGATCGCAGCCAAGGGCATCCATAAGGTTTTCGGCGGGCGCGGAGGTGCGGCCGCCTTGCGCGGGGCGGACCTGGAAATCGCCGACGGGGAATTCTTCTGCCTGCTGGGACCCTCCGGCTGCGGCAAGACGACGCTGCTGCGGATTGTGGCCGGCCTGGAGCAGGCGGACTCGGGAACCGTGCATGTTGGTGGGAGGGACGTTACGGCGGAGGCGCCGCATAAGCGCGGCTGCGCCCTGGTCTTCCAGAATTACGCCTTGTGGCCGCATCTAACCGTGGGAGAGAACATCGCCTACGGGCTGGAGGTGCAGGGGAAACCCAAGCCGGAGATCCGCGCCGCTTTGGCCGCTGCGCTCCTGACCTACCAACTTCAGGGCATGGAAGACCGATTCCCCCACCAGCTTTCGGGCGGCCAACAGCAGCGGGTAGCCCTGGCGAGGGCCATGGCGGTAAAGCCCCATGCCTTGCTGATGGACGAACCGCTCTCCAACCTGGACGCGGCCTTGCGCAAATCCCTGCGCCGGGAATTGCTCGAATTCCACCGCCGCGAAGGCTCGACCGTGTTGTACGTAACCCATGATCAGGAAGAGGCCTTGGCCCTTTCCGACCGCATGGCCGTGATGATGGAAGGCCACATCGTGGAGTTGGGCTCTCCGAAAGAACTCTACGCCCGGCCGCGCACCCTGGAGGCGGCCTTGTTCCTGGGGGATATGAACGTATTCCGCGGGGACGCCGTGCCCGCGGCCTTGGGAAATGGCGGGGCCGGGGACAACGGCGGTAAAACCCTGTGCATCCGCCCCGAGAACGTACGCGCCCAGGCTGGGAAACCCGCAAGTGACGGTAGCGTACGAGATACCTCCCGGGATGCCGCGCTTTCCGGGGTCTTGGCCTTCTCCGAATTCGCGGGCACCCATGCCCTGCTGGGGGTAGAGACGGCAGCGGGCCGCGTGCTGGCCCGCGCGCCTTTAGCAGAGGCGGCGGCCTGGGAACCCGGCACCGGGTTGCGGCTGGAATTCCCGGAAGAGCACCTGTTATGGTATTGAACGCATCGCCGGCGCGCTGGGCGCAACGTATCGCATTGGGAGCGGTGCTGGGAGTATTCCTGGCGGCCCCGGCAGGCCTGATCCTGGCGCAGGCTTTTTTCCCCGGCGGCCGTTTCGGCCTCTCCTTGTTTACCACCATGGCCCGCAATCCCGTGCTGGCGCGGTCCCTGGTGAATAGCATCGTCATCGCCTTGGGGGCCACCGGCGTCGCGACCGCGTTGGCCCTACCCTTCGCGGCCCTGCTTGGCCGCTGGCGCTTGCCCGGCCGGGGCTTGCTCAAGGCCGGCGTCATGATTCCCCTGCTGCTGCCGCCCTTCGCCGGCGCCATCGCCATCCGGCAATTGCTGGGGCGCTACGGATCCCTCAACCTGCTCTTGCAGCATTGGGGCTTGTTGAAGCATCCCGTCGATTGGCTGGGCTCCGGGATGCCGGGCATCATCCTGCTCGAAGGCCTGCACCTCTTCCCCATCCTCTACTTCTCCCTGGTCAACCATTTCGCGGCCTTGAACGGCGAAAGCGAAGATGCCGCGCTGTGCTTCGGCGGGAAGGGCTGGCGCTATTACCGGAAAGTGCTGCTTCCGGAGATAAGCCCGGGCCTGTTGGGCGGCATGGCGCTGGTCTTCGTTTGGTCCTTCACCGATCTGGGAACGCCCCTGCTGATGGAATACCGTCAGGTGATTCCCTATCAGGCTTTTTCCCTGGTCACCGATCCCGATCGCAATCCCATGGGATTCGCATTGGCCACGGTGATGGGCGTGGTCGGTCTGGGCGGGTATGCGTTGAGCCAGGCCTTCAACCGCGGCCAAGCCCGCAGCGGCAAGGGCTTCCGGGCCGCGCCGGAAAAGGTGCCGGGCCGCATCGCCGGAATCGCGGTAGCCTCCGCGCTCGGGAGCGTGCTGCTGATCGCCTTCCTGCCCGCCCTCGCCATCGTCGCATCGGCGTTCGCCAAAGGCTGGTTCCTTTCCATCGCACCGCAAGGCTATACCCTGGATACCTTCGCGCTCCTGTTCCAACATCGCATCACCCGCGGCAGCATCCAAACCAGCCTGTTCCTCTCCAGCCTGGCGGTGCTCGTCGATCTAGCCCTGGGTTGGTGGCTGGCGCGCATGGTACTCACGGAAAGCAAAGCCTGGGCGCGCCTATGGGAAACCTTCGCGGTGGCGCCGCTGGCGCTTCCCGGCATCATCCTCGCGTTCGGGTACGTGGCCCTGTTCGCGGGCACGCGCCTGGATCCCGCGGGCAATCCCCTGTTCCTGCTGGTCATGGCCTACGCCATGCGCCGACTGCCCTTCGCGTTCCGCAGCGCCTTGACGGGCTATCGCAGCCTGCCCGATCGCATCGACGAGGCGGCGCAGACATTGGGCCAGGGCTTCTGGGGGCGGGTACGGGATATCCATCTCCCGCTTTTGGCCCCGTATCTATTGGCCGCGGGGATGCTGGTGTTCGCCTTTTCCATGCTCGAGGTGAGCGATTCCCTGGTGCTGGCCATGAAGGAATTCTATTACCCGATCACCAAGGCCATGTATTTCCTGACGACCCGAGCGGGCGACGGGAACAATCTGGCGGCGGCCCTGGCCGTGATAGGGATGTTGATACTGGGAGCGGCCATTACGGCCGCGAATCGTCTGCTCGGAAAAGGCTTCGGGGAGATGTTCCGGTAGCGGGGAAGTTACGTCAGGGCGGTGCCGATGGCGTCCGTGCCGCCTATTTCTCCCAGCCCTCTTTGCCCAACAGCGGCACGAAGCGGCATTCCCCGAGATCGTCTTCGCGGAATCCCCCCGCAACGCGATCCACGCACAGCAGGTTCTGCGACTCGCGCCCGCCTGTAGGGATGAGCAGGCGCCCGCCCTCGGCCAATTGGAGCTTGAGCTTATCCGGGACCACGGGCGCACCCGCGGTAACGATGATGCGGTCGTAAGGCGCCCAGCTTTCCCAGCCCAGGCTGCCGTCGCCGGTCTTGTAGATGATGTTGCGGAATCCCAGTTGCTCCAGCAGGCCCTGGGCCCGCTTGGACAGGGCCGCGATGCGTTCCACCGTATACAGGCGCGGCGTATAATGCGCGAGAATGGCCGTCTGGTATCCCGAGCCGGTGCCGATCTCCAGGATCTTGTCGCCTTTGCGCGGCGCCAAGGCGTTGGTCATGATGGCCACCATGGAAGGCTGCGAGATGGTCTGCTCGGCGGCGATGGGCAGGGAAATATCCTGGTAGGCCTTGGCCGCCAGCGCGGAATCCACGAACAGGTGCCGGGGCACGGTTTCCATCACCGCCTGCAACTCTTCGTTGCGGAGGCCCTGCCGCTTCCACACCGCCTCGACCATCATGCGGCGGGCGGTAGTCACCGCGTCCATGCGGCCTCCGGGGCGGCAGCCAAGCGCCGGTACATCTTCAGGAACCGCAAGGTATCGGAGGCAAGGCGCATATGCGATCCATTATCCGTGTAGACGGTGGCGATATCCACCGGCACGATGGAAAAGCCGCGGCGGCCGCACAGGATCAAAGCCTGGGATTCCCATTCGAAGTGGCCCGAGGCGGGCAGGCCGGAAGCGCGCGCGGCGGATAGGCGATACATGCGGAAACCGCATTGCGCATCGAATACCGGCTTGCCGGCCAAGCGTGAAACCATGCGCGTAGTGAGCCAATTGCTGAAGCGGCGATGCCAAGGCATACGCGAGCCGCGCATCCCGCGGCGGCCTACCACGACGGCGGTATCCTCCCCCACGGGCGCGCTCCAAAAGCGTTGCAGATCTTCCGCGGTGTGCTGACCGTCGGCGTCCAGGGTAACGGCCCAGGTAAAGCCCCGGCCCCGCGCCCATTCCAGGCCGGTCATGAGCGCGCTGCCTTTACCGCGGTTCTCGGGATGCCGTAAGCAGGCCACCCCCGCGCGCTCCGCCACGGCGGCGGTCGCATCGCGGGAGCCGTCATCGACGACGGCGACGCGATCGGGTTCGGCATGGCGCAGAACGGCTTCCAAGGTGGCTCCCAAAAAGGCCGCGGCCTCATAGGCGGGAATGATGATGCCGGAATCGGCGCGCAGGTCCATCGCGGTCCCAATAGTAAAAATCGTTTCAGGGACCGGGAGCATCGGCCACGAGCGTGTAAATCCGGCCCGCTCCCGCCGGCAACCCGCCAACGGCGGGGAAAGCCGCGGGACGCGCAGCCACTACGAAGCCCCGGGCGGCAGCGGTTTCCGCGAAGCCTTCCGCGGCCGAGCGGCCCTTATCGGCGAGCAAGGCGCGGCCGCCGGGGGCCAGGTGCCGGGACAGGAAGTCGAGCAAAGGCAAGTGGTTGGCGCGCGCGTAAAGCATTTCCCCGGCCAACACCAGGCCAAAGCGCTTGCGCGCCGGGAAGGCCCCCATGTCGGCGCAGAATACCCGGCCGCGCGCCGGGGTCGAGCCATTGCGCGCTACGTTCATGGCCGCGAGGCGGCAGGCATCGGAATTGAAATCGCAACTGTAGGGCTCGCGGTCGAAATGCGCCCGCAGCCAGGCCCCGAGCACTCCCGAGCCGCAGCCGAGATCGAGCACGGGACCGGGCCAATGCGACGGATCTTCCTCGGCCAGGGCATCGGCCAGGGCCCAGGTGGCCGGCCAATCTTCCAGCCAATAGGGCCAGGCGCGCTCCTGATGGCCCAGTAAGGCGGTAATCCGGTCCAATTCCGCGCCGGAATAGGGCACGGTGGCCAATTCCACGGCGGTTCCGGCCAATTCCACGCGGCGGTCGACCAGGGGAAAACGGGTCCCGGCTATGATAAAATGGGAGGGCATGCGCTCCAGTATCCCGACCCGCTCCCGCGGGCCAGTGTTTTCGCGTTCAGGCCGCCTGTTCCCGCTCTTGGCGGGACTGCTGCTTTGGCATTGCTCCCTGAGCCTGGAAAACCCCGATCAGGACGCGAAGGACAAGCTAGCAAAGGTCATCCCCACGCGTATGGCATTGATGGTGGGACGCTGGGTGGCGGACTCCACCTACGACGTCGATGATATCCGCGCCACCATCTTTTCGAGCAACAGCGTGCGCATGGAAATACTCCCGGATACCACCTTCTCGCAATATGACACCACCAGCGTAGCCTTTCCGCTTAAGCGGACCGAAGGAGTGTTCTACCTCGGCGGCGACACCTTGATCGTATTCCCGATGGCGGCGCAACCCGATACCTTCATCGTGCATCTGCGTTTCATGGGGAATTTCCTGGAACTGACGAGGCCGGCGGATCAGCGATTCATCTTCCTGCACAAGCTCAAGCCGCAAGATTCGGTGAAGACCGATTCGCTGCTCAAGGACAGCCTGTGGAACTTGCGCGGGATGCGCATCGACCCGGGTATCTACAGGGCCGAATCGCTGATGGTGGATTTCAGCTATATCCACTTCTCCGGCGATTCCATGTTTTCCGATGTGCGCCATAACGGCATCATCCGCATAGATTCCGGCAAGGTGGTAAAGACCGACAGCGAATGGATCTGGAAGGCCGCGGGCGGCGAACGCCGTTTCCTGGCCGACCTAATCAACCGGGATACTTTGCGCCTGTGGCCGCTGGCCGAAGGACGGAAGGATTCCGGGTTCTACCTGTACCAACGGGTATTCGGACACCATGATTACGACATCGACATGCGGAGGTTGATCGGGCATATGCGCGGCGACAGCCTGCGTATGCCGGAAAAATTCATCGAGAACCATTACGGCCAGTTCTACGATTGGATCCTGGGATCGGATCATAAAATCGCCATCGAGACCAACATGACCGGCGTTCCCATACTGGCGGGCTGGGGCCTCGATTCGGGACGGCTGGCTATACGTATCGACGGTAAGCCGCCGCAACACATGCGCGTCGACACCACTGGGGGGAAAGTGACTCTCTTCGCCGACACCGGGGAATATTTCCCCAAGGGTACCATCGTCTACCAGACCAAGGTCGATCCGACGGTATTCGCGGGCAAGCCCCTGGAACGTTTCGATAAAGCCAGCTATACCATGCTCACCATCGACGGCGACACCAGCTTCTACTTTTTCTTCGCCAACAACATCAAGGACAAGTTTGAAATCGCCCGCTTGGATCACGATACCTCGCAATGGATTACCTATAACCTCAACAAATCGCAAGAGTCGTTCCAGAGCAGCCAGCCCGATTTCTTTTTCGCGTTCCAAGGCCGTAGTGCCCGGTTAGGCAGCTTCACGTGCCGTTCGCGGCCGAATAAGGATCTGGTCATCCGCCAAACAATATCCCCGGATCCCACCATTGCGGTCGGCCTGCTGCAGGGCGCTTGCGCAATCCAGAGGGCGGACTCCGCTTTCACCGATTCGACCGTGAATCTGGAAGGCTCCTTCAAGATGCGGCGCAAGCACAAAAGCGATCCCCAAACTACGCTTTGGAACCTGCCTTGAATCCCGCCCCCGTTTCCATCGTCATTCCCACCTACATGCGCGATCAGGTGCTGTGGGACAGCGTGCGGGCCCTGCAGCCGCAATTGCGCGAAGGGGACGAATTGCTGGTGGTCGATCAGAATCGGCCTCCGCTCCGCGTCCCCGCCGACCTGGATGGCGACTGGCTGCGACTATTGCACCTGGACCGGCCCTCGCTTACGCGGGCGCGCAATCTGGGCCTGGAGCATGCCCGCCGCGATCGCGTCGTCTTCCTCGACGATGATATCGTGCCGGATGCCGAACTGCTGGCGAGCCTGAAGCGCGCGGCCCTTGCCCACCCCGATCGCATCCTTACCGGAATGGTGGATCAGGACGACAAGCCCGAAGACGTGCCTACCCCCGGTTGGATGGATCTGCGGACCGGCGAAGTACGCACCAATTTCAGCCGCCCGGTAACCGGCGAGGTACCCTTCTTCCCCGGTTGCCTGTCCCTGGTGCCCAAGGCATGCCTGCCTCCCGCACCCTGGTTCTGCCCCTCCTTCAAAGGAGCCTCCCAAGGCGAGGAGATCGACTTTTCCCTGCGGGTGCGCAAACGCGGCACGGTGATCCTAGCCGATCCCGCCATCCGCATCTTCCACCTTAAGACGGTCGAAGGCGGTTGCCGCTCCCCGGAATTCCGGCGCCGGTTCTTCCTCGATCACGTCTTCAATCAGGGGCTTTTCTACGGTCGCCACGGCATCTTCGGCGGCGCGGGCGGCTTCCTCAAGCGCATGAAAGCCTTCGTGGAATTCCATTCGCGGATTGGTGCCGGTGCCGGGGCGGCGACGGTTTCCGGCGGTCGCAATCGGCATTCCCCGGTCCTGGTGCTTGCCGCAGGCCTGCGCCTGGCCGCGGGTTTCTGCTTCGGCCTACGCTACCGCTTCGCGGGATAAGTAGAACTTCCCGCCCTCGCAGAGGATCCACACCGGTACGGTATCCAGCTTGATGGGGTCCCCGGCCTGCAAATCCGCCAAGGCCGATTCCATCTCCGCGCTCCGCCGCGAATGATGATCCAGGATAATGCGCGCCGAGCCCGCGCCCTTGATGAGGGTTTTGCGCGCGGCCCCCGAATCCCAGAACTCCTGCAGGCGCGCCTTCCAGGTGGGATCGATAAAATGCGGCCGGTAGGCCACATGCGGAAAGGCCTGGCGCATCACCTTGAAGCTCTCCAGATTCTCACGGCTATCGTCGTAGAAGGAGATATCGTTGAAGCCCCGGCCCACCAAATCCTGGGCGATGACGAGCGCCTTGCGCTGCGAGACCGAGAGTTTGGAGAAGGGAACGCCTGCCGCGGCGGCGGCAGCGCGATCCTTATAGCCCGAGAAGCGCGCGTCAGAAACCGCGAAGATGTATTCGTTGGCCAGGCGCACCCCGAACAGGGATCGGAAGAGGCGGATGAGGAACGGGGCGTGGAGTTTCTTGTCGGCGCGCGCCGTCAGAATGCCGAATTCGCTGCGCGTACCGTAGCGGAGGATGGTATCGATGATCGTGCGCGTGTATTTCACTACGATACCGCGGGAAAGGATCCCCAAATCCGAGAACTCGCTGAAATCGAGGACTTCGCCATCGGCGGGGCGGTAACCGGTGAATTCCGCGGTGGAAAGGACCCTTAAGGTACCGCCCTGCGCATCGCGCACCAGCACCCGGGCATTCGTATGGATGAGGGTATCGTCGAGGTCGAATAGGTGGATGCTTTTACGCGTCCGCGCCTCGTCCATATAAGGTAAACTAGGAAAATATTATGCTAAATTGACCCACGGCACCCATCGCCATGTTCACCTACCTCTGCAAGCTCTTCCACCACATGCACGCGCGCCCGCGCACCGTGCTGGCCCTCGCGTTCCTACTCACCCTGGCTGCCGTGTTCCCGCTCAAGCGGCTGGAAATGCGTATGTCCATGGCGGATCTGTTGCCGCGGGAATTCGAAAGCGTGCGCGCTTGGAAGCAGATCGGCGAGAAGTTCGGCGGGCTGGGGCATTTGGCCATCGTGGTGCATTCCGAGGATTCCGCCGCCAACGGGGCCGCCGTCGAGTTCCTGGCGGAACACTTACGCAGCCATCCCGACGTGAATTTCCTGGAATACCGTACCGAAGCCGATTTCTACAAGGCCCACAAGCTGCTCTACATATCCTTGCGCGATTTGCAGGAAGTGGACAAGCGGCTCGAAACCGGTTTCTACCTGAGCCGCAAGAAGCGTAACCCCCTTATCCTGGATTTGCTGGACGACGAGGAAAAGGAGAGTTCCTTCGAAGCCACCAGCCTAGACGATTTGGAGAAGAAATATTTCGCCCGCCTTCAGGAGTTCCTGGGTACGCCGGACGGCAAGACCCGGGTGCTGCGCGTCTATCCCAGCTTCGATGTTTCCGACATCGCGCGCTGCCGCGCCTTCCACCGCGACGTGAAGACCGTGACGGATCAATTCAAGGAGATTTCACCCAAGGGACCCGAGCTCCTCTTCACGGGCGATATGATGCGGAATATCCAGAACGAGGGAAGGCTGTACTCCGGGATCATCGATTCCGCGAAAGGTTCCCTCTACCTGGCCGCCTTCCTGCTGCTGGTGTATTTCATCCGCATACCCTTCGGCGCCGTGCTGGCGTTGATTCCCCTGGCCATGGCGACCATCTGGACCCTGGCCCTGACATCCAAGGCCGTAGGCTATCTGAGCCTGGTGAGCGGTCCCTTGAGCCTGCTGCTGGTGGGCATCGGACTGGAATCGGCGATCCAGATGCTGGCCCGTTACCGGGAAGAGCGCCGCAAAAACCTGAGCGCGAGCGTGGCCTTCGAAACCATCATCCTGGAGACGGGACCGGCCATTACCACCGGCGTATTGGTAAGCGCCGCGGCCTTTCTCACCCTGATGGTCACCCGCTTTCGGGGCTTCGCCGAGTTCGGCCTGATGGCGGGCATCGGCATGCTCTGCACCCTGGCCGCGGTGTTGATCGTCTTCCCCTGCCTGCTGATCGTCGTGGAACCCTGGGGCATTCTGCCGCCGCTGGGCAGCCGCATCTACAACTTCAACCAGTACCGTAGCCGACCCTACCGGCATTGGCGCTGGCATTTGGCCGCGCTGGCGGTGCTTACCCTGGCCGCCGTGCATCAAGGCATCCAGCTCCGCTTCCAGTTCAACTTCGATAAGCTTACCTTCCGCAACAGCAATATCCAGGCGGACAGCCTGGTGCAGGCCGCCGGCGAAGCCATCGTTCCGCCCGCCGTGGTGCTTACCAAGGATCACGAAGAAGCGCAGGAAGTGGCCTACGCGGTACGGCGCATGATGCGCGAGGATACCCTTACCCCCACCATCCAATCGGTCACCAGCATGACCGATCTGCTCCCGGCCGATCAGGCCGAGAAGCTGGCCATCATCGCCAAGCTTCGTAAGGCCGTGACCCCGGCCTTGATCGCCAGCGCCCCGCAACCGCTGCGCGGCAACCTGGAGAAGCTGGCCGACGCGTGGGAAACCCGTGCGCTCACTCCTGCCGATCTACCGGCCAATTACAAGCAGAAATTCCTGGGTCGGGATACGCTCTCGGGCCAGTTCACCTTCATCTTCCCTTCGGTAAACCTGCGGGAAGGCTGGAACAACATCGCCTTCGCCGACGACGTGCGGGACATCCGCACCGCGGATGGGACCCTGCACCATGCCACGGGACTGCCGGTGGTCCAGGCGGATTTGCTGGCATTGATGATCCCGGATACCCGCCGCGCCTTCCTGCTCGCTTTCGGCGTCATCGCCCTGCTGGTGCTGCTCGATGTACGTAGCCTGCGCGGTACCCTGGTGCTGGTGCTGCCGCTGCTCTTCAGCCTCATCTGGACCCTGGGATTCATGAAGGTGCTGGGCATCAAGCTCAACTGGTTCAATCTGGTGGCCTTCCCCGCCCTGGTGGCCTTCGGGATCAACAACGGCGTCCACCTGTACCACCGCTATATCGAAGAAGGCCGCGGATCCATGCTCTTCGTGCTACGGCGAACGGGTGAAACCACGGCGGTGGCCACCCTGGTGGGCATGGCCGGCTTCGCGGGATTGGCCTTTTCGGCCCATCGCGGGTTGATGACGCTTGGGGTTACTGCGTTGTTGGGGTTGAGCATGAGCCTCATCGCGCCTTTGATCATCATGCCTATGATTATCGGGTACCTGGAAGAGCGCGCGCGCGTCATACCGGAACCGGAGCAGGGGAGGAAACCCGCGCTCAGGGAGAAAACCTGAAGCGTTTATGAAATTGATCCTCACCGTTTTCGCCCTGCTGATATCCACCCTGTTGGTCACGCCGGCCCCGGCGGAGCCCTCACCGGATCAATCCCCCGCGACCGCGGACTCGACTCCAGCTTCGAAACCACCGCGCCTGCACCAGCCTGCGCCGCCAAGCATCGATACCGGTTATATCGGAGCCGAGTTCATTTGGAATTTTTCCACGGTGGGAATCGATGCGGAGTGGAAAAACCGGAAGGGCTACCTCTTACGGGGCGGGTTCCTGAATTACAATGAATTCCAGGGCATCCTCCCGAAGGATGAAAGCCTCCCCTACGAGAGATACCTGGTCTACGACCTGGGCGTCGGCCGGGACGTCCGCACCGGGATTCTCGAAGCCGGAGCGAGCGTGGGTCTGGGCTATACGAAAGGCCTTATCCGTGGCAAACAAATCAGGGTCGACTCCGGAGGTTGCTTTTCCTTTTGCTTTGGCGATGACATTACCAGCTACTACGATTCACTTTCAATCGCGACTTTCGTCCCCACGCTTACCCTGAAATTCGGCTTGGATTGGGGCGGAATCGCGCTGCGGTGGGCCCCGCATATCTATTACGCGCGGCGCGAATGGTTCTACAACCTGCCTCTGACCGTGGAATTCCGGTACTTGTACTTTTAACCCGGGGTCAACCCGGGGTCAACCCGGCCTCGCCCCGCCCCGTCCCGGTCCACTTCCCCCTCCCCGCCTGGTCTTATCTTAACCCCGGGTGTTGGGGGGCCAGGAGGCCCCATGCTTTCGTTTTTCCGTTTCGCGCGCCGCGCTGCCGTAACCGCCCTGTTACCTCTTTGCCTTCCCGCGGCTCTTCGCGCCCTGCCGGCCGATTTCGAGCGGGTCACCGTGGTATCCGGCCTCAATTTCCCGCAATGCATGAAGTTCGCCCCGGACGGCCGCCTGTTCCTGGGCATGCACGGCAAAGGCGAAATAGCCATCGTGAAGGAAGGCAAGCTCCTGGCGACTCCCTTCGCCAAGGTTCCCATCAACATCAACCAGCGCGAGAACATCATCGGCCTGGCGGTAGATCCCGAATTCGCGAAGACCGGTCACGTGTACCTGTTCTACTATGCCGACGTAGGCGGATCCAAGCGCATGCGCATCAGCCGATTCCAAGGCTCCGCCGCCAACCCGGACGTCTCGGACGGGACCGAGACCGTGATCCTCGACAGCATCTTCGTTGGCGTATATACGGGCGGCGCTACCTTCTTCGGCGCGGACGGGATGCTCTACGCGGCCACCGGGCACGGCGCCTCACAGGACTCCACCAACCTCGAAGGCAAGCTCATCCGCATCGACGCGCGGCATTGGCCCGACATCATCCCCAAGGACAATCCCTTCGTGGGACGGCCGCGCTGGCGCCCCGAGATCTGGGCGTTGGGATTCCGCGAACCCTTCACCGGGGCCGCCGACCCCGTCACCGGGCGCATCGTGGTCAACGACGTGGGCGAAAGCTTCGCCGAAGAGCTGGACCTGATCCAAAAGGGCGGCAACTACGGGTTCCCGATTTGCGAAGGCAATTGCGCCAAGCCCGGGATGGCCAATCCCTGGCAGGAGCTGCGGGCCGCGGATCCCCTCGGCCGCTACAACGTGGTCACCGGCGGCGCTTTCTACCGGGGCGGGAAATATCCCCCGGAATACAACGGCGCCTATTTCTTCGGCGACCATGGCAAGCAGAAGATCCACGTGAAGCGGGGGGACGACAGCGCCCAGGTATTCGACAGCTACAACCTGGCCCAGTACATCCAGTTCGACGTGAATCCCGTCGACGGACTGCTGTATATGCTGGACATCCGCAATACCGGTAATTCCACGGTGCAACGCCTGGACTACAAGGGCCAGGTGGGCTTGGCGCCTTCCGGACCGGCGCCGGGGATGCGCGGCCGCCTGGGGCCGGAGTTTGCCACCGCGGCCGGACGCTGCGCGGGTTTCCGTTTCCTGTTGGGAGAGGATCCGGTACGCGAGGCGCGCGTGGTCGTGATGGATGTGGCCGGGCACGTTGTCGCCGATGAGCGGGGCGCAGGCAGGAGCGGCCTGGAATTGGGCGCGGGCGGGTGGCCCACGGGTACTTACGCCTACGCCTTGTCGGGAATTTCCGCGGAGGGACGGGCCTTCGCGAAACGGGGACTGCTCCACCGCCAATAAAAAAGCGAGGCCGCTTACGCGACCTCGCTCCCCTCCAGCCCGGACCCTAAGGGTTACTCAGAGATAACGATTGACCAGATTCTCGAGGGCTTCCTGGCGTCCCGAGCGGTGCTTGGGGTCCAGGTTCTGCGCCATCGCCAAGTCACCCAGCTCGGCCAGGGACTTCTTGCCCGAGAGGATGCCGCGGCCCAGATCGCTGTGCCAGCCGGCATAGCGTTCATCGAGCTTCTTCTGCAGGGCTCCGTCCTTGATCATCTTTTCCGCGATGATCAGGCCCCGGGCCAACACGTCCATGCCGCCGATATGGGCATGGAACAGATCCTCGGCATCGATGCTCTGGCGGCGCAGCTTGGCGTCGAAGTTCATGCCGCCGGAGGTGAATCCCCCGCCTTGCAGCAAGGTATACAGCATCAGGGCCGTAGCCGGCACGTCGTTGGGGAATTGGTCGGTATCCCATCCCAACTGCTCGTCGCCGCGATTGATGTCCAGGCTGCCGAACACGTCGTTGGCCAATGCGTAGCCCACTTCGTGCTGGAAGGTATGCCCGGAAAGGATGGCGTGGTTGGCTTCGATGTTCACCTTGAACTCCTTCTCCAGGCCGTGGCGCTGGAGAAAGGCGTAGACGGTGGCGGTATCGAAGTCGTACTGGTGCTTGGTGGGTTCCTTGGGCTTGGGCTCAATCAGCAGAAGGCCCTTGAAGCCGATTTTGTGCTTGTAATCCGCGACCATGGAAAGGAAGCGGCCCAGTTGATCGCCTTCGCGCTTCAGGTCGGTATTCAACAAGGTCTCGTAGCCTTCGCGGCCGCCCCACAGCACGTAGTTCTCGCCCTTGAGGCGTACGGTGGCGTCCATGGCCTTGCGCACGCAGGAGGCGGCGTAGGCGAAGACTTCGGGATCGGGATTGGTGGCGGCGCCGCTCATGAAGCGCGGATTGCTGAACAGGTTGGCGGTGCCCCACAGCAGCTTGACGCCGGTGCGGGCCATTTCCTTCTCAGCCTCGCCCACCAGGATGTCCAGGTTGTTATGGCTTTCCTTAAGGTTTGCGCCCTCCGGAGCCATATCGCGATCGTGGAAGGTATAGAACGGAACCCCGAGCTTGGAGAAGAAGTCGAAGGCATTGGCCAGCTTCAGCTTCGCGGCCTCGATGGAGGTCGGGTTCTTGTGCCACGGCCGGTCGAAAGTACCCGCGCCGAATACGTCCGCGCCATTCCAGGCGAAGGTATGCCAATAGCAGGCGGCGCAGCGCAGCTGATCTTCCATGCGCTTGCCCAGTACCATGCGGTTCTTGTCGTAATACCGGAACGCGAGAGGATTCTCGCTCTCCGGTCCCTCGAAGCGTATGCCCGGGATGTCCTTGAAATAAGTGTCTGCCATTCGGTCTTCCTTTCGAAATTCGCCGGGCCGCAACGGCCCCCCACCCTCAATCGTTGTTCGCCTTCAAACCTTGGCGCCGAAGCGCGGCTTGAGATCCTGGTACAGCTGGCGATACAGCGCCAGCTTGCCTTCGTAGCGCGCGGACCATTTGGCCTCGGGCCCCACGGAATAGTCTACCGCCGGGGCGGTACATACGTCCGCCGGCTTCTCGTTGGTCAATGCGATGCGCGCCAGGCGCGCGGCGCCATAGGCAGGTCCCGATTCCCCGCCCTTGCGGTACAGCAGCGGACGCT